>NZ_JBVVQN010000015.1:0-108520 GCF_055811075.1 Mesorhizobium sp. WSM4820 | reverse complement strand
CCCCCCCCCCCCCCCCCCCCCCCCCCCTCCCCCCCCCTCCCCCCCCCCGCCCCCCCCCCCGCCCCCCCCCCCCCCCCCCCCCCCAACCAACCACCCCCCCCCCCCCCCCCCCCCCCCCCCCCCCCCCCACCCCCCCCCCCCCCTCCCCGCCCGCCCCCCCCCCCCCCCCCCCCCCCCCCCCCCCCCGCCCCCCGGGGCCCCCGACAGGGAGGATTCGACGATGAAGTTGATGCTGACCGACAGAGCGCTGCATCCGCAGGCCGAGCCCGTCGCCGACGGTTTTAAAAAAGGCAGCATGAACCGGCGCGAATATCTCGCCACCATGGCAGCACTCGGCGTCGGCGTCGCCGGCGCGCTGGCGCTGGGCGGCCTCGCGCCTTCACCGGCCAGGGCGCAGGAGCCGAAGCGCGGCGGCGTCTTGCGCGTCGCCATGAACGTCAAGGGCTGGAAGGACCCGCGCACCTTCGACGGCGTCGAAATGTCCAATGTTGCCCGCCACTGCAACGAGTATCTGGTGCGCTGGAACCGCGACTTCACCTTCGAGCCGTGGCTGCTCGAGAGTTGGGAGACCAGCGACGACGCCCGCGTGCTGACGCTGCACGTCCGCAAGGGCATCACCTGGTCGAACGGCGACACTTTCAACGCCGACGACGTCGTCCACAACCTGACGCGCTGGTGCGATGCGAGCGTTGCCGGCAATTCGGTCGCCGAGCGGATGGGGGCGCTGGTCGACGCCGCCACCAAGAAGCCGATCGACGGCGGCATCGAGCGTGTCGACGACTTTACCGTCCGGCTCAATCTGCCGAAGCCCGACATTTCGCTGATTGCCGGCATGACCGACTATCCGGCGCTGATCATGCACCGCAGTTACGACGGCGACGGCGATCCGCTGAAGGCCCTGGCGATCACCACTGGACCTTGCGAACTGGTGGCATGGGACGCCGAGGTCGGCGCCGAGGTCCGCCGCAAGGACAAGCCGTGGTGGAAGGGCGACTTCTGGCTCGACGGCATCCAATGGGTCGACTACGGCTCCGATCCCAATGCGATGTTTTCGGCCTTCGAATCGGGCGAGATCGACACCAACCACGAAACCGCCGCCGATACCGTCTCGCAGACCGACGCCATGGGTCTTAGCAATTCCGAGCTTGCCACCGGCTCGACCATCGTCGCCCGCTTCAACGTCGGCAATCCGCCCTATGGCGACATCAGGGTGCGGCGCGCCGCCCAGCTCGCCGTCGACAATGCCGCAATCCTGAAGATCGGCATGGACGACCGCGGCAAGCCGGCCGAGAACCATCATGTCGGCCCGATGCATGCCGAATACGCCGATATCGGCCCGGCCGTCCGCAATGTCGACGAAGCCAAGGCGCTGCTTGCCGAGGCCGGCAAGTCCGATCACGAATACGAGCTCATCTCCGTCGATGTCGACTGGCAGAAGAACACCGGCGACGCCATCGCTGCGCAGATGCGCGACGCCGGGCTGAAGGTCAAACGGACCGTGCTGCCGGCGGCGACGTTCTGGAACGACTGGAGCAAATATCCTTTCTCCTGCACCGAGTGGCTCGGCCGGCCGCTGGGCGTCCAGGTGCTGGCGCTGGCCTACAGATCGGGCGCTGCCTGGAACGAGACCGCCTACGCCAATCCGGAGTTCGACGCCTTGCTCGACAAGGCGCTGGCCACACCCGACGCCAGTGCGCGCAAGGAGATCATGACCAAGATCGAGCAGAATCTGCGCGACTCCGGCATCATCATCCAGCCCTACTGGCGCTCGGTCTACCGGACGTTCCGCAAGGGCGTGCATGGCTGCGAGCAGCACCAGTCTCTGGAGCAGCATTTCGACAAGGTCTGGCTCGAGGCGTGATCGCGGGTCTTTCCTTCTCCCCTTGTGGGAGAAGGTGGATTGGCGCGCAGCGCCAAGACGGAAGAGGGGTGCTGGATGGAGTGCGGCGGTGCCAAGCTGGAACACCCTCATCCCGCCGCTTCGCGGCCACCTTCTCCCACAAGGGGAGAAGGCAGAGCCGCGCCACGCCTTGAAACCTCCCGTCCAAGCCGCACCGTCTCCCGCACCAGCAAATCCAGGTCGTCGCGCCGGGTGCGGTGGTTGTTGATCGCTGCCCTGAGGCAATGCTGGCCGTGCACCGTCGTATCCGAAAGGGCGGCGATGCCGTCTTCCTGCAGCCGCAGCATGATCTCGGTGTTGAGCGCCTTCTGCCGCTCTCCCGTCAGCCCGTCGCCACGGTAGCGAAAACAGACGATGTTGATGCTCGGTGGCGCGACGAGTTCCACCAGCGGTTCGGCCTCGATCAGCGCGCCGAGATAATGTCCTTGCGCGATGTTCTGGTCGATCAGGCGGCCGAATTTCTCGATGCCGTGCTGCTTCAGCGCCATCCACACCTTCAGCGCGCGAAAACCGCGTGACGTCTGCAGGCCAAAATCATGCAGCCACTGGCCCGAGGCGAGGCCGCGCGGCGTCGATTCGAGATATTCCGGCGTCACAGCGAACGTGCTGCGATGGGTCGCGGCGTCCCTGATCAGCACGCAGCCGACCTCGAAAGGGGCGTGCAGCCATTTGTGCGGGTCGAGCGCGATCGAGTCGGCGTGCTCGATGCCGGCAACGCGGTGGGAATTTTCCGGCGCGATGGCGATCAGCGCGCCGATGCAGCCGTCGACATGGAACCAGAGATCTTCCTGCGCCGCCAGCCTTGCCAGCGCCTGCAGATCATCGATCGCACCGGTATTCACGGTGCCGGCCGTGCCGATCACGCAGGCCGGCCGAAAACCCGCCTGGCGGTCCTCAGTGATCGCCGCCCGCAACGCGTCGATGTCGATCCGCAATCCGGCATCGGTCGGGATGCGGCGCAGCGCGCGGTTGCCGAGGCCGAGCGCCTCCATCGCCTTGCGATGGCAGGAGTGAAGCTGGTCCGAGCCATAGAAACGCAGCGGCTTGTCGATGGCGGCAACGCCATGCTCGCGCACGTCGATGCCAGCCCTGGCGTTGCGGGCCACGGTCAGGCCAATGATGTTGGCCATCGAGCCGCCGCTGACCAGCGTGCCGCTGGCTGATTGCGGAATGCCCATCATCTGCTTGCACCAGTCGACGACCTGGCTGTCCATCAGCGCGGCGGCATGGTTGCCGCCGCCGAGGTTGGAGCCCTGCACCGCCGCCAGGAAATCGCCGAGCGCCCCGGTGAAATTGCTCGACCCCATGTACCAGGACCAGAAGCGCGGATGGATGTTGCCCATCGGGTAGGCCATCACGTTGCGGGCGACCTCGCCATAGACCTGGGCCAGCGGTTGAGGCGATTGCGGCAGCGGCTCTGCGAAAAATTCTCTCACCTCCGCCGGCATGTCCTGCCACACCGGGCGTTGCCTGACATCGCGCAGATAGTCGACGGCGTCGTCGACGATCCGGTGTGACAGCGCCTGCACATCGGCCCAGTCGACCGGATCGAGCGTTTCTTCGGCAACCATACCGGCAGTGCCGGCGGCTTTCAGCATGGCGTCCATCCGCGTTGCTCCCGATGCGCAATTATTCGGCCGGGAACTGGCAGCCCGGCGTTGAGCGCGACAGCGCGATCTCCTCGGCGTCCATCTCGGCTTCGATGCCGTCGAACAGCGGCGTCGTCATATAGCGTTCGCCGGTGTCGGGAAGCATGCACAGGATCACCGAGCCGGGTGCAGCTTTTTCCGCAATCTGGCGTGCCACGGCAAAGGTCGCTCCGCCGGAGATGCCGGTGAAAATCCCTTCCTTTTGCGCCAGCGCCTTGGCCCATTTGATGCCCTCGGGCCCGGCAATCGGCACCACCTCGTCGTAGAGGCTGGCGTCGACCGCCTCCTGCAGGACGTTGGGAATGAAATCCGGCGTCCAGCCCTGGATCGGGTGCGGCTCGAAGGCCGGATGGCTGGCGGCGGGTGCGCCGTCGGCGCCGCGCTGCTGCGCCTTGCCGCTGCCGATGAGCTGGGCGTTGGCAGGTTCGGCCAGCACGATCCGGGTTTCGGGACGCTCGCGGCGCAGCACGCGCCCGACACCGACGACGGTGCCGCCGGTTCCGTAGCCGGTGACGAAGCAGTCGAGCCGCGATCCGGCGAAGTCGTTGATGATCTCGCGCGCCGTCGTCGCCTCGTGAATGGCGGCATTGGCGATGGTCTCGAACTGGCGGGCCAGGAACCAGCCATTCGCCTCGGCGAGTTCGACCGCCTTGTTGTACATGCCAAAACCCTTCTGGGCGCGCGGCGTCAGCACCACCTTGGCGCCCAGCATGCGCATCAGCTTGCGGCGCTCGACGGAGAAACTGTCGGCCATCGTCACCACCAGCGGATAGCCCTTCTGCGCGCAGACCATGGCCAGCCCGATGCCGGTGTTGCCGCTGGTCGCCTCGACGATGGTCTGGCCCGGTTTCAGGGCGCCGCTGCGCTCGCCCTCTTCGATGATGTTGAGCGCCAGCCGGTCCTTCACCGATGCCGCCGGATTGAAGAACTCGGCCTTCACATAGATCGTCACATGATCGGGGCCGAGATTGTTGATCCTGATCACCGGCGTGTCGCCGACCGTGTCGATAATGCTGTCGAACAGGCGGCCGCGCCCGGCCGTGGTCCTTTTCCGTTGCTGCAACATGTCTGCTCTCCCCTTATTGTTGTCGTCACGAGGTGTCGTCGTCACGAGCCGGTTACAAACCGGCGGCTTGGGCGGCGAGGTTTCGAGACCTTGCCGCAGTACGGTTCCGGTGCCGCCAACGCGGCCCGGAACGGTGGCGATGCCGGCAACCGGCGCGGAAAATTCGTTGCCGGATGCACTCGATCGCTTTCGATGATAAAACAGAGGACAACTGGCCAGCGTGGGAGCAAGCGTGGAAACGCACGTGGAATCCGCTCGATCGAGCCTGGACGGCGCAGCGGCCGGGCTGTCCGTGCGGCTGCTCGGGCCGCTGACGGTCATCCGCGACGGCGCCACCGTGCAACTGCCGGCATCGCGCAAGCTGCGCGCGCTCTTCACCTATCTGGCGCTCGCGCCGCATGCCGTCGGCCGCAGCCGTCTGTGCGAGCTTTTGTGGGATGTGCCGAACGATCCGCGCGGCGAGCTTCGCTGGTGCCTCAGCAAGCTCAGGGGCATTTTTGACGAACCGGACCGCCACAGGATCGAAACATCAGGCGACACAGTCGCGCTCGATCTGAAGGGCATTTCCGTCGACGCCGTCGATGTCGCCTCGGCCGCCGCCAGCGGCATCGAGACGCTCGATCTTGAGCGGCTGCAGGCCCTGTCCAGACTATTCGTCGGCGACTTCCTCGACGGGCTGGAGATCGACCGTAGCCCGCATTTCAACAGCTGGCTTATCGCGCAACGCCGCCGCTTCAGCTCGTGGCACGCCGCCATTCTGGAACAGCTGGTCAGCAAGCTGCCGGCGGATGCCGACGAAATGTCCGCGCATCTGGAGACATGGCTGGAACTCAATCCGTTCGACGAGCGCGCGCACGTGGCTCTTCTGAAAAGCCTGGCGCGACGCGGGCAGATCGCCGCCGGCGAGGACCATCTTGCCTCGGCGGCGCAGCTGTTTGCTTCGGAGGATCTGGATTTCGGACGCGTTCGTGAGGCATGGCGGTCGATCCGCAGCGAACGACCTGCCGCGACGCTCCGGGCGCAGCCGGCGCTGTTGCCGGCAGCCGCGCAAGCGTCAATTGTGCTTCCCCATGCCGATACTACTACGTCGAAGGCCTCGCTCGCGGTGATGCCGTTTGTCGAGGAAGCCGGGATCGGCGGCCCTCGCGGCGGCCCCTCTCGCGGTGGATTGGCCGACGGCCTGACCCACGACATCATCACCCGTTTGGCCAAGCTCAGGGATTTCTTCGTCATCGCCCGCGGCTCGGTCTTTGCGCTGGCCGAAAAGAACATCGCGCCGGAAGATGCCGGCCGGCGACTCAACGTCGACTACGTCGCCACCGGGACGGTGCGCAGCCAGGCTGGCCGTGTCGCGGTCAGCGTCGAACTTGTCGAGGTGCGCACGGCCAGGATCGTCTGGGCCGAGACCTTCGAACGCAGGCCCGACGACATCTTTGCCGTCCTCGACGACGTCGGCGACAGCATCGTCTCGTCGATCTCGGCCGAGATCGAGATGGTCGAGCGCAACCGCGCCATGCTGAAAGCCCCCAGCTCGCTGAATGCCTGGGAGGCTTACCATCGCGGCCTCTGGCACATGTATCGCTTCACCCGCACGGAAAACGAGCAGGCCCGGCATTTCTTCGACATGGCCCTGAAGCTCGATCCGACCTTCGCCCGCGCCTATGCCGGCCTGTCCTTCACCCATTGGCAGAACGCCTTTCAGCGCTGGGGAGACCGCGACCAGGAAAGCGCGCTCGCCTTCGAGACCGCCGGCCAAAGTCTTCTGGTCGACGATCACAATCCGGCCGCGCACTGGGCCATGGGCCGGGCGCTGTGGTTGCGCGGCGAGCAGGACGGCTCGCTCATCGAGCTGGAACGGGCCGTCGATCTCAGCCCCAACTTTGCGCTCGGCCACTACGCGCTTTCGTTTGTCCACTCGCAGTCGGGTGATCCGAACGCGGCGATCGGTTCATCCGATCACTCGCGCCATCTAAGTCCGTTCGATCCGCTGCTGTTCGGCATGCTCGGCGCCAGGGCGATGGCGCATGTCCGCCTCGGGCAGTTCGACGAGGCCGCCGAATGGGCGCTGAAGGCCGCCGCCCGTCCCAACGCGCATGCCATCATCCTGGCGATCGCGGCGCACTGCCTTGCGCTGGCGGGGCGGCTTGACGAGGCCCGCACTTTCACGGCCGCCATCCGCAAGACGCTGCCGAACTACTGTGCCGACGATTTCATCGGCACCTTCCGCTTCGAGCCGGACGCCGCAGCCCTGTTCCGGCAAGGCGCCAGGCGCATCGGCTTGGGGTGAACCAACCCACGCGGCCCTGCCGGTGGAGAGCTTCCCTTCTCCCCTTGTGGGAGAAGGTGGATCGGCGCGCAGCGCCGAGACGGTTGAGGGGTGCTGGACGGATCACGGTGGTGCCAAGCTGGAACACCCCTCATCCGACCGAGCTTCGCTCGGCCACCTTCTCCCACAGGGGGAGAAGGGGGAGCATAGCTTGCCCGCAATTATATGCCGAGCATCGACTTGGCTTGGTTGAGCGCAGCCTCCGACCCTGCATGATCGCCGGCGGCGTGCAATTTCTCGCCTTGGGCGCGCAGTTCCTTGACTTTGTTCATGTCGGCCTCGGCCAGCGTCGCGGTCGGCAACGCCGCGTCGATCGCGGCCATGATGGTCGGGCATGAATTTGCAAAGGCTGCCGCAGGAACGACCGCCAGGAAAACCGCGAGCGAAATTGATCGTAACATGGACGTTTCTCCCTTGCCGGAACGCGCAATTTCGCCGACCGGCGCAGGAATGGTACAGCGAATGCCCGAACCTGCCAATCGCGATGATGCCGCTGGGTTGAGACACGCTGCCGTCGGCCGGGCTTTTTCTCCTAGTGTCTGAACCTCGCCGCGGCTGGTCGCCACCAATCGTCACCTCCGAAGCCGACGCCACGTTCGCGGCAATCGTCAGATCGCCGCAAAATCCTTCGACCAGAGCGGATCAGGTGGGCTGAACGGATTTGACATTGCCTTCGGTATCGACAAGGCAGCTTGTCTTCTTGCCGCTGGCATCGAGTTCGACCCGATAGGTTGTGGAATCGATCTTGCTCGACGAAACCGGAAGTATTTTGCTGCTGTCGGCACCGCTCGCCTTGGCGGCTGCGTCGGCGCAAAGCAGCTGAAGGTCGGCCGGGGCCGTCTCGACCTGGGTCCTGGACATCTGGTCCTGAGGCGGCGGCGGCGGCGTGCTGACGCAAGCGCTCAAGGCCCCCGCCAGGAACCCAATTGCTGTTGCCCGGATCGAAGTTCTCACTGCAGGTTTTGCCGACATTGCTTGTCCCTCTCCGAATGCCGCTTCACACACCCCGGCTTCAAACACCCTTGTAAAGTGCCGCCCCCTGCATGAGAACGATGACCTTGGCCCCAACCTTGACGCGCGATGCCAGGTCGGTGATGTCGTCGTTCCGCATCCGGATGCAGCCTGATGACACGTCGAGCCCGATCGTCCACGGCTCCGGCGTGCCGTGTATCCGGTAGATCGTGTCCTGGTCGCGCTCATACAGATAGAGCGCCCTGGCGCCGAGCGGGTTGTCGGGCCCTCCCGGCATGCCTCCCGCATGTTTGACAGCATTCGGATCGCGAGCGACCATTTCGGCCGGCGGCGTCCAGGTCGGCCATTCCGCCATGCGGCCGACGCGCACGATTCCGGCCCATCCAAAGCCTTCCCGGCCGACGCCAATACCGTAGCGCATGGCGCGCTGACCCGGCTGCACCAGGTAGAGAAAATGCTGGTTGCCGTCGATGATGATCGTACCGGGCGCTTCCGCGGTGCGGAACTTGACCATCTGCGGGCGAAACGCCTCTGGCACTTGATTATGCGCGGCATAGTATTTGCGCGCCTTGGCGCGGTCATAGTCCACCCATTTGCGGGTTTTCGGATCGAAAACCTGGGTTCCGGCAGCCAGCGCCGCCACCGCCACAAGACCGAGCGCTACCGCGACAATTGCCGTCAGGCAGCGCCGCTGGAGAGCGGTGCGTCCCGCGATCGTCAGCTTTCCGGTCATGGATTTGCCCACCCTTGCACCCGAGCGCCCTGCGCGGCGACCCATTGTTTGGCGTACGCGTAAGGATCCTGGCGCTCCACCTGGAGCGCATAACTCATCTTGGTGGCGTCCTCGGGCTTGAGGGCGACCCGTTCCAGGAACGCGACCACCTCAGGATATTTCTTGCGCAGCGAGGTGGCGTAAGCGATGTGGAAATGTGCCGTATCCCATGACACCGGCGCGCTGGACTTCGAGACCCAGAGCGGGTCCTCGGAAGGCAGCACGATCTTCCACTTTGCCGGGTCAAAAGGCGGCTCGGCAAGCCGGACAATTTCGTGCAGTTCAAACACGTGATGCGGCGCATAGCAGGCAAACACCATCGGATGAGCCGTGGCAACCGCGGCATCGACAGCCGCCATTCCGACATCCTCCGGCGTCTCCAGCAATGTCATTGTCTCGGCGTAGCCATAGCTGTTGGCGCGGACACGCTCGATCGCCGTCGAGGACCAACCCTCGGCGCCAATCCAGAGTTCTCCGCGTCCGTCCCGATCCGTGTCCAACGCGGCGGTTTTGCGCGGGTCGGTGAGATCCGAAATGTCGCGGATGCCAAATTTGTCGGCAGTTTCGCGGGTGGCGCATATGCCCTGCCATGCCGGCACACCGATGGGACTGATGGCTACCGTGCCGGCGCCGTCGACATACTTCTTAACCAGATTGTCCAGGTTGGGCAGCCAGATTTCGGGATGAATATCGACCTCGCCCGAATCGAGGCCGGCAAAGGCAATGAGCGTCCCCATCTCGCGCACATCGGCATCGAGCCCGAAATGTTGCTTCAGGCTGACCTTGAGAATGTTTGCCGTCGCCTGGCCCGACGGCCAGTTCGGCATTGCAATGACGAGATCAGCCGCGTGGACCGGAACCGCCAGCATCGTCAATGCCGCCAGCGACATTCTCCGCAGGCACCGCCGAAATCGGTTGTGCATTTCTTTCCCCTCGTTTCGGTGCCGAAAAGAACCGGGACGGGAATAATCTGTCACGGCAAGCACCGGGTTGTGACACCAGCCCCATCTTCTGACGGCAGCTGCTGAAGGTGCAGCAGTGCATTCGCCAAGGAGAGCGCCGTCACCTGCCGCCCCTGCACGCTACTCGATGACATTCCGTATGGGAAGATGCTCACAACCGCGGCCGCCGCGCGCCAACCTTGGAGATGTCCGCAGGCATGCGCCTTACGAACCAGGGGGCGTATCAGGACGCCTTATTGGGTGAGGTCATTCGCAAGGCGACAGCACCTTTGTGTAGCAGCCGATGACCCGGAAACCTATGGTTTCCAGGAAATCAAGAGCTTACAAAGGGATTGGTGCCCAGAAGAGGACTCGAACCTCTAAATTTGGTGGCACCATAACCTGCTGATTTTGCTAATCAACTTAGCCACAGTCAATGACTCGACTATCACAGATTCTGTTACAAGCAAAGCGTTGGCATGTCGAATGGCCGAATAGAACGATTACTCTTCAAAACCGGTCGATTCAGACTTGAACTTGAGCTGCCGTGCGTTCTCCCGAACAAACCCGTCGCTGGCTACTGCGTCGTCCGTGAAGAACTCGGAATGCTTTGATTCCGTTTTACGATTTCCCCTGACTCCGGGTTTCAGATTGCCGAATTTCGTGGCTAGAGGCTGCGATTTCCGGCAAACTGGATGGGCTTGTTCTGCGTGATTCGAGGCGATGACGAAGCTGCGAGGGAAGCGAAAGCGATGCGACTGAAGGAACGGCGCGAGAGCGGCCAGACGGACCTGTTGCGATCCCGGCTCGACCACATCCTCAATATGGATCGTGCGCTGGGTGAAGCTGGCCAAGACGATTGACTGGCGCTTCCTAGGGCGGCCACCGGCAGGGATGTTTTGGCTCCAGCGATAGTTTGAACGGTACGAAGCTGCGGGAGCGCTTCATTGGAGCGAGACAAAGAAAATCAACGATGTGGCGCCGTTGTGCTGGCGCTTCGCCCTACCGAGAACGCAATGATGGGTCTTGTTGAGAAAAGCCTGTGGCTCGATTGGTCAGCGGACCACGTACGATACTGGCCTACCGGTAAGTTTTGGTTTCCTGGCGGTGTGCATGTGACGCTCGATGGTGCCAAAGACGCTGCACTGCATGCTGAGCATTTTCAGCGGCTGCACCCTAGCTGGCAGATCCATGTATTTGACACCCACGCTCCGGATGTTCCGATTGTCATAGACTGGGCCGGCTGGCACGACGGCGCCGACAAGTTTGGCCGACGGAACCCTCCATTTCGGATGCGTGAATAAACAGACGGCGTCAGTAGCTAGGTGTGGACGACCGCCTGAGGATCCCATATTTTCCTGCTTGGTTTGTTCGTGTCCAACTTGAACCTACGTCTTCAACAACCGAACCGGAAGCCGACATAGGTCAGTCCCGGACGGAAGGTTGTGAAGGCTCCGTAGACGCGATTGCCAAACCAACGTCAGAACGAAGGGGCCGCACATACAGTTGTGTAAGGCTCGATTGCGCCGGTCCGACAGCGTAATGAACGACACGGCCGGATATCCGCTGGGGCTTCGGCTGTTCTCCTTCAATGAGGACGGGGAGAACCCGTCTCCCGCCTCTGCCAATAATGCCTTCGTCAGCCGATTCCCGGATATCCGAACCATGTTGGAGTATTTTCACAAGCGCGCGAGCTTGCGAGATACGGCACTCTATGCTCGTGATGAGGGTGCCCCCAGTCTAACGCGAGAGCAGCTGGACATCGGTCTTCGAGAGCACACGTTCCTAACGATCGGCCTGATCTGGGCGGCTAAGTCACCTACCACAAAGAACCAGAGCCGTTCGTCGTCCAGATCCTCGGCGCGATATCGGCAGCGATCGGTCTGCAAATATTGCGGGCAATAATGGCAGAGAAGGCAAATCACCACTTCATCCCTCAATTTTATCTGCGAAATTTCAGCGTTGGCTGTGACAAGCGGAAAGCCAAGGTCTTCTGCTACGATCAGTCGACGAGAAAGTCGTTCGAGACCTTGGTCCGGAACGTTGGCAGCCGGCGCCACTTCTTCCGCATCGATGTCAAGGGCTTCGACCCCAATCACATCGAAGACGGGATGGCTGAGATCGAGGATGAAATCTCAGGGCATCTCGCCGAGGCGATCGCCGCCAAGGGCTTCCCTTCTGACGCCCATTTTCCCCGGTCATGCTGCTGATGGCGAATGTGGCCGTGCGCAATCCACGCTTCAGGTCGATGAACGAAGAATTTCATCCCAAGATCGTCAACGGCATGATGGGTATGATGCTGAAACACAAGGATCGGTTCGAGGACTCGGTGAAGCAGGCTCGAGAGAACGGCGTCCCGATCCGCGATGACATCAACTACGAGGATATGAAGGCTTCCATTGATCGTGGCGGATACGAGATCGCGATCGATCAGACCTACCTAATCGGATTGGAGCTCCAGGCGGTCCAGCCGGCCCTCGAACAGCTGGCTCGCAGGAGCTGGTCTTTCGTCTCGGCCGAACCTGGCTACACCTATGCGACGTCCGACGATCCGGTAATCCTAAGTTGGGCTGACGGAAAGCCGAGGCCCTACTCGCCGGGGTTCGGCCTCCAAAATACGATCGTTATGTTCACGATCTCGCCTGAGCTCGCCTTGGTCGGGCTCTTCGTCAAACAGCCTGCGCAGCGAGATCATCGCCGCGACCAGGTCGCCGCACTGAATACGAGCATTGCTCGATATGCGACCAAGCAGCTCTATGCTCGCGACGGGTCGTTCGAGATCCACACCAGGACAGAGCCGTACGTCCGAAGCCGGGACCTTGGCGCGGCGTTGGAACGACAGGCGAGAGGTGGGGGCTGATGTCTGCTATGGGCGCATTGCCGCCCGGAACTTCGAGACCGACTGCCGCCAACTGCTTCCACGCGAGCGCACAAGATAGCGGACGCCGCTCGAGACAACGCCAGGATGTTATCTGCACCCTATTCCCAACAGGTCGTCGAGAAGTGTGACTACCAGAAGATCAGAATTGAGCGCGGTCCAACCGCGGATCCCAAGGTGTTGGCGCGATGAAACAGTTCGTGCTATTTGCTCGCGCCTACGCGGAGGAAGCATGGTCCGGCGCCTCATATCTATGCTCGCCAGCCACATCGAGTTACTGATTTCCGATGAAACAAGAACTTCCTGACGGCCTCGATGCACTACGGGCTGAGCTCAGCCTCTCTGATATAGTGGGACTTATAGAGCGAACGGCTCGCTGGGTTGCCGCCGACACTTTCCGCAAGCTTCCCGTCTGGTATCCGGAACACGCTCGTCGCGGCCTCTTCTACAACAGGAATTGGTCCGAACCCCGGTTCAACACCAATCGGCAGACCGGGAACAAGGTGCACAAGCAAGAGGGGAATCTTTACGCCAACCAGGCCCTGACGCAGGCGCTCGGGCTGCGCAAGGACGATCGCCCAAACTGGTCCTGTTGCCACATCTGGGGCATCGATGACGCGGCATATGGATCAACGAATGTAGTGGTGCAGGACGCTCGGTTCTTCTCGTGCGTCGCCAATATGGTCCTGCTCCCGACGCCGCTTAAGGCGTTCACGGACGTGATGCCCGAAGTGAAAGCCATGCTGCGAGCGTGCGCCTTCTTCACCTATGACTGGCGCTGCGACCACGAAGAGCTAGCCCCGGTCGATCTTAAAGCTGTGATCAAGGATCCCGCATATCCGAAGAGTTGGCCGAGGGCTTCGCGGGATGCAGCTCCCCCCGGCACCGTACCTTTAGACAGCGGAATCGCGCACGCCGCTGACCGCCGTCTGGCGGCGATCCGCCGAAATCTCGAGTCTGCGGGCCTGCATTATCCGCGCGAGCAGGTACGAGCCGCGCTGGCCTACTGGGGCCTCACCTTTAGGGGTTAGTGCCGGCGAACAGTTATGTGCTGCGTCACGGCCGCTGCTGCCTCAAGGTGCGCTATCGTCCGCCAGGACGACGCTCTTAGCCGCGCCGGCCGCATAGCGGATGCTGTCGCCGGCGATATTGAGACCGCCATCAGCGTCCGATCCGAGCGGATTTGGGAGAATGTCGATTTTTGTCGCGCCGGTCTGTCCGACATTTCGACGTAGGCGACCACATACCGCTCGGCCGATCTTGACCGCGCAACATCGCGCGCACGGCGAACCTCCGTCTCCCCCAGCTCGAATTGACAGGGTCCTCGGTACTTGTCTTTACATCAATGTCCCAAGTCTGCTTGTTGAAGCTGACGCAGAAGTCGTAACCGAGAGCATCGTTGCCTCGCGACGGTTGAATGGGCTAGCGCCCTCGGCTTGCAGAGCTGCGACGCCTCTTGCGCGCCTCCTCGCGGTGCGAGGTCGGCAAACGGCCCGCTCAGCAACTTCTTAGACAGGCCTTGGGTGATTTCCTCGGACAGCTTCAGCCAGTCGACCGCCAGCGGATCACGCAGCTTACCATTCAGGCGCACCGACCGCGCCTCGCTGTCTCGCAGCGCTCGCTCCCCACGCTCCTTCTGCGCTTCCGCCTCAATCTCCGTCTCGGCGATGCCAAGCTCTGCAGGGTCGAGGGTGCGGCCCATATCCAACGGCCAGATTCCCAGCCGCACGAACCAGATCAGGAGCTCGGCCTCGGCCCAGGCACGGCAGTCGAACGCACCAGCCCCATGCAGCCGCCGCCGCAGCTCGGCCTCCGCCTGCACTGGGTCGCGCCCAGCCCGTGGATCTTCGCCGATTTCTGAACGCCCCACGCTCGCACCACCGACTGCGCGCGCCGCGTCACCTTCTTAAGCATTGCCTCCGAGGATTTTCGTGGTGCGGCTGCAATAAGCAGCTTTACCCACCGCCTCTCACGGGGATCACGCTGAATTCCGTGCATCCATCGGATTCACCAGAGATTTCAAAAATCGGACCCGGGGACCCTGAGAATCCTTCCATCGGTCTTAATATAGAGCTCTAGCGGGCTCCGAATGGTGCGGTCGAGCTTGAATCAGGCCCCAAAAGAGTTGGAAATTAACTAGTCCAGTTAATCTTAACAGGAGTGTCCGTCTCATCGTAACAAACGCTTATCAGATCTATTTCCATTTGGCAGCTAGCCGCATTTTCTTCTGGTTCTTCTTGGTGTTTATCAACTCTCACTGGCTGACGCGATGGATGTCGGATCGGCAGAGATCCTTATCCAGATCCCTCGGCAGTCACACCCGGCTCGGGAAGACGTCTATGCTTCGGAAGTGCTGAATCGTGTCGTTCTTCTATGAATTGTTTGCGGCAAACATTTCGACCCTTTGCGGAACTCTCCAGCAATCAAAGAGAACTATGCCTTCCGAGAGCTGATCAGGTCGGAAGACTATCGCCGAAAGCTACGCGGTCTACTAAGATTGGACGACCAGCAAATTTTGCCACCGAGGCTTCTCGCGTTGACGGTGGAGCTTCAGGAGGAGCTTGAGCGGCGAGGATAGAATTGGCTGACGAGAACATCAGCTGCACTGAGGTGCCAAACATTCCTGATCTCTAACGGAACCATTCCGTGACCCGCGAGTTGCGGCCCAGTCGGAACTCCTGCAGATGGCAAAGCGCGACAGAGACGGGCATAAGACCCTTGCCGAGGCCGTTCGGGAGTTGATCGGTACCGAAGACAATCGTCGCCACGTGAACAAGCTGTTTGGGCTGAAGGTCGAACCAGAACTGACGCCAACCCTCGCTTCATTGCTTGGGGCGATCGGTAAGGCCAGTCGGGACGAAATCCCTTAGCTGCATACTCATTGCGTATTGGCTCTACCTCGGCTCAGGGTGCGAATTTTGCTAGGGACGGCCCGACAGTCTATCGGGTGGCTATCGGGCCGCCGCGCCTAGCCGGCGGGCGGGGGGGCGTTGGGGTCGCCGGCTGGGCGAAATGTATGCCACTACATGCATCATTGCTAATTTAGTAAAAAGATCATGGTCCGTTCTCCTAGCCATCGAATCGGATGAGCCTAGACTCGAACCTGTGCGCAAACGAGTGACTACCGGTGCTGGCCGGCTACAATTTATTCCTCCGATGATGCCTACCTTGGTCGCCCCAAGATGACGACTGGATGCATGAGACAATTCGACGGCTACCGCTGCCAGATCATCATCGACGCCGGCAGTGCGCGGATTTTCACCCGCCGCGGTCTCGACTGGACATCGAAGTACCGCGATCTGGTCGAGGCAGCCAAAGCTCTCAACGTTAGAGAACGCCATCATCGACCAACATGATACATAATTGGTTGCCGGGGACATGGCGTAGCCCCCGTTTTGGTGGAGAAGCCGATGTATCCCGTTGGTATCCGTTCCGCTTTCCTGGCGGTGGCCCTGTCGCTTGGCGCGATGCCAGCCGTCGCCGAGCAGCGCATTGCCGTACGTGAGGTGTTGCCCGCCAACCCGGCCTCCGAACTGCTTGCCAGACAGATGCAGCATCTGGTCGGCTCCGAACTCGCAATGCTGGTCGAGAAAGCGCAGGCCGAAGGAAGCTGCGAGGCCGTCATCGTCGATGTCGGCAGCACGATAACCGAGGCTCGCGCCGCCGAAAAGAAGCTCATGGATGAAGGTTATGCCCCAAGGAACCTCGTGATCGAGGAGCTGCGCGTCGATACGTTCATCGACGGCGTGGTCGGCATCGGTGACGGCGACGTGACCTGGATCATGCAGGTCACCGATGGCGACGGGAAATTGATTGCCGACGACAAGGGATTTCTCGGCGAGGACAAGGTGGCGGAGGCGGCCGAGGCGATAGCCAGGAGTCTGTTCGACAAGCTTTGCAAGAAGACGGCCTATCGAGCGAAGGGCGGATACGATGATCTGACCATCGATCACACAGTGTGCGACCTGACCAAGCCATTCGAATTGCCAGGCACCGGGGCATCGGCGGGGATCCTCTTTTCGTTAGCCCCCAAAGGCGACGGCGGCAGTTTCACGGTTGGCGGCATGGCCGCCGGCGTGCCCTGGTCGGGTGCCGGCAACTACATGGTCTCGCTCGATGGTGGCGGAGGCGCGATGGCGCTCACCGGGGCGTGGAAGATCACCACGCCGGTTGGCGTGTTCGGCGATAGCGGCACGATCAAGCTGACGCTGACGAAGGCCGAGGGTTGCGCCACTGAAGAGAAGAAGGCAGCGCCGGCTGCCAAGACGCCGCCAGCACAAAAGAAAAAGAAGGGGTGAAGTGCCCCCCGGCCAGTGGAAGACGACCTCGCGACGTTCCCACCAGGGCCCCAATATGAAACGACCGCACTGCCACGAGGTCACCGGGCCCGTCTTGGCTAAGCTCCACTCGCGCGGCAGGCGTCGACCTCAAGGAGGTGGACGAGGTGATCCGGGCCGGGGGTTAACCGCGGGGCACGGGCAGCGTCGATGGGTCAGATCCGCTCAGGGTCATAAGTCGTCGTCGGGCGACTCTGATGCGTGAACGGATACTATGCTCCATCTCATTCCCGAAAGCCGCCCGTCAGCTGACGGCCCCGTCCGTCTGCTAGTGCCGCAAGGCCGTCGTACGAAAGCGCCCATTCCGCCAGCAGAGGCCAACGTTCCCTTCATCCAAGAGCGGATGTTGGAGCATCCATTTTCCTGGCTCATCGATCGGCCGCGAAATAGCGGCGCCAGCCGCACCAGCCTACCCAGACTTGACCGGCCAAGAGGTGGTCGCCGGCGCCTTGATGAAGATTGCAAATAGTTCGCGCTGAGAGGATATGCGCATCTTGGCATAGATATTCTTGCGGTGGATGCGGACCGTTCCGGCTGAGATGCCCAGCAGGTTGTCGGTCGACTCGGAGGAGTGACCTTCAAGAACGAGGCCGACGACCTGCAGTTCTCGTGGCGTCAGCGGCGGCATGCCGCGTGCCTCCAATGCATCCTGCACGGTGCGCCGCATCACTGCCTTGTCGTCTTCAACCGGCGTCGCGGTCTTGAGCCTTTCGTCGGTGCGCCAGTGCATCTCAACGATACGCCGGACCAAGGGCTCGACGATACGCAGTGTGCGCAGGTCGTGCGCGGTGAAATTCTGGCGGCTGGGCGCGCGCATCAGCGACGTCGCTACGGTCCACCCGTCCTTGCCGGGGGTGAAAAAGGCGATCTCGTCGACCGGTCCGGTCTGCACATAATAGGACTTGTAGTATTCGCTCTTGTAGAACTGGTCGGGCGCAAGGTCGGACAGCCGGTAAACTCCCGACCGCGTGCCGTTCGCCGTCGCCTTATAGAACGGATCGAGTAGGTAAGGCCCGATCTCGTATTCCCGAACGTGGATGTCGAACTGCTTCGGGGCGAAGGTGTGGTGGACGCACAGCGGCTTGCCCGGGCCGCTATAGGCGAAACTCACCGTGTAGTCGAATGGTGCGAGACGATGGATGGTTTTGGCGAACGCGTCGGGGAACTGGTGCGATCCCACCTGCAGAGAAGTTTGCCGAGGGCGTCGAACCATTCGGGATGCGACAGCAGTCGCCTGCCTGACGCTGTCTCAGAGGCTTCGTCCCTCACCGTCGCTCCTATCCCGAAAGGCATATGCGTTTTGGATTACACTGTAAGGGAAATATCCCATGATCGGCATGCTCTTATAGGCTTTCTCTAGTTTGTGGAATATGCCTTCTTTGTACCAAGTGCTACGCAGGCAGGCGTCGATAGCATATACTGACGCCCTGCGGTCTTGCGGACTGAGGCCTCTCGGACAAGTCGAGCGATTCCGCGCGCAGTGGTGGAGGACTTGAATGGCGGATCGCCGCCAACACGCCACAGATCTCACGGGCGGCCCGGGCACGGCCCGATCCCCCGGCGGACCAGCGTTCAAGCCCAGCCAAGTTGGAAAGCACCGCAACGATAATCATCCAAAGGGGAATCTCGATGTTTGAAGATAGTTCACGCCTACGCATGCTGATAACGGCGCCGGCGCTCGCGGCATTCGCGGCGCTCGGCATTGCCGGACAGGCCGGTGCCTGGACGCTGGAGGAAGCGGCGGCGCCGTATAAGGGCGCCACGATCCGCACTATCGGCGAGGCGCTGCCACCGCTCGAGGCGATGAAGAAGCTGGCGCCCGAGTTCGAGAAGCGCACCGGCATCACGGTCGAGATCGAGATGTATGAGGCGTCCGAGACCGCCAGCAAGGTGATGCTCGACCTCAACTCAAAGCGCGGCCGCTACGACTTTATCCTCCAGCAGCACCGCAATGTCGGCAAGTTCGTCACCAACGGCCATGTCGAGCCGATCGAGCAGTTTATGACCTCGGCGACGCTGCGCGACCCCGAGTTCAAGCCGGAGAAACAGCTGTACCAAGGTCTCTGGAAGGAAATCTCTTGGTACGGGGGTAAGGCCTATGGCTTCCCGTTCACCGCGCTCACAATGTACGCTTGGTATCGGTCCGATCTCCTGACCGACGCCAAGGAGATGGACGGCTTTAAGGCCAAGTACGGCTACGACCTCGGCCCGGCGCAGGACTGGAAGCAGTATCGCGACATCGCCGAATGGTTCAACCGCCCTGACCAGGGTCTCTACGGCACCGCACTTCAGGGCAAGCGCCACGAAGCGCTGTGGTACGAGTGGCTGAACTTCCTCTACTCCTTCGGCGGCGACATGTTGGAGGTGAAGTCGGGCTCCGAATGCGGCCCGGTCATCGTCAACAGCCCACAGGCCATTACCGCTACTGAATACTACAAGAGCCTGATGGCCTTCTCGCCACCGGACACGCTCAACTACTTCTGGGACGACGTCATGGCGTTGATGCAGCAGGGCAAGGTCGCCGAGCTCATCATGTGGAACGACGCGACCTACGCCGTCGCCGTCGATGAGAATGTGTCGACGGTCGTCGGCAAGATGGGTTTCGACATCGTGCCGCAGGGGGAAGGCGGCAAGGTCGCTCAGGTGGAGGGCTGGTCATACCTCATTCCAACGGCGTCCAAGAACAAGGAGGCCGCATACCTCTTCATCCAGTGGATGCTGGAGTACGAACAGCAGCTCAGCCAACATCTGAATGGCGGCGCTTCCGCAAGGCCAGATGTTTATGCATCCGCCGAGGTGCAGAAGCTGCCGTATGCCAAGGCATCGATGGCGTCCAATGAGGTGGCCAAGCCGAAGCCTACCATCCCGCAGGCGAGCGAGATGACCGACATCCTGGTCCGCGAATTGTCCTCCTATCTCGCCGGCGAGAAGGAAGCAAAGGCGGCGCTCGATGAGTCGGCCAAGGAGATCTCGGCGCTGCTCGGGGCCTGCGCACCGATGAAATATCCGGTGCAGTGAGGGCTGCTATCCTAATCCCGTGGGGACAACCCCCGGGAGAACGCCGGGCATATCATGACCAAAGGCACTCGATCTTCGCGCGGACAGTTCCTGCTCGACCGCGGCGCATCTATGCCCCTGATCCTGCCGGCGGCGCTGCTCGTCCTCGTCTTCCTCGTGGGGCCTTTTTATTACATGGTCTACACGGCCATGACCGACCTGAGTTTCGCCAATCCGGACCAGAAGGGCGTATTCATCGGCTTCGACAATTTTCGCAGGCTTGTGCGTGAGGATGCAATCTTCTGGGGCTCCTTCTGGCGTACCATCCGCTTCGTCCTGGTCGCGGTGTCGATCGAGTTCCTGCTCGGCTTCGTGCTGGCATGGCTGATCTGGCGCTACATCGAGCGGCAGCGCCTGCTGACGACGCTGCTGCTGGTGCCGATGATGCTAGCTCCTGTCGCTGTCGGGCTGATCTGGCGCCTGCTGCTGCAGGGCGACTTCGGCATGGCGACGCATTATCTGCGGGCCGTTGGCCTGCTGTCGCAATCCAGCGCCGTCTTCTCGTCGCCCGGCCTCGTCATGCCCACCATCATCGCCATCGACGTCTGGCAGTGGACGCCTTTCGTGACGCTGATCATCCTAGCCGGGCTGATGAGCTTGCCGCGCTCGCCCTTCGAGGCAGCGACAATGGACGGTGCCGGGCCGTGGCGGCAGTTCACCGACATCCTATTGCCGCTGATGCGCCCGATCATCGCGTTGGTGCTTCTGCTGCGCGGCATCGATGCCTTCAAAGAGTTCGACAAGGTCTTCATCATGACCGGCGGCGGCCCCGGTACCGTTTCGGAACTGCTCTCGATCTACGCCTACCGCGTCAACTTCAAGACCTGGAACCTCGGCTACGGCGCCGCGGTCTCGTTCATGGTCTACCTGGTCGTGCTGATCATGTGCTCGGTCTTTTACAAGGCCGTGTACTGGAAGTCGGCGGACCAAGAGGCTCGGCCATGAGCAAATCCTGGAAGATCCTCGCGATCGGAATCCTCGCCTGCGTACTGGTGCTTGCGCTCACGCCGTACGTCTGGATCTTGCTGACGTCCTTCAAGGGCCGCCTCGATATCCTCTCGACGCAGCCGACCTGGTTCTTCATGCCGACCTTCGCCAATTATCCGGCGGTTTTCATCGATAAGGAATATCTCCCCCTCGTCTTCAATTCGCTGGTCATCTCTCTGGGATCGACTGCGCTGTCGATCCTGATCGGCGCGCCGGCCGCCTATGTGTTCGCGCGCACGGATTTCGCCGGCAAGGAAGACCTGTTTTTCTTCTTCCTGACGACGCGCATGGCGCCGCCGATCGCGATCGCGGTGCCGCTCTTCCTGTTCTTCACGACAATCGGCCTGACCGACACGATCTACGCCGTGGTGATTGCCCATACGAGCTTCAATCTGTCGCTGGTCGTCTGGATGATGCGCGGCTTCTTCGCCGAGATACCGAAGGAGATCGACGAGGCGGCGATGATGGACGGGCGCTCGAAGCTCGGAGCATTCGTGCGCGTCATCGCGCCGCTGGCCGCGCCCGGACTCGCGGCAACGGCGGTGCTCTGCTTCATCATGTCGTGGAACGAGTTCCTCTACGCCTTCATCCTCGTGGCGTTCGAGGGGCGGCCGCTGACGGTCGGCATTCCCGGCCTGATCACGCCACACGGCACCCTGTGGGGGCAGGTCGCCGCGGTGGCAGTGGTCGCCACCCTGCCGATCATCGTCTTCACATTTCTCGTCCAGAGGCACCTCGTGCGCGGCCTGACCTTCGGCGCGGTGAAGGGCTAAGGACCAGCGGATCATCCAATGGCAGTCTCGTTCAAGGAAGTGACGAAGCGGTTTGCGGACGGCACCGTCGCGCTCGATCGGCTCGATCTCGACTTCGATCTCGGCGAATTCATCGTGCTGCTTGGGCCCTCGGGCTCTGGCAAAACAACTGCGTGCCGCCTGCTCGCCGGGCTGGAGCAGCCGTCGAGCGGCCGCATCGAGATCGAAGGTAGGGACGTGACCAACGTGCCGCCGCGCTTCCGCGGCATCGGCATGGTGTTCCAGAACTACGCACTCTACAGCCACAAGACCGTCTTCGAGAACATCGCCTATCCCCTGCGTATCCGCAAAGTGGCCGCCGCGGAAATCGAGCGTTCGGTGAAGGACATGGCCGAGCTTCTGCGCATCGCCCACTATCTGCAGCGCAAGCCGGCGCAGCTCTCCGGCGGCCAGGCGCAACGTGTCGCCGTAGCGCGCGCGCTGGTCTGGCAACCGGCGATCTGCCTCATGGACGAACCGCTTTCCAACTTGGACGCGCTGCTGCGCCTGCATATGCGCACCGAGCTCAACCGCCTGCATCGCAAGCTCGACAAAACCTTCGTCTTCGTCACGCACGACCAGGAGGAGGCGATGACGCTGGCGACGCGCATCGCCGTGCTGAAGGAGGGCCGGCTGGTGCAGTTCGACGAGCCGAAGACGATCTACCGCCGGCCCGCCAACCGCTTCGTCGCCGAGTTCATGGGCCGCCCGGCGATGAACACGATCGGCGGAGTGGTCAAAGGCGGCATATTCAAGGCTGGCGCGGTGGCTTGCGCGGTCGATCGCCCCGACGGGCCGGTCACGCTCGGCATCCGGCCGGAGCAGATCGAATTCATGGCGTCGAATGCACCGGCAGCCATGACGCTCACCGTGGACGTGAAAGAAGCGATCGAACCCGACACGCTGCTGGTCTTCCAAAACGCGGGCGGGCAGGCAATCACGCTGCGGACGCAGACGAATTGCGATGCGATCGAGCCGGGACAGCCGGTGAGCGTCTCCTTCCCGAAGCAGGCGCTGCACTATTTCGACGCCGCCACGGGAAAGAGGGTCGAGTGACCGCCGCCAGCTTTGTCCCGCTCATCCTGACAGCGATCGTCTGGCTCGGCTTCTGGCGCGTCAACCGCATGAAGCGCTGGTTCACGATCGGCGAGGTGATCTTTTGGGACGTGATCGTGCTCATCCTCATCCAGCTTGTGTGGCTGCGATGGTTCTGAGCGCTCGACATATGGGAGGGACGCAATGACTTCGCCCCCGCGCTGGCGCCGCTTCGACGAATGGGACACGCGGCCGCTGCGGCACGACCGCTTTGCCGCGGAGGATCCGGAAGCGGGCTTTGCCACCTTTCACAGCCCGTGGGACCCCGCGCCGTCGGCGCGAGTCGAGAACGGACGCGTGGTCGAGATCGACGGTAAGCCGGAAGCCGACTTCGACATCCTCGATTCCTTCATCGCCGCACATCATCTCGATCTCGACGTAATCGACGAGGCGATGGCGATCGATTCGGGCGAAGTCGCCCGCATGCTGGTCGACATCAACGTGCCGCGCGAAAGGCTCGAGCGGCTGGCTCGCGGCATGACGCCGGCGAAGCTGGCTTCCGTCGTGTCGCACTTGTCGTCACTGGAGATCACCTTCGCCTATTCCAAAATGCGGCAGCGCCGCACGCCGGGAAACCAGGCGCACGTCACCAACGCTAAGGATGATCCTCTGCAGCTTGCAGCAGACGCCGCCGTTGCCGTGGCGCTCGGCTTCGACGAGATCGAGACGACGATGCGCGTTGCGTCGAACTCCTGGGCCAACGCCGTCGCCTGCGCGGTCGGCGCGTCGGTTGGGCGTGGCGGCGTGCTGTTCCAGTGCTCGATCGAGGAAGCGGAAGAGCTGCGCATCGGCATGGCTGGCTTCACTTCCTATGCCGAGACGGTATCGGTTTATGGCACGGAAGCTGCGTTCGTCGATGGCGACGACACACCCTGGTCCAAGGCTTTCCTCACCGCCGCCTACGCCTCGCGCGGCATCAAGGCACGCTGCACGTCTGGCGCATCCTCCGAGCTGCTGATGGGGTTTCACGAACATCAGTCCGTTCTCTACCTGGAAGCCCGTTGCCTCTGCCTGCAGCGCGCCATGGGCGTACAGGGAACGCAGAACGGCGGCATCGACGGCGCGCCGTTGACCGTCTCGATGGCGGGGGGCATGCGCGAGCTCATGGCCGAAAACCTCATCGCCGTCTGGCTCGGCCTTGAATGCGCCTCCGGCAACGACACCCGCGTCAGCGAGTCCGAGATCCGGGTTGGCGCCAAGATCACGCCCTTCCTCATGGCCGGCTCCGACCTGTTGTGTTCCGGCATGGGATCGATCCGCAAATACGACAATTCGTTCAACCCATCCCTGTTCAACGGCGAGGACGTCGAGGACTTCCTCGCTCTGCAGCGTGACCTCGAGGCGGATGGTGGGCTGACACCCATAGAGGAGAGCAATATCCGCGAGCTCCGCATGCAAGGGATCAAGGCGCTGGCCGCCGTCTTCCAGGAGCTTGGCCTCGCCGAAGTGCCGGAAGCCTGGATGCTCTCCGTTGCCGCCGCCTCGGGCTCGCTCGATACCGAAACCTTCTCGACCGGCGATGTCACGCGCATCAGCGAAGCGATTCGCGATCGCGGACTAACAGCGGTGGATGTGGTGCGGGCGCTGCACAAACGGGGCTTCGGGCGCGAGGCCGAGAACCTATTGCTGATGCTTCGCCAGCGCATCTCCGGCGACTATCTGCAGACGTCGGCCATCCTGCGCGACGGCAAGGTCATCAGCGCGCTCAACGATCCCAACGACTACCGGGGACCGGGCAGCGGATATCGGATGTCCGAAGCTAGATGGGAAGCGGTCCGAGGCGTGCGCGACGTTCAGACACGCGAGAAGGTGCTGGAGAGCGAGCGTCGCGTCGACCCGACCTCGGAGCCATGGCTGATTCCAGGCGGCGAGGCCGGCAAAGGCACGGATCCGCGCGAGGTGGTGATTGGCCTCAGCCCCGCATTCGGCAACGAGCTCACGCAAACGACCGCCGGCCACGACTTGATCGACGTGGTGCTGGCCCTGACCGATGGTGTGAGCGAGGGCGGCGGCGTGCCGCGCCTCGTTCGCATCCGACATACCGCCGACACGTCCTTCCTCGGCCTCACCGCGGCGCGCCTCTCCGGCTCGGGTTATGCCATCGGCATCCAGGCCAAGGGCACCGCAGTCATCCACCGCGCCGACCGGCTGCCGCACATGAACATCGAACTGTTTTCGAATGCACCGATCACGACGCTCGACCACTACCGCGCAATGGGCCGCAACGCCGCGCTCCACGCGCTGGGGCTCGTGCCGGAACCCGTCATCGTGCCGACCGAAGGTCAGGCGCTCGGCGCCCGCTACCATGTGCGCGTCGCCATGCTCTACGCGATAGAGATTGGGCTGGTAGTGCCGGATGCCCCTCCGCTCGATGTCACGTTTGCAATCGGACAAGGAGGGTTTCGACCGTGACATCCCCTCTCGACCTCTATCCCATCTCCGAGAATGCGCCCGATCAGGCGGTGTCGGCGTCAGGCATGCCGCTTGCCGACTTGACGCTCGACGCAGTGACTTCGGAACGGATCGGTGCCGAAGACATCCGGATTTCGGCCGGCGTGCTCAGACTTCAGGCATCGATCGCCCGCGATGCGGGCCGCGACCGGCTTGCGCTCAATCTCGAACGCGCCGCCGACCTCGTCTCCGTCCCGCAAGACCTCATCCTGGACACCTATGAAATGTTGCGGCCGGGCCGGATTCCCGAAGCCCAACTGCTGAAAGAGCGCGCCGAGCTGCTGCGTCGCGAATACGGCGCCCACGCCATCGCGGCGCTGATCGACGAAGCGGTCGCCGTTTACGAGCGCCGCAATCTGTTTCGCCGCCGGTACTAGGGGAGAACCAAATGATACTTCAGGGGCGGACCGCCATCGTCACCGGTGCCGGCTCCGGCATCGGCCGGGCCGGATCGGAAGCCATGGCGCGCGAGGGCGCGACGGTCATCGTCACCGACCGCGATCTCGATGCCGCGCGCGGCACGGTCGACTCCATCGCCGCCGCCGGCGGGCGCGGCGAGGCAATCCGTGTCGACGTCACCGACGATGCAGCCGTCGTCGGCGTCATCCAGGACGTGGCCGAGCGATATGGGCGCATCGACATCTTGCACAATCATGCCGGTGTGCAGGTCGCGGGCAGCGTCGAGGAGATCGACGGCGGCGGTTTCGATCGCTCTTGGGCGGTCAACGTGCATGCCCAGTTCGTCGCCTGCCAAGCAGTCCTACCGGTCATGAAGAGACAGCGCGGCGGCGTCATCCTCAACACGTCGTCGAACTCCGGCGTCTTCCTCGACAGAGCGATGACCGCATACATCACCAGCAAGGCCGCATCGATCACCATGACCCGCCAGATCGCACTGGATGTCGCGCGCTACGGCATCCGCATCAATTCGCTCTGCCCCGGCTGGGTCGATACGCCGTTCAACGATCCCTACACGGACCAACTCGGCGGCCGCAAAGCGCTGGAGCACGCGATCGCCAACATCGTCCCGATGGGCCGCTTTGCAACGACCGACGAGATCGCCGAGGTCATTCTGTTCATGGTGTCCGACAAGTCGTCCTACATGACCGGCCATGCACTGGTCGCTGACGGAGGCGAGTCACTCGCGGGTGGGACGAATTCGGGCCAATCTATCATCCGTTGAGCCTATGCAGCGCGTTTTTCGTTGTTCGAACTTGACGTCTGCTTCACACATCAATTTGGCGGAACGCTGACAGTGCGCAATCGGCCCCGTTCGGTCATAGCGCTCGCGAACCGGAACAGGGCGACGCAGTGCCGCGATCTGCGCTGCACGTAGGCCTATCCGAAAAGCAAGAGCCAATCTGGCTGCCTCGGCATTGGGTACCGCGATTGGGAATTCGATCACATTTCCTTCATCTGGGCCGCGACCCTCGCCGTTGGTAGGCTCATTCTCGACGGCAGAAATCCAGGATCGCTTGCACCTCTCCATTTTGGGGATCTGCTACGAACAGTAGATGTCGTGCATTTATGGGAACCGCTCTTGAAGCCGTGACAGTAGGCGGGGTTCCCCTCGGCATTTTCTTCGGCTTTATTTTCTACGGGCTACGCTCTGGGCAACAACTACTTTCCATAAGCGTCGACGCCTTAGGCTCGCCGAAAGTACCCGCGCGATTCGCCCGCACATCGTTGAAGGTCGACCCGTACCCTTAGAACCGAACCAAGTTCGCCTAGACAAGGTTGCCCGACTAACGTCGCGGCAAACAAAACATCACAAGGACCAGGCAAGCGAAGACACGCCGCTATTGGTTGTTGATGGCGCTATCCGGGTTGGGTGGGAACGCCGCATGGGTCCTCTCGCCGCGCAAAAGCTGCTCGGCATAGATCAGCTGCAGGTCGTCGTTCGAATCCGGCGGCACATAGGCCGCGGAACCCAAGCCCTCCTCGTTTTCTTCGGCGCCCTTGATATGGCCTTTGAAGGTGGACCCACCACGCGACACATCTCGACCCCGCAACTTTTCCGGCAGCGGCTGCTCGACCCTTATGTCGGGCGTGATGCCCTTGGCCTGGATCGATTTGCCAGCCGGCGTGTAGTAGAGCTCCGTCGTCAGGCGCAACGCGCCACCGTCGCCAAGCGGAATAATCGTCTGCACCGAACCCTTGCCGAATGCGTGCCGAGCACCGTCGCCCGGCGATGATCCTGCAAGGCCGCAGCCACGATTTCCGAGGCGCTGGCTGAGCCGCCATTGACGAGCACGATCAGCGACTTGCCGCCGATCAGGTCCCCAAAGCGCGAGTTGAAGCGAGTGATGTGCTTGGGGGCCTAGCCCCGCGTCGAGTTAGCCATGACTGTGAACAATGTCGAATATGGGCTTTGCAACGTGCTGTAGGTGGGTTGGTACCTGCCGGCTTTCAGGTCGCATCGTTTGTGGTCCTTCGTCCGGCATTTTGAATGGACAGCACGATGTCGTCCTCGCGCATGCGGCGCATGAGTTCGTGACGCAAAATGGTCTAAAGCCTCTCAGGTCGGCCGATGCTGTCGTCGATCAGCTCCCGGATCTGCTTTCGGCGATGTCGGACCATCATGCGCATCGCCGCCAGAGCGCTTTCGATTGGGCCGCTGCCGAGACGATAAGCCGGTCGGCCATGATCAAGGTGGGATACCGAAACAGCAAGTCTTGCAGCCAATGTTCGTCATAAGCATGCTGCGGCAGAGCATTCGAACCTGGCGCTTGGCCTGAGACAGGCGATGGGTTTCGTATTAGAGATCAGCGGTCCAGTGATTCGGTAACTGTCGAATTGAAGTCAGAAAATAATAAAGCACTCATTTGAAGATCTCCATCTTAACATTTCGTCATGAAGGTGGAAGTCATAATTGAAGCATTCCGAAATATCGTTTCGAAAACACCCCGATAAGTTCATGACAATTTATAGATGGACTTGCGCTCGTTGTGTTGGAGCAGTCAACTCGAATTGTCGGCGTCAATTTCTTCCGGCGAGCGAATTGGCTGCTAAGAGCTGTTTCGAAAGTCGCTCCGGCGAGTCATATGGTGGTGGTTTCGAGAGCCGGAGCGCAGCGGACATTTGGGTCCGTTAGCACCGGAAGCGCAGAAAACGCCATCATGGTCGTCGGAGCAGAATTTACAAACAGGCTCTTAGCCAAGCACACTGCGTCCAAGGAGCCGCGCCCCAAGCAGCATTGGCCCCGTCATGCCGCCCAGCCGCAGGCCGGCCGTGAAGGTGGTGATCTTCCAATGGCCGTGAGGAACGGCCGCCCGGCATCGTTCGCCGCTCAGGCTGCGTCCACGCATCCGCGCCATCTTTGTGGATGCCGCGGTCTCATCGATGAAGATCAGCCTGTCGGGGTCGAGAGAGGGCAACCTGCAGCCAGTGCTCGACCATTTCCGCACAGGCTTCAGGGGGCACCCAGCTTACATGTGCGTCAGTTTAGGAGCCCAACGCCAACTTCCGAGAGATGGCTGATGATCGGGCGTGGCGAGGAACAGTGTGTTCTTCAAAGAGTTTCGATGTCTCTGGTCATCATAGGTGACGTCGAGATCTCCGCGCTACCGGCGGACATGGCGCCGACCACCAGGCCGTTGACTTAGTGCTCGATGTGCAAGGCTGGGAACGGCTCAAGCAGGGCCTCAAACGGGCGGGTCTTGATGCCAAAGCTTCGGCTTTCCGCCCGGCCGATGGCCATATCCGGGATTCGAGCCTCTGACCGAGGAAGACGCTGCCATCTTCTTCGACCGCGACACTCAGGTTCTTCGCGCTCTGGACCGGCTGCGGCTGATGCGCGATGCCGGCGCAGAGCGGGCGCTCGTGGTTCTGGGCGCTTCAGGAGCCGGCAAGTCGTCGTTCCTGCGAGCGGGGTTGTGGCCGCGCCTACGCCGGATGACTTCGTTTCGATCAGCAAGTTGTCGAGCAGGAAATCGGCCGGATAGCGATCGTTGGCGAGAATCCGCCGACCTTTGCGGCTGCAAGGACCACGGCGTGGGGCCTGGTTTCTGTCATCCAGCGATGCACAGCGTCCTGATCTCGAAGGTCGAGAACGTCGCGCGGAACCATTAGGACTCGCAGTTTTCCTCCTCCAATCGCCGCGCCACAGCCGAGCCGACCATGCCCGGTGGCCAGTCACGAATATCCGTTTTGCGTCGACCCGATAAGTGTAGTCCATGAGGGCTGGCCCTCTCTAGACGCTACTGTCCATGTGCCAGCTCTCTCGCTCCAGACGTTTCAGATCGGCGGCCACCATTTCCGCCACGAGGTCGCTGAACGTCGTCTTAGGCGACCAGCCGAGCTTTGAGCGGGCTTTCGCCGGATTTCCCATCAGGAGATCGACGTCCGTCGGACGGAAATGGCGTGGGTCGACTCGGACGAGGATCTCTCCTGTCTTGCTATCCCGGCCGATCTCGTCCACCCCCTTACCTTCCCAGATGATGACGCGGCCGACTGCCCGAAAGGCACGTTCCACGAACTCGCGCACCGAATGGGTTTCGCCCGTAGCGAGGACGAAGTCGTCAGGCTCCGCGTGCAGAAGAATCCGCCACATGCCCTCCACATAGTCGCGAGCATGCCCCCAGTCGCGTTTCGCGTCCAGATTTCCAAGATAGAGGGTGGACTGAAAGCCTCGCTCGATACCTGCAACCGCACGTGTGATCTTGCGGGTCACAAACGTCTCGCCGCGCGTGGGGCCTTCATGATTAAACAGTATGCCATTGGAAGCGAACATTCCGTACGCTTCACGGTAAGTGATCGTGATCCAATAGGCATAGAGTTTGGCCGCCGCATAGGGAGAGCGCGGGTAGAACGGCGTCTTCTCCGTCTGGGGCACCTCCTGGACTTTGCCGAACAGCTCGGAGGTTGACGCTTGATAAAAGCGCACCCGCTCTTCCATCTTCAGGATGCGTATGGCTTCAAGCAGCCTGAGTGTGCCAAGGGCATCGGCGTTGCCGGTATATTCCGGCGTCTCGAAGCTTACCTGGACATGGCTTTGAGCCGCAAGATTGTAGATTTCGGTAGGGCGCGTCTGCTGAATGATACGAATGAGATTGGTCGCATCGGTCAGGTCGGCGTAGTGGAGAAAGAAGCGTGCGTCCGGTTCGTGCGGATCGACGTAGATGTCGTCGATGCGTTCGGTATTGAAGGAGGAGGATCTGCGTTTCAGTCCGTGGACAGTATAGCCTTTCTCCAGCAGCAGTCTGGCAAGATAGGCACCGTCCTGACCAGTCACACCAGTTATGAGCGCAATGCGATCTGTCATCGTGTCCCATCCAATCGTTGAGGGCTGTGGTGGCGCCGTCGACCGACGGTCCGCCCCACACTCCTCAAATGAAAGGCGAAAGCGCTTTGTTCGACTAGAGTGTCATTGTGGGAGGCACACCAGCAAACGGAGGTAATCCCATCGCTCAATGCCCGTCACAGCTACTTCCCGTCTCCGCGAGCTGCTTGCCGCCCATGCTGCCGTCGGCAATGCCGAACATGTGGATCGTCTGACCAGTGCGGCGCGGGCCATGCCGGCTGAAATGTTCGCGTCCAGCCTGCATCTCGGGTCACCTGGCAAGCGTGGCGTCGGGGCGCTTGATGCCGACGATCCCCGCCACCGAGGGCGGGTTGTCGAAAGTTCTCGTAAGGCTTGTTATCGCGTCAGCAAAAATGACAATTCGTGGCCCGCAGGAGAAACATGGAACAGGGTGTACCCCTGGCCCTTTATCGCTTCTACTGTTCGGTAGGTTTGCTTCACCGGAGTGCGGTGCCACCAGTGGTGAAACTCGACGAGAATCTGTCTCGGTAAGACATCAGATCCAAGCACCTGTGGAAGGACGTCGTGCTCTGCCCCCTCAACGTCGAGTTTCAGCACATCGATAGTTGCCAGTCCGAGCATATCCAGGATAGTAGAGTAACACCTCACGTTGCAGATAATGCTCTTGCCTGTAACCATCTTCGTGGAAAAATTGCTTCGCGTATCATCTTCGGACACAGCAAACGTCTGCTCCCCGTCGAAATTAGATATTCCCAGCGGGTAGATCCGCACAGTGGGGGGTAATTCCTGAGCGGCAATCCAGTCAAGACTGGCCGGAGTCGGATCAAACCCAAAGACCTTTGCGCCGAATACTCTGCTGATTTCCTGATCAAATGAAATGTCGTCCCCTAAGCCAAAGGAAAGAACAATAGGGGAGGGAGTTCCTAGAAGAGGCTCGACCGCAACCACCCAACCTCCATATACGGAGCCGAGTTTTTGTGTAGGAACAGAGCATTCGGGCCGGAGAAGATGATCGAAGCCTAAGGCCGCTCTTACAACGCGCTTACAATACCGGAGCCAATCTGGATTGTACATCAATAGTGCCTTTGGCTTATTCGTAGTAGCTGTTCCGCTTGACTGCGCCGTCCTCACCATGTCCAAAATGGACAAGAGCGCCAGATGGGTTCAGTCTTGCCTAACGCGGAGGGGCTATCGCCCTGTGAATTTTACATCAATTCCCTCCCGCGAGCAGAGTGTCATTGTGGCAGGCACTCCAGCAAAAGGAGGTAATCCCCATCGCTCGGCGTTCGTAACAGATGCTGCGGGAGCGTGCCTTGGCGGCCAAGGCGAGACTACCCAGGCAAAGCGCGGCGGCATGCTTCAGGTAATGGAAGTCGGATAGCGTTCGCGCCATCGGTTCGGCCATCTCGAACCTCCTCGGGCTCGGTCTGCGCAACATCCCGCTATCTAAGTGGTTGTAAGAACCTCGCGCTGCGGTGACGCGGCAGAGCTGCCGAAGAAGACAAGATCCTGCGCCCGGCGCAGTCCGTCGCACAGCCGCCCTATCGGAAGCTCGATGTCGTCATAGCCGAGCACCTCGTCGCGCTTGACGTCGCGCAGCAGTCGGCAGCCCTCGGCGAGCCCGATCGGCACAAGCCGCTCGGCGTGCACCGTCGGCGCGTTCTCGCAGAGGCCATAGGTCATGTAATGTCCGAGTCCATCGAGGATCTCTCCGGCACTAAGGTCCCGCTTGGCGGCGGCCACAACGTCAACGGTCGGCGCGCCCAGGGGCGCAATCGCAGCATCGCGGAAGATCGCGGCCCTCGCCACCGTGAAGGGCACCTCGAAATGACACAGATGATAAGGCCAATAGAAACAGTAGAGCGGCCCGGGGCCCATCTTGTAGAGTGACAGATAATGTTTCTCGACGGCATTCTCTGTGGTGCCAAGAACGAAGACGCCGGGGTTGGGCATGGCGCCGACACAATAATCAACTATCCCCGGCCCCTCGAGGAGCTGATTGAGCGGATACCAGCCGACCGCCTCCTGGATCGGGGTCCCGGGCTCGACCACAGGCCCGTACATGCCGCGCTTGGCCACCAGCATGCCTGTGGCGTTGGCGACGATGGCGTTCTCGAATGAGATCTTCGTGCCGTCCGCGAAGGAGGTGACCATCGGGGCCTTCATCCCCCACTTCTTGGCAAATCCCTCCTGGGTCGTCGGATTTCGGTATGGATCGTGCAGGCCCTTGATGTTCCCGCAAAGCACGGGACGTATGCCCAGGCCCCTGACCCAACGGTAGAGGTTCATGATGACGCCCGGCTGATCCCCCTCCACATTGGTGAGGACCACGCCTGCCTGGTCGGCATACACTTTCAGGATTGGGCCGATCGTGCCGTCGAGTTCGGCATTCATCAGGGCGACATGCTTGCCGTGCCGGATCGCGCACATTGTGACTTGGGCAGCGAACTCGATCGCGCCTGTCGCCTCGACGACGATGTCGATGCCTTCGGCCTCGCAAATGTGCATCGGGTCCGCCGTGATCGCGCGGCGGCCGCGGGCCACGAGATCCTCAAGCGCTTTGGTGCTGGTCGCCTCCGTCACATCGTCCGCGCCTGCAGCGGCATAGGCCTCTCGCGCCTTTTCCACGTGTCTGTTGGAAATGGCTACGAGTTCCATGCCCGGAACATATCGCAGCATCTGCATCGCGATGCCTCGGGCCATGAAACCGGCCCCCACCATACCCACGCGAATTGGACGCCCCTCAGCCTGGAGCAACTCCAACTCCCTGTCGACGATGAACATTTGCGTCTCCTCTGTAGCGCTCCGCAAGTTCGTCGCCGAGAAAGGTTATTCGGCGTAGTCTGGCCAAGTCCGGTCCTTATCTGAGATCACCGCCGGCTCATCCACTGGCCACTTCACGGCGAAAGCAGAATCGTTCCAACGAACACCGCGTTCGGCTGCCGGTGCATAGAATTCGGAGACGAGATACGTGGCCTCGGTGTGGTCCTCAATGGTGAGAAAGGCGTTCGCGCAGCCCTTCGGTATCACCAGCATCCGTTGGTTCGCCGCGGAAAGTTCCACAGTGAGGTGCTGCTTATAGGTGAATGACTCGGGCCGCAGGTCGATCAGCACGTCGTACAGGCTGCCCCGGATGCAGCGAAGCATCTTGTCCTCGCCATGGGGAGCCAGCTGGTAGTGGAAGCCGCGCAGTGTATGCTTGTGCCTGTTGTATGAAATATTCATCTGCACGACATGATCCGGAAGCCCCTGCTCGGCAAATTCCCGCGAACACCAGCCGCGTGCGAAAAAGCCCCGCTCGTCTTCGAATTTCTGCAGTTCCACCAGGGTGGCGCCGGGAATATCGGTCTTTGTGAAAAGCATCGTAGATCCATTGATCAAATGAGTGTAACGTCGGGTCGCACCTCCGACGCTCTCCTGATGGGTGCTCGCGCCGGCGATCCGCTTGTGCGATCGGGGACGGCATTAGACTTGCGCCGGATGCAAGAGCCGCGAGCCGTGGACTTCATAGCCGATAGGCACATAGGCTAGGTGTGAAAGTGCGCGTCTTACGCTTTCTCGGCGTTCCGGCTTGACCGCGAACATAAGGAACCCGCCGCCGCCGGCGCCGCACAGCTTGCCGCCTTCCGCACCTGCGTCCCTGGCGAGGTCGTAGTGGCCATTGATCGCCGCGTTACTCACGCGGGACGCCAAACTCCGCTTCATCTCCCACCCTGCGTGAAGGACGGCACCGAAGCGTTCTATGTCGATGATGGGCTCCGAAAAGATCTCCTGAAGCATGAAGGCATCGTCCCGCATCCGCCTGAGCGTATCGAGATTGCTTGACGTGTTCGCCTTCTGCTCTGCCAGCACGGAACTGGCCGGTCGCTGATGCGATGTCCAGAACATCATCAGGTTGCTGAAGAGATGTTCGACGGCGCCATTGCGCACCCGCTGCGGCTCGACCGTTACCGCGCCGCCAGGCTGGAAGCGGAACAGGTTCATGCCCCCGAACGCGGCGGCATACTGGTCCTGCTTGCCAATCGGCTCCTTGAGGATGTGCATCTCGATGTGACATGCCTCTTCGGCGAGTTGGCCAGGGGTGACACGTTCTCCCCGGAATGCATGCAGGGCGTTGAGCAGCCCCACCGTGAACGAGCTCGACCCCCCCATGCCCGTCGAGGCCGGCATGTCTCCGACCGTCGAGATGTAAATCGGCGGTTCGATCTCCAGGAAACGCAGGCATTCGCGGGCGATGTTGTTCTTGATCTCCCCAATCGTGTTTACCTGCTCTGTCTGTGAATAGTTCAAGCGGATAGGTTCATTAAAGATCTCGCTGTGACGCTTGACGGTGACATAGATGTATTTGTCCACTGCCGCGCTGAAGACCGCGCCGCAATCGAGATTGTAGAAATCGGGCAGGTCGGTACCGCCGCCAGCAAAACTGACGCGCAAAGGAGTGCGCGTCAGGACGAGAGACGGTAGACGCTGTGCAGCGCGGTCGATGATGGTCGGAAGATTCAGTCCTGAGCGGCGCCCCACGGCTTTGGTATCGTCTAGCTGTTCCATATTTTGCCCTCACGAAAATCAACGGAATGAAAATTAGGCAACACGCGGCTGTGCGGTTCGCCAGCGCAGCTGACCATCGAGCATCCCCGCCTTGAGCAAATGATCGAGCCAGCGCAGCCGCGTGAAGCGCTTGTCGGTAAAGTCTTCAAATCTAAGTGCGATCGAGCGGAACGCCTCGTAAAGCTCCTGCGCTCCCTTTCGCGCCGTCGACTGAAACTCGAAATCCGGGAAAGTCCGTGAGAACTTGCTGAAGTCCGCCTTGTAGGTCCTTTGGTCCGCGCCTGGCTTCGGTGTCATTGTGAGCTGCGCGCCGGGGACGGCCTCAACGGCGATCTCTGCTATCTCGCGCACCTGAAGATTGAGGCTTTCAACACCCATGTTGAACGCCTCATTGTGGACGTCCTGTAGCGGCGCCTCCAGCATCAATTTGAAATAACGCGCGACATCCTGGACATGAACCACGGGCCGCCATGGCGTGCCATCGCTATGGACTTCGACACGTCCAGTCGTGAAGGCGCTGCCCATGAAATTGTTCAGCACGGTGTCGAAGCGCATTCGCGGCGAGAGACCATAGACGGTGCCGTTGCGGCAATAGACGGGCGAGAACCGGTCGTCCGCCAGCGCGCGCAGCGCTTCTTCGGCAACAGCCTTCGATCTTGCGTACTCTGTTTGCGGCGCCAGCGGGGCGGTTTCGTCGACGACGGCGGCATTCGACATGCCATACATGATGCAGGAGGAGGAAAATAGGAACCGCCGGATGCCGGCCGCTTTGGCCATCGTGGCCAGACGAACTGTCCCTTGCGCATTGATCTGCCTCGTCCAATCCGCGTTGAGATTTCCGATCGGGTCGTTCGAGAGTGCCGCCAGATGGATCACTGCGTCAAAGCCCTGGAGATCCGGGGGTTCGATGGCGCGCAGATCCTTTGTGATCTCGGGCACACTGGTATTGTCGGCTCCCAGGGTGCACGCATGAAAATATCCCATGTCCAGCCCGACCACCTCATAGCCCGCCGTCTGCAACACGGGCACCATGACAGAACCGAGATATCCATTGTGTCCGGTGACGAGAACGCGTGTTGGTTCATTCATGTCTGCCCTGCTCCGCTTTCGAAAGGAGTTGACGGGTGAGGTCCAGAAGCGAGCATTGCTCGCTTACTTGCGCATATAGGCAGTCCGCGGCTTCGGCCGCTTGACGGTCACGATCGTCATCGCCGACAAAGAGTGTGCGTGTGAGGTCGAGATCAAAGTCGCGCTGTGCCTGATACAGCATGCCGGGTTTGGGCTTGCGGCAGTCGCAGCCGTCGTCCCAGCCGTGTGGGCAGTGGTAGATCTCCGCGATCTTGCCGCCGACGGCTTCGGACTCGGCGCACATGCGCTGGTGAAGCGCCTCGAGATCAGCGGCGGTCATCGCTCCGCGCGCTATCCCTGCCTGGTTCGAGATGACGACTATGCGGTAGCCGGCCTCGTTCAGAAGGGCCAACGCCTGCTTTGCACCCGGAACCCACTCCCACTGGTCCCATGAACAAACATATTGAGCCCGTGGCGGTCTGCAGTTGAGTACGCCGTCCCTATCTACGAGCATGGTTTTTTCGCGCCTCATAAAGCGCTCCGTCGCGGGTAGACGCTCGATCGAGCCCACGCTGTAATAGCGGTGGTCGCTCACGAAGCCGGCGAGGCGATGCTGCTTCGCGAGCGGCGTGTAGATGGCCTCCTCGAAGAGGGTGTCCTCGTGGGGCAGGAGTTCGAGGGCGAGATCGGTCAGTATGGCATAGCTGATCTCGACTCCCTGCAGCCCGGGCGTGGTGCGGAGCCGGTCGAAGACGGTCACATTGTCGTCCGCATCAAGGATCACGCTGCCGCGTGAAAAGCCGTCCTTGTTGCTGTAGACCGTGATCATTCCAGGCTTGCCGGCCGCACAGAAGCGTTGCCACAGCCGCTCCATGCGCATCGGCCAGTAATTGTCACAATACAGCAGCAGGAAGCAGGGATCTATGAGGTGACGGGCATTTGATACCCGGCTGCTGGTGAGGTCGTCGGGACGGGTGACGGCATATTCGATACTGAGGCCCAACCTGCTGCCGTCGCCGAAGTGGTCCATCACCACATGGGGCAAATACCCGAGTAGAAGAAGAACTCTTTCGAACCCCTCCTGCCGCAGCTGTTCGATCTGGTATTCCAAAAAAGGGCGGCCGAGCACCGGCACCATTGGTTTCGGGCGGTCGAGTGTGATCGGCCGCATGCGCGTGCCACGCCCGCCGGCCAGGATGACCGCCTGGCGCGGCCGGCTGTAGGTGCGGCCCTCGACATCTGCCTTTTGCAAGCAGGGAGAGCTCGGCAGGACAATATTCATTGACCGCGCTCCGGTCGGTCGGCGACGAGGTATCGCGTGATGGCATGACAGATCGCGGCGTGGGCGTCCTCGACGAGTTCGTAGGTGCCTTTTTCAGACCGCACCCATACTGACTGATCGACGAGCTCTTTAAGCGTGCCGCCGTCAAAACCGACAATGCCGATCGTGGCTACCTTCCTTTCGCGAGCGAGTTCGACTGCCCGCACGAGATTAAGCGAGTTCCCGCTGGCTGAAATCACTATGAGCACGTCACCCGGCTTGGCGAAGTTCTCCATCTGGCCAGCAAAGATACGCTCGTAGCCTTCGTCATTGCCGAGCGCCGTCATCCAGGAGACGTTGTCTGTCAGGCCCATGACCCGGATTGGCTGCCTTCCCGAGCGCTTCGTGGCCTTACCGAGGTCATTGACCCAGTGGGAGGCGGTCGCTGCGCTGCCGCCGTTGCCGGCGACGAAGACTGTGCCGCCCGCATCGCGTACGGCGCGCAGCATCTGTATCGCCTCCTGCACGGCATCCGTATCGATCTGCGCCAATGCGATGCACAGCGATGCCAGATAATCCTGCGTGAATTCTTTAGGCTGCAACCAGAGGGCATCATCCGCGAACATTTGCGACGTCCCACCACTCCCTGATATCGCGAGCTCTGTCATGCCACCCTCGACGGCTGCAATAGGTGAGCCATCATCACAGCGTGCGAGCACTTCGAGTTCAATTGCTATTCCGAACGGGAAGCTGGTGGGCGGCGCCCATCGGACGTACCTAAAAGGAATATCCCTTGTTCTCTCCGTTTGCGGCCGGCACGTCGGCAGGCGGCCATATCGGCGTCAAGATCGTCACGGTGTCACCCGACAACAATGCCGTAGGCAAACCCGCGGTAACGGGGCTTTACCTCCTGCTCAACGGCGCGACGGGCTGCGCATTTCATGCGCTCTTTCGGCACCACGGAGAGAACAAAGGATATTCCTTTTAGCTACCTCCGGTGAGCGCGCCGCCCGCCAGCTTCCCGTTCGGAATAGCAATTGAACTCGAAGTGCTCGCACGCTGTGATGATGGCTCATCTATTGCAGCAATCGAGGCTGTGGCATGACAGAGCTCGCGATTGATCAGGGACACGCGATCGATCAGGGACAATTGCGCGAGCAAGTGCTTGGGGTACCCGTGCACGCCCTGGGTTTGGCGCAGGCAGTCAACTGTGTCTTCGACTGGGCCCTACGGCGGGAGAGCCGAACGGTTTTCCTGTGCAATGTCCACAGTGTCGTCACCGCCCGCCGCAATCGCGCCCATGCTGAAGCGATGGATAGCGCCGACCTTGTCGCGCCGGATGGAGCGCCGGTGGCCTGGATGCTGAGGCGGCAGGGACACGCGGATCAGCCGCGCATCAGCGGACCGGACCTGATGTGGATTTGTTGCCGTAGGGCATCGGAACTTGGCACGGCAATGTTCCTGTACGGCGGCAGCCCGGGCACCCTCCAGCGTCTCGAAGGGTGCATTCGAACCGAGTTTGCCGCCATAAACATCGTGGGCTCTTACTCACCTCCGCGCCGCCCTCTGTCGGCCGAGGAAGATGAGGCAGTGGTCAGAATGATCAATCAGTCCGGTGCGAGGATCGTGTGGGTGGGCCTCGGATGTCCCAAGCAGGAAAGCTGGATGCAGGGGCATCGCGGCCGGATCAATGCGGTCATGTTGGGGGTAGGAGCAGCTTTCGATTTCCACGCCGGAGACGTCAAGCGGGCGCCGCAATGGATGCAGAAGAGCGGGCTGGAATGGCTGCACCGGCTCTTCCAGGATCCCCGCCGCCTGGCGAGCAGGTATCTCGTGACGAACAGCCTGTTCATCCTGGCTTTGCTGCAGGCGTTGCTGCTTCCCAGGCGCAGACTTCGTGACGGTTAGAGGGAGGCGGAACCAGTGAACACGCTCGGACCGCCGTGTTGCTGATCTGCGCCAACTCCTTCACGGGCGGCTGTTCTTCGGCGCTGCTGCTGGGAGGCGGCGCTGCTCATATCTGGACGGTGTGGTTTGCTTTGCCTCGACAGGCACCTGACTGGAGGCTACCATGACTCTGAGCAAACAGGCCGCCAGTCTGGCTGTCCTGCATGTCACCGACGTCCTGCAGCCGCTGATCATCTTGCCCTATGCCGGGCGTGTCCTCGGACCTATGAGTTTCGGGCAATACGCGTATGCGCTCGCCATCGGACAACTCGCTGCCTCCGTCGTGGCCTATGGATTTCATTGGACCGCGCAGCGCAGGGTTGCTTCCCTTCGATACGAGCCGGCGGCGATCGCGTCACTCGTTGCTCAGGTCATGGCCACCAAGGCAGTGCTGTTCGTTGCCGTATGCCTGGTTGGCCTTGTGCTGGCAGGCGACGTCCTGGCGCTCAGTAGGCCGACATTCCTGTGCGCGATGCTCTCGGCCGCCGGCAGCATTATTTTTCCGGCCTGGCTCTTCGTCGGCCTGGAACGTGCCTGGCAGGCGGCCGTCGCGGTGGTTGTTGCTCGCGTTCTGGCGCTCGCCTGCTTCGTCGCCATGGTCGCATCACCTGACCAGGTCACGCTCGCCGTTGCCATCCAGAGCGCAGTTCCCGTCGTCAGTGGCGTCATCTGCTTACCTTTCATCCTTCCGATTGGGTTCGGCGGCTTCAGGTCCGTGACGCTTTCGACGATTGGAATGCAGCTGCGCAATGGCTGGAGGGGATGCCTCTTCTTAGCCGTGGAGACTGCCCTCTTCACCCTCCCCGTCGCCCTTGTCGGGCATTTCGAAGGTTATGTCGCAGCCGGACAATATTCTGTCGCCGAAAAATTCCTATTAGCCGCGCGGGTATTTTTCAAGTTGCTTATGGATACCTTCATACCAAGGGTTTCATACTATGCTCATGTCGACCCGGCTGCCGGGATACGACTGATAAGGATATCACTATTCACCGTGGCAGGCGGAGCGGCGATGAGTATTGGAATGTACTTTGTCGCCCCATATATAATATTGATCCTCTTCGGAGATGAATTTTTAGGGGCGATACCTATCGTGCGCGCAATGGCAATTATACCATTGCTGATGAACATAAATACATTCACAGCAAATATATTCATGTTTAGTTACGGCTATGAAAATGAATGGGCCGTCCTTAACGTATCCGGTCTGCTAGTATTCCTGGTGGCCACATATTTTTTGTCTTTCGTCGTGGGGGAGCAAGCCATTGTTTATGCGCTGGTGGCGAAGGAAGTCGTCGTGCTGGTGGTTTCAGCCGGCTTCTTCCTCATTGGCGGAGCGGCCGCCCTTCGCACGGCGGCGGCTTGCGACGCAGGCCGGGTGCGAGGGTATCCGCCGGCGTCCCAATCCGCGCCGTTGGAGCACAACGCCGATCGTTTCCGGTCGTAGGAGAGCATAGTATGTTCGCCACTGATCATTTTGTCCTTCAGCCGTCGGGGTCGCCTCATCAGCCGATCCCCCGTAAGGATCGCGACGAGCTGACCGCGAAAGACATCTTGAGATTTGTTCGAAGCAGTTGGCGCCTTTGCCTCCTCTGGATAGTTGTGAGCCTTGGTGTCGGCGGCGCATATGCGGCCCTTTCGCCTGGATATTACACCGCCTATGCGACAATCCTCCTTTCATCTCCGCCCGCTTCGCAACCGGGCGAAGCTGAGGCAGATGAGCGGGTCTATGTAGAGAGCCAGATACAGGTCATTCAGTCGGACGAGGTCGTCGGACGCGTTGTTGACCACACTGGCTTAGCGGAAGACGAAGAGTTTGTGATGGATGACAGCTTGCGCGCGCGGGTCTCCAGCTATGTGCGGAGCCAATTGGCGTCTCTCTTCGGCACCGAACTGCCGACGGCGGAGCCAAATATTCGGCATGAAGCGATGGTCCTTGTGAGGCGCGCGTTTTCCGTTCATCAGCTGGGTTCCTCCCGCGCCGTCGAGATCGGGGTCACCTCTTCCGATCCTCAGTTCTCGGCCATGCTCGCGAACGCGATCGCCGGCGGTTACATCGGAAGTCAGCGCGAACGCCAGCAGGCGGCTCGCGCGGAAGAAACATCTGATCTGCACAAGCGGCTGGCGGAACTTCGGGAAAAGGCTTTTGTGACCGAATCACCGAAGAAACTCCCATCGGACCCTGAATCTGCGGAGAGGGCAAGAGTCCTTTTCCGCGAGCAGCAGAGCGCGGCCGAGGTTTATCGCTCGCTTTACAATGCCCTTCTGCAGCGGACCCACTCCGATTTTAGCGCCTCGTCGCTGATCCCGAGCGCAAGGGTCATCACTGCGGCCGAACCGCCTCGCCAACGCAGTTGGCCGCCAACGGTCCTGATGGTAGCGCTCTCCGCTATGGCCGGTGGGGTTGCCGGCGTTGGTCATGCATTGATCAGGCAGGCAATGAACCACCGCCTGATGACGGTCGAGGATGTGCACAGGTCGACCGGCCTCGATCGGATTGTAGGGATCGCCAGGATTCCCCGCCGCAGGTGGAATGCCGTGGGGCCATGCGAGCAGTCTTTGCAGCCCGTCTACTCAAAGGACGCTTCCGAGCTTCACAGCTCGCTGAGCAAGATTGCCACCCGGATGCGCGGAGTTCAGGGCCGCCAAGTGAGCAAGGTTGCCACCCGGATGCGCGGAGTTCAGGGCCGCCAAGGCGGATTTGTAATCGGCGTTGCTTCACCCCTCGGCAAGTCCGGAAGCTCCACGGTGGCGGTTCATCTCGCAAGGGTCATTGCGGCGACCGGGCAAAAGACACTGCTCGTTGATGCCAATTGGCAAAAGCCATCAATGGACCAGCCAATGCTGAACGCGGAGCCAGCTCGCAAGCTCGCCAGGGCGTTTGCCACCATTCCCGCGGATCAGGAAGGGCTGGAAGTTCTGGTTCTCAGGCCCACGGGGTCAATCTCCGACTTGAATGCCTCGCTCTCCATCTCCGCTGCACTCCAGCATCTGCAGCAAGAATACAGTTGTATAGTGGTTGATTTTCACAGCACCGACCGCACCGCTGATCTGGAAGCGGCCATGGGCGTCATCAGCGAGGTCCTCCTGGTGCTGAAGGCACGCCGCACTTTCGCGGACCACCTCGAGGGAATCCTGCGCATCATCCCTGCAGAGAAACTCTCGGCAGTAATTTTGACCAGGATCAACCGTGCGGCTTTCAGTCCTAGCCGGGAATACAGGCCATGACCTCGCCAGCGACATTGTCACGCAGGAAGGGTTCAGAGCCGGTCGACCTCGTTTGCAGCCATTCCCCTGACGTGCTCGACTACACCCTCTTTCTCTCCGGCATTTGGCTGGCCTGCGCCCTCGCAATATCCCTGCGCCTGCTTGGCCCTTTCTTCATAGTGATCCCGGTCGGTTTCTGTCTGGCCTATGCCGTGCTGCGGCAGACGGTGCCGCCTCGTCTGCTGGCGGTCTACACCGCCTTCTGCCTCTTCATTGCCCTGCTGTCCAGATACGGGCTGATGCCGGATTCCTGGCAGGTTCACTTCCTTCAAGAAGCAGTCATAAGGCAAATCGTCCCGATTGTAGGATTCTTCGCCGTCGCATGGGCATCCAAGGCTTATTTCCGCCGCAGGCTGATGAGCGGCAATGCTTTTTTTGGTGCACCCGTTTTCCTGTTCCTGTCTCTCGTTGTCGCGCCGGCGGTGATGTTTCAGCAGGACGTGCAATATCAGGGCGCATCTCCGCAAGCCACGATACCGATTCTTTATGGTTCGCTGATCAATAACATGGTCATTGCCATGTTTTTCATTGCAGGCGGTATTTTTCTGACGAACGACTGGCGCCGATACGGCGGCATTTTGCTCTTATTGGGAATAGCCCTCGCCAGCCCCTTGGCTCAGTTCAAGGTGCTCGCGGTCACGATCATCGTGATTCTAATTGGCGTGCCCGGCCGTTTGATGGCCGCAGCTCTGGCGACCGCACTGACTTCGGCCTGTGCCGTCGGGCTGAACTTCATACCTCAAACCTTTGCTCTGGACCCGAACTCCGGGATCCGACTCGAGTTCATTTCGGACGCACTCGCATCCCTTGCGGATACATACGGATTTGGCATCGGATTTGGGAAGGAATCGGTCCGATGGCGATATGAGTTTCCCGGGTTCGAGGATATTACCTTTCTTCCCGACACCAGGAATATTACGCATGCCAAAATGCTTGAGATACTCTCGACAGGAATTCACAATTCGTTCTTTCAAGCCATATTGCGGACGGGGGTCATTGGTTTCATTTTGATCGTGTCTGCCATTTTGGTGGCCTTCCCGCCAAATCGACTGCCACGCGGTGTTCGCAATCATGCGTCCACAGTCTTCATCACGATTTTCCTCGCCATGTTCGTCAATCCAGTCCTGGAGAGCCCTGTACAGGTTGTGGGAGTTGGTTTCTCATACGGCTATTTGATTGCACTTCGCGCCAGCGTTCCGGCCTTGGCTGTGGAACCCCCTCCAGTTGAACCGGGTCGAACGCAGCATTGCGCTTGTTCATACATCTGACGGAACATGGATGCGGCCCACCCGACATCGGCGGGCTATCGGTCTCGGTAGAAAGGGGATCGCGTTGTACCGATTTTGGCGCGGCAGGAGCAGGAGAGCCGTCCGCTGATATGCCCGCTCATGCGGCGGCGCCGTGCCGCTTCCATGAGGAGTGCCTCGAAAGAGCCAGCGAGCCAGCCATTTTGCCTCGGCCTCGGCTATGCCTCCTCTGGTAGCATAGGGCCATCCACTGCGCAGGTTCGCCCGCGCCGGAGAAACCCGTGCTAAGTCGCCCGTAAGATACGGGGGCAACCCGTTGGGGGAACCCATGAAGCTGTTGAGATCCTTGTTGTCGGCGCTGTCGATGACCATGGCTTCGACCCGCCTCGCTTCGTTCGCTGGCGCCGTCGCTCTGATTCCGACAGCGGCACTTGCCGACTACACGCTACAGCCCGGAGATACGCTGGAAGTGTCGGTCCCTGGTATTCCGGATTTCAGGCAGCGATTGCTGATCGGAGTGGACGGCGAAGTGAACTTGGCGCTGGTTGGAGCGGTTCAAGTCAGCGGCCTTTCCATTCAAGAAGCGCAGGAAATGATCGCTGGCAGTCTCGCCAGCAAGCAGTATCAGCGGGGGACCGCGGACGGCCGTGAAGTAACGCACCTGATCCAGACCGACCAGGTCTTCGTTTCGCTTGCCGAATACCGGCCCATCTATGTTTATGGTGATGTGGCCAAGCCGGGAGAATACATCTTCCGGCCGGGTATGACCGTCCGACAGGCTGTGGCGGTTGCGGGTGGCTACAGCGCTGCCCAGGTTCGCATCGCCAATCCGCTCATGGAAGCGGCCGATTTCCGTTCCGAGTACAAGGCCCTATGGGCGCAATTCGCAACGGAACAGGCTCGCATTTGGCGCCTTCGCACCGAACTCGGCGAAGAAGTCGAACATGTCAAGAACGTGCCGGTGCCTGAGGCGCTCGCCGAACAATTGAAGCAAACGGCAACAGCGCATATCGAAGCTCGCCTGTCAGACAGTGAAAAGGACAAGGAGCTTCTGCGACGTGCTGTCGAGGAGACTAACCTGCAACTGGGACTCCTGTCTGAAAAGAAGAAGAAGGACGAAGAGGGAAGCCAGGCCGACGCCGACGATTACGAGAGCGTCAGGACGCTGTTTCAGAAGGGCCTGGCGCCGACCACGCGCCTATCTGAAGCCCGTCGAGCGGTGCTTATGTCATCAACCCAACTGCTCGATACGATCGTCCAGGCATCGAACATCGAGCGCCAGCGCGGCGAATATGTCAGACAGATGAACAAGATCGACAGTGAACGACAAATCGCGGCCTTGGGAGAGCTACAGGAGGCCTATATGAATCTGGCCCAGATCTCGGCGCGTCTTGAGGGTACCGCGCAGAAGCTGGCGCTTACAGGCCAAGCGCAATCCACCTTGCTGATAGCCGCGGGTCGGCCCGAGATAACAGTCCATAGAAAGCGAGAGCAGGGCGCCGAGACGCTCCCCGGCAGCGAAGATCTCGGGCTTGCGCCCGGCGACGTTGTGGAGGTCGTTCTGCCAAAGGTCGACTTTTCCGGAGCCGTCGCGTCGTCGCCACGGGCGTCCGGGATGCCGAATTGAGATTCGGACGGGGCGGACTGCGATGCGCATCTTAATGGTTCATAATTTCTACCAGATAAGGGCCGGAGAGGACAGCGTGGTTCGGGAGGAGCTCGCGTGCCTCGAGCAGAATGGGGTCGAGGTCGAGCTGTTCTCCGCCACGAATGACGATATCGTGCGGGTCGCGCGGAAGATTTCTACCGCCCTGGGGGTTGTCTACAACTCTCATTCACGGCGGGCACTGTCCCGAAAATTGGCGGAATTTTCACCGGATGTCGTCCATATCCACAATTTCTTTCCTCTCCTGAGCCCCTCGATCCTGGATGCGTGCCGCGAGGCCGGCGTGCCATCAGTAATGACCTTGCACAATTTCAGGATTCTCTGTCCCAGTGCCTTGCTTTATCCCGATGAGAGGCTTCGGGAGCGAAGTCTCCGCCACGCCTGCTGGTGGACTGTTCCGAAGAAGGTTTACAGGAATTCCCTGGCGGGCACGCTCGCCCTTGCCGCAATGGTCGAGTTTCACAAGAGAGCCGGCACCTGGTCCCGCAAGGTCGAGCGCTTCATTGCCCTCACCGACTGGGCCAGGCGCAAGCTTGTGGAAGGCGGCCTGCCGGCCGAACGCATCGTCGTCAAGCCCAACGCTGTTGCCAGGCCGCCGATCTTCGGTGACCTTCGTCGCAATGGAGGGCTGTTCGTCGGGCGACTGGATGAGCACCACAAGGGAGTGGCCACGCTGCTCGAGGCGTGGAAGGAGATCGACTATCCGCTGCGGATCATCGGCGACGGGCCGTTGGCTCCGCTTGTCGAGCAATCTGCGTGCGAGCGCGTGGAATATCTCGGGCGTCAGTCGCGCGAGACGGTGCTGAAGGAGATGCAGACTGCAGCATTCCTGCTCTTTCCGTCGAAAGGGTATGAATTGTTTCCCATGACAGTCATCGAGGCCTTCGCAAGCCGGCTGCCGGTCATCTGCTCGGATCTGCCGTGGATCAAAGGGGTCGTGGAGCCAGACGTCACCGGCCTTGTCGTTCCTGTCGGCAATGCCGGCGCGTTGGCCGATCAGGTGCGCTGGGCGCTTTCAAACCGATCTGCCTTGGAGGAAGTGGCAGGCCGGGCCTATGCCGCCTATCAGGAGCAGTACACGCCCGAAGCAAACTTCAATCGGCTGATGGCCATCTATGAACCCCTGGTCAGGCGCCCGATCCGGGCCTTCGCGGCGGTGTCGTGAGGTGGGCCGGAACATGCGCCGGCAGGAACAGACCAGGGCTGCCCATAGGGCAGACCAAGCTTCACGCGTCAACGAGCGCAGTGCGGGCCGGGGTACTCCCCATTTTTCGTTTATCGATTGCCCCGAGGATCGATCCTGCCGCCTCGCATACTTCGGAGAGGTCCTCTTTTGCTTCCATTGCTGAAACACGGTGCAACGGGAGGCTGCGGCCGCCCGCAGGCACCTATTGTGACGGTTTGATCGAATGCGCATTGTCTTGACCCGGCGCGAACCTTTGGATTCACCTGATGGTGTGAGCATCTTCATTGTGGCACTTGCCCAGGCGTTGCTCGAACTGGGGCACCAGGTGCAGATCGTGGTCGGCACCTTCGAAAGCCCCGCAAAATTTCAGCGACTTCTTTCGCCTCGCCTCGAGTTGCCGATAATCGGATTGAGCCGCACGCCTTTGACCGGACCGGCCTCAGTCGCGGCATGGCTGCGGGCGATCGGTATCATCAATCGGTTCCGGCCGGACCTTGTCATCCACAGCGAGACGGTGCCGCTACCGCTGCGTGGCACAATCGTCCAGATCGTTCACGATCTCGAGAGACGGAAAGGGGCGCTTGCGGCAGCATGGCGAGCCATTCGACGCGCGAGCATGCGGCGCTGCCACTACGTCGTCGCCTCCACGACCGAGCTTCAGGAGGAACTGGTGCTAGATCTTGGCCTGCCAAGGGACCAAATCCTGAAAATTCCCAAATGCATCGATCGCCAGTCATATGCGTCTCGTGGGCTGGCAGAGCGCGAGCGGGCAATCCTCCATGCCGGCACCTCGCCCTACAAGGTGCCGGAGGCGACGATCCGGGCATTCGGCGCCCTCAACGACCCTTCCGTACGGCTCTACGTGACGGGTGACATCACAAGACCGGTGCGGGAGGCGGTCAATGCTCTTCCTGAACCGATAAGGCGGCACGTAGTCCTTCTCGGCATGGCAGAGGGAGCACGCGTTCGCGAGCTACACAGCCGCGTTCGCGTCGCCGCTTTCCCCACGCGCTATACGGTTCCTGTCGCCTCAGCAACGGTGATGGAGGCGATCGCCAGCGGCACACCCATCGTCGGGACTTCAAGGCTCAGCCGGGATCTCCTCGCGGATGGCGTGAATGGGGCAGTGGTCGAACCACAGCCCGAGGCGATGGCCGCAACGCTAAAGGCGGTGCTGGACGATGATGACCTTTGGTCGCGTTTGTCGGCGGGTGCCCGCGAGAGGGTTAGACAGTTCGATGCTCGCGGCGTTGCAAAGCAATATCTGGAGCTCGCGAACCCCTCCGGATTGCGGTCCAACATCGGAATCTCGGTGAAGGGGGAGGAAGACAAAGGGACTGACGAACCGCGGCTCACAGATCGTCAGCGGCTTGTCGGTTCCCTTGTATCCCATTCCCTGAAAGCTTCTTAGGGTTGGGGAATGCAATGATTATCGGCTACTGTCGTATCAACACCTTCGAACCCGCTGCCAGGCTGGAGGCGCAAAAGCTTTATCTTGCCCGCTTGGGAGCCGAGAACTTCTTCTGCGAGAAGACTAGCATATTCGGTTCGACGCCGGAGCTGGAGAGGGCGATCGCCTGTGCCAAGAAAGGAGACGTGATTGCGGTCACGAAGCCGTACCGTGTTGCGCGCACAACCCGCGAAGTGCTGGCGCTCATCGAAAGGCTTGGCACCAAGGATGTCGGTCTTCGCATCGTCGACACACCTCTCGATACGAGCACGACGACGGGACGCATGATTCTTGCATCAGCGCCTCTCTGGACGCTTGGGATGTCCCCGTCGCGGTCAATGCTGTCAGACCTGCTTCTCTTTTGGCGTCGTCGTCGGTAGGGCCTCGTCGGATTCGACGCACCAGCGCACTCTCTCACTGCCAGTTGAAGGCAAGCCGCAATGGCGGTCTGGGATCAAATGCCTTGCGCTCGATGGACCAACCGGCATGCACGGCCGCCCTTTGCCAGATGATGTTGCGGGGATTGGCGAGCGCGTAGACGCAGCAGTCCCTAACACTGTGCTTTTCAGCGCCTTCTGATATCCGGGTATGGAACGACAGGCCGTTGGATGTCGGGGCGTCCCTGCCGTCCCGTGGCCCATTGTAGGTGTCCCGGCTCCGGCAGCGGTTGAACGAGCAACCGCCACTGCCGACCTTACCCTGCGGAACGGCCGAGAAGGCGCCGTTGCCCTGTTTAACGGCATCGACGTCATCGACCCGGCAATTGAAGCTTCCCTCCAGCATGACGCCAGCGCCCGTGGGGCTGTTGTTGTAGAAGACGAGTCCACGTCGAATTGTACAGCGATCCGAGTGAAACGCGGAAATATTGTCCTCGGTCCAGGAGGTGGGCCCGTTCTCGGCCGAGAATTCTTCCAGGCTTGTATCCGGAGAGCGGTTGAACTGCACATTCTGTCCACGGGGGAACGGCCCGCGCGCGTCGTGGAGTTCGAGGAAGCTCATCTGGGTGCCTGGACAGTCGAAAACATAGATATTGGACGAGCCGCGGGACGCCTTGACACGGATGATGATCGCATCGAGGCAGCTTTCCAGCTCTATGTTGTTGCGGTTCTTGCTTGGTCCGGTCCCCGAGGGGGGAACGCCGAAATGATCGATCTCGAGATCCTGCAGGCGTATTCCGGCGGCTCCCCGGGCGTATATCCCGCTGCCCATGGCATGACGAATGCGGCAGTTGCGGACGATGACGCCCTGATGGAGTGCCGTGATCCCGTTGTCATGGGGGGCGTAAATGTCAAGATTTTCAATGATCTGCCCATCCGCACGCGTGAGCACGGGTCCGCTTGGACGCAGAAAGGAGACGGCACCCCCGAACCATTTACCGCCCGATCCCCCCTGGGCCGGATGCACCGCTGCACCGACGACACCCGAGGCCGGCAGCGCCAGCAGCCCGGCAAGGAGACGGCGCCGGTTAAGGCGCGGGGATTCAAGAGACTGCCGGCCGCGCGACATGGAATCTATCAGCAGTTCGGGTGCTAAACGTCGACTCGGCTTGTGCGGAGACGTCGAGGTGGCCAACGAGATGCAGATAAACCCAACCTCTCGGCAAAGCGGCTTCTTCGGCTAGGTTGTCAGGCATCCCCATTTCCCCTGTGCGCCAGCGGCGTAGGTTCCCGAAGAATGCACTTCGGCGGCAGGCTTATGCCCGCACAGGACTCCGCACACCATCTCTCCATTCCGCCCGCCGCGAAAGCCCTTCATAAGGCTTAATTCCGATGGGCAAAGTGCCATCTGCCGGATTCCCTGCCATTCTCCGAAGCTGGTAATAAGCGGAGCGCGAGGCGATGTCGGTTGAACCGGACGTCTTTGACTACGTGATCGTTGGAGCCGGGGCGGGAGGCTGCGTCTTGGCCAATCGTCTGGCGGCTGACGGGACCAATACGATCTGCCTGCTCGAGGCGGGGCCGCCCGACAGCAGCATCCTTCTGCACATTCCGGCGGGACTCTACAAGACATCCTCGAATCCGAAATATGCCTGGCAGTTCGAAACGGAGCCTAGTCCAGGGACGGCCAACCGTTCTATTCCGATGTCGCAGGGCAAGACACTAGGCGGTTCGACCGCAATTAACGGCATGAACTACAACCGCGGCGCGGCTGCGGACTTCGACGAGTGGGCCCTCCAGGGCAATCGAGGCTGGGGCTACGCCGACGTGCTGCCCTATTTCAAGAGAACCGAGCGGAGGCTTGGGACATGCGATCCCTTCTACCGCGGGACGGACGGACTGCTTCCAGTTACAGACTGCGATTGGCGACATCCAGTATGTGATGCATTCATCGAGGCCGCGCTCAATGCCGGTATCCCGCGTAATCCCGACTACAATTCAGAAAGCCAGGCCGGCGTGGGCTACTATCAGCGCTATATCGACAACGGATGGCGCGTGAGCGCAGCGCGGGCTTTCCTACGGCCGATCGCCAGAAAGAAGAACTTGGACGTCCGCACGAACGCGCAGGCCACTGCCGTCCTGTTCGAGGGCAAGCGTGCCATCGGCGTTCGATATGCACGAGGAGGGCCGAGTCATCCCACGAGCTGTGTGAAGGCCCGTCGGGAGGTGATCCTCTCCGCTGGCGCGGCGAACTCACCAAAGCTGCTGCAGCTGTCAGGCGTCGGTGCTGCGAGTATGCTCTCCGGCCTTGGAATTCCGGTCGTGCACGAATTGCCCGGTGTCGGTGCAAATGTTCAGGACCATTACATCGTCCACCTGATCGCCCGGGTGGAGGGCATCGAAACGGTCAGCGGAAACGGCGTCGCCCTCCTGCGCGAGGCAGCGAAATGGATGCTGGGCCGCCCGAACTTTCTCGCCGTCAGCCCGTCGCTCGTCTACGGGTTCGCCAACTCGCGGGATCTTCACTCTACCCCCGACATCCAGCTTGACCTTGCCCTGGGCAATTATACCGATCACGGCGCGCGGCGGTTTCCGGTCATCAAGCTTGGTTACTATCAGTTGCGGCCGAAGAGCATCGGACACGTGCGGGCGGTCTCGGCAGATCCGTTTCAAGCTCCGCTCATCCAGCCCAACTATCTCGCCGATGATCAGGACCGACAGGTCGTTATCAACGGCATGAGGACTGTGCAGCAGCTGTTTCGGGCCCCCGAGCTAAGGCGCTACAACTGCACGGAAGAGCTTCCCGGCCCGAAAATAACGGACGACGCCGACCGGCTCCAGTTTGCCCGCGAAATCGGGCTGACCGCCTATCATTTGTGCGGATCGTGCCGGATGGGCCCATCCGACAGTGTTGAATCTGTCGTGGACCACCAGTTGCGGGTCCACGGCCTCAAGGGCCTGCGGGTCGTTGATGCTTCCATCATGCCCTCCGTTCCCTCGGCCAACACTTCGGCCGCTGTCTTTATGATCGCGGAAAAGGCAGCAGACATGATCCTGGGTCGGCAACCCCTCCCGGCACTGGAGCACCATGCGCCGGGCCAACCTGCGGCGGCCGAATAGTTGAAAGTCGAACGACAACTGCCGGGAGAATTCCTTGAAGAGACGTACACTGGTTGCCTCTGAATTCAATGCGAAGGACCGGGCTCACTTTGCGTTGGCGTATGAGTTTTGCCGCATCGTGGCCGAATGCGAGAATGCCGATCTGATCGCCCCCGGCATCGACAACTACCTGACGAGACACTTTCACGCCATCTTGCCAAAACACGATCCTCACAACGTCCAGCGTGACTTCAACAGACTGACGAGCGCGATTCGCAAAGGGCTAGGCTTGAGGAACGCACCAACCATGGAGCATGTTCGGCTCACCCAAGACTATGACCTTTTCTTCTTCGTCGCTTGGAGCCCGCAAAGTCTTGTTGAATTGTCTCGGATCCACGACTGGCGCGGCCGCTGCAAAGTTGCTGTCGCGTATCTGTTCGAACTCTGGTCGAGCACGCTCGAAGAGGACCGCCAATATCTGAAGCTCCTGGACCAGTTCGACCACGTGTTCCTGTTGCACAGCGCGTGCATACCGCGCTTGCCTCAATACACCCGCACGCCCTGTTCCTTTCTTGCCACGGCTGTCGACGGCCTCATTGCAACGCCGTACCTGTCGCCGGTCAAACGCGTGATCGACGTATACTCGATCGGCAACCGAGCCGCGAAGATACACGGACAGCTTCTGAAGCTGGCCGAAGAGCGGGACTTCTTCTATCTCTACGACACGCTCGCAAGCACAGATTCCCGGGTCAGGGACTGGCATGAGCATCGGTTGCTGCTCGCCAATATCATCAGGCGCACGCGCTACTTCATGGCTTTCAGTCCAGCGGCACTTGCAAACTCCAAGTCCGTCACGGTTGCCGGCGAGCAGGTGCTGCCTGCCCGTTTCTTCGAAGGGGCCGCGGGCGGCGCCGTCATGCTTGGGACCGCGCCGCAATGCGCCGAATTCGGCGAGCACTTTGACTGGCAAGACGCGGTGATCGAGGTATCACCAGACTCGAGCAGTGTCGCAGACGTAATTGGCGAACTCGACGCAAACCCCCGCCGCACAGAATTGTTGCGCCGAACAAACGCGGTCCGTTGCCTAGAGATGCACGATTGGGTTTATCGTTGGGAGCACATCCTTGTCACGATCGGAATGGAGTCATTCCCGCGACTCCATATTCGCAAGTCCCTGCTGCGACAGATCGCCGCCGATGCGATGGCGCTCGCCTAGACGATCGGGCCCGAAAGAGGGAACCGCTTTCGGGTTCGGTGCTCAAACCGTGCTCAAACAATGAGAAAGAGCGGCAGTTCCGAAGCGGTTGCTTCCGTCGGAGCGTCCGCCGCTCCAGTGCTGCGCTCGAGAGAATTTCATTTCGAGCTACTCCGAAGAGCTAACAGGCGCCGGAAGCGGTCAAGGAGAAGGTCGTGTGTCCACCGGCTCTGCCCTTTGGGGTTAGAGCTTATGCCGAATTGGATTCGCACAGTGTGGCTGCCATTCTCTTAACTCCGAGAACCGAGTGCTACCGCAACCACGGCAATCGAACTTCGCGTGAAGGGGCAATGACCGCAGGCGGCGGATGCAGTCACGCTGGGCATTTCGGCAATTTTTCAGCCGAGGAGGGGGCGGTCGTCACGACATGGTGGATGGATGCGGCTTTGAACGCAGGTGAACGTCATGGCACTTCTTCATGAAGATCCCCGTGCGGGCGTCACGTCAAACGCACCGCGGTGGAACGTCAAGGGCAATGTTCTTTTGCAGTCGTTTCCGCTTCTCGAGGCAATGTCCGTCGTGCTGCTCAGCATCGTCTCGGGAATGGTATATGATCTTGTGAGTTTCGGACATTTCGGCGAGTACGGCCGGAACTTCGGGCTCGGTGTTGTTGTAGCCGCCCTTTTTTCGACTTCCGCATATGCGCGCGGGCTATATCTGAGTTCCGAGCTGCGGTCGCTGGCCTCTCAGATCAAGGAGGTCGTGCTGATCTGGACGGCGGTCTTTCTTTGCCTGTCGGTCGTGGCGCTTGCACTCAAGGTGGGAGACATGTTTTCGCGCCAAGCCATCATGCTGTTCTTCGTGACGGGAGTTGGCGGCATCATCTTCGTGCGCTTGGGCGCCGGACGACTGTTTGCCTCCTTGACCAGGTCGGACATGCTTGCCAAACCGCAAGTAGTGATCGTAACGCAATCGGACGTGCGCGTGCCAAGTGGCGTAGTCCAGGCCATCGAGGCTTCCGGATGCGACGTCTGCCAAACGATTACATTGCCGGCGGCATCCAGCGAGGGCTCGCTCCTTGGGTGTATGGATAAGCTCATTGAACATGTGCGTCGGCGTTCTGTCGACGAGATAGTCCTTGCTGTCAGTTGGGCTGACATATCCCTGATTGAGAAAATCACGGCTCACCTTTGCGTGGTTCCGGTACCCGTAAGGCTCCTTCCGGACCACGTCGTTAGCGCGCTCTTGAAGCGACCTGTCGTCAACCGGGGGGGGACGAGGGCGATAGAACTGCAACGCGCGCCCCTAACGGCGCCTCAGCTGCTTACGAAGCGGCTCTTCGACGTTGTGCTGACCACTGCCGCCCTTCCATTTCTTCTGCCCCCTCTGGCCGTTGTAGCGGCGCTGATTGCGCTCGAATCCAGGGGGCCGGTGCTCTTCTGTCAGCGTCGGGCCGGGTTCAATGGCCGCACGTTCAAGATCTATAAGTTCCGAACGATGACGATCCTGGAGGACGGGCCTGTTGTCCCTCAAGCCTGCAGGGGCGATCCCCGCGTCACCCGCGTTGGGCGCATATTGAGAAGGTTCAGCATCGACGAGATTCCGCAGCTGTGGAACGTGCTGAAGGGCGACATGTCGTTGATAGGCCCGCGGCCGCACGCGCTGGCGCATGACAGCGAATACAGCCAGATCATTTCTCTCTATCCGGCTCGGCACAAGGTGAAGCCGGGGATCACCGGCTGGGCACAAATAAATGGCTGCCGCGGCGCGACACCGCATGTATACATGATGATCAAGCGTGTCGAACACGATATGTGGTACGTCAACAACTGGTCGGTCTGGCTCGACGTAAAGATCCTGCTTCTGACCATCCCCCGCATCTGGACGGGGCGAAACGCCTTCTAGCCCAACTTTGCCGCTTCGACGCCGCTGGAGGCGATTTTGTGTGGCAAGTGATTGATTTGCAAGGAGTAGCGGCTGGCAGACGACCCCATCAATTAACTGCCAAGCGACACCTCACTCGGAAAGAGCGAACCTCTTCTTCGACGCTATCAGTTGAATGCCACTTTGGGTGGAGATGTGCGGCTCTACTACCAAAGGCGCAGATCGGTGCGAAATACAGCGACCGCTCGACCTGCGACTTCAAGCAAAAGTGCCCGCACGGCAAGGCGTTGGCAACGTACCGCTATGGGAGCGGAGAGGAATGCTATGACTCGAGCGATTGACGAAGATCGTGTCTCTCTGGTCGTTAGTTCCACTCGAATCGAACGATCTCAACGCCCAGACAAACGAGGATGACGGCTTCTGTGAGTCCGCAACAAACCCGAACTACTAACCGAACTGCAGGGCCTCCCCTTGTCGAGTATGCTACGGCGAGGTTAGTTCCCCAAGGGCGGCTTGCATGCATCAAGGGGCAAAATGTCCTGCTCAGTTCAACGCAGGGGGTAGTTTTTGCGCTCAATGACACTGCGGCTGATATCTGGCGCTCGCTCGAAGAAGGCGTGCCGGTCGAGGCTATCTTGGGCGAGATGGCAGCCCGTGGCGTTGATCGGCAAGAGGCCTATGGCTATGTCGAGGCTGCCCTTCAAGACTGGGAACGGCTCGGCCTAATCCAGCCTGCTCCACCGCCGTGCCCAACCGCAGCTCATCAATATATCTGCCAGGTCGTTGCTGTTCCAGGCGTGTGTGTGCGCATACTGTATCCGGCGGCCGTCGCCTTTCCGGCTGCAACCGTATTTCAGCATCTCGAAGTTCGAAACAGGGCCGTCGACGTTCTATTCCATCTGGTTGAGCGTAGGGAGCGGATCCACCTGTTCCGGGATGGCCACTGGACTGATTCCTGTGGTCGAGACGAGATACCCATTATGGTCAAAGGGCAACTGCTGGCCGAAGTGCTTGGGCACAGTGAATATGAACTCGCCCTCCATGCGGCGGCGCTTTTCAAGAACGGCCGCACGCTCCTCCTTTGTGGTAACCCCGGCTCGGGTAAGACGACGCTGACCTTGGCGCTGGTCCACGCGGGGTTTGGCTTCGCCGCAGACGATGTGACACTTCTCGACTCGGCCGGACACGGTATCGGCCTTGCTTTTGCGCCTGCAGTCAAATCGGGATCATGGTCCATTCTCGGACAACATTTCCCCGAACTCGGCAGGTCTCCGGTTTACCGGCGCCCCGATCGCAGACGCGTGCGCTTTCTTGTGCCTAAGGATCATGTCCCTCCCGTTCCCCGGCCCGTGGGCTGGGTGGTCTTGCTCTGTCGGACGCAGGATGCCAAACCTTCCCTGCGGGTGATTGACCCGAGCGACATCCTGGGTGGCTTGCTGAACGGCGCCTTTGCGCGGAATAAAGAGCTAAGCAGCACCGCGTTCGACGTTCTTTGCCAAGTCATCCGATCGGCACAGGGCTTTTGCCTGACCTATGCCAAATTGGATGACGCGTTGGAACTGCTGAAGGAGGCGTGCCGATGAAGCCCACCAGGGATGCGCTCGAGGCCCTGATCGCGGGACTTAGCGGCCGCCCGGTGGTAACGGCCGACTGGCAGGCGGTAATTGCACTCGCCAACCACACTCTGCTTACGCCCGTCTTGTTCGCCACTCTTGCGCACACGGGCCAGCTTGACCGGCTCCCCGAAGACGTGGGCCAGTATCTTCAGTTCATTTACCGCTGCAACCGGGAACGCAATTTGCGCTTGCGCAGGCAGCTGAATGAAGCCGTTGCTGCCCTCAATCAGGGGGGCGTCGTTCCGGTCCTGCTAAAGGGGGCCGTTCCCTTGTTCCTTTCGTCGAGCGGCAGGGTTCCCGACAGGATCATGTGCGATCTCGACTTGGCTGTGGAAACGGCCAAAGAAGGGGCTGCCCGGGCTTGCCTTGCCAAGCTTGGCTATGCCGAAGTGACGGTCGCTGGTGGCATGGCGCGCCCGCAAGACGTCGGTCTCCTGGAGCTCCGGCCGTACCGGGAGATTGACCGCGAGTCCCCGAGGCTTGCCCGCCGTCACGGCCTTAGGGCGAAAATCCCCGCCCCACAGTCGCGGGCCCTCCACTGGATCATGCATGATCTCATCAAGGAGGCGGACTACTGGCGCGGAAGGATCGACTTTCGCCATCTTTATGATCTGGCACGGCTGGCGGAACAGCATAAGCTGGATTGGGCGGTGCTCCGAACATCCTTGCCCGACCAGAGAGCGCGGAACGCGTTCGATACTCAACTCTTGACATTGAGTCACTTCTTTGGCGTCAGAGCACCGGCGCAATATGTGCGGCGCCCATTGGTTCGCTTTCAACACTGGCGGCGTGTCTTCCCCTTGTATCATCCCGTCCTCGGCTTTCCATTGCGCCTGGTCGGCAATTCGCTGTGGGGTATGTGGCGACTTCTACATGGCGATGGGTTGGGCCGACGGAGTCCGCTCGACTTTGGACGCCGCGCCACTAGCATCCTCCTTGACGGCGATCTCGGGTCAAAAGTGTAGTAATACTTAATTTCCTGAATTGTATCTTGAATTGTACCTTGATAGCCGGTTGTCTTCACGGGTCGCATATGATAGATTGTGTGGTTAGAGTTGTCGCGCTAGCCAGGAGTACGTTTGATGAAGAGCGAGAAATATTCCAACGGAAATACAGATAAACTTGTCCCGGAAGAACAGGCACGTCGTGAATTTCTAAAGAATGCCGGGCGTTTTGCTATTGTAACACCTCCATCCATTGCTCTGTTGCTTGGCACGAGCTTGAACTCGCAAGCTATTGCCAAATCGCATGGCGCACGTCCCGGACATGGATGGGGCGGCAAGAAACGCTTCCACTCTGGTCCTCCTGGCCGCAAGCATTAGAATGGTTTACTTGGTCGTTCTGTCCGATCATAGATGACGTGTAGTCCGGAACGCCTAAGTCGGTTGGAGGCGGCCGTGAAGCGCTTCGCCCGATCTTTGCCCAGCGGTCATCCATCCTGCCATATTGCCGCGTCTCTGCGGTCTACCCTGACCCCGCCTAAGGGAAGGGTTTGACCGCAGGATGCCAGCAGCCCGGCAAAGGCTCAGTTTTCGCGCATGCCGAGACGGAACGCGTCCGTCAGAGGTTGCGTCAAGTAGGACAGCACGGTCCGCTCGCCGGTAGCAACGATCACCTCCGCCGGCATGCCGGGCCTAAGTTTCTCGCGGACCTGTTCGGGGAACTGAGAGACCTGCACGGAAACTTTCAATTCGTAGTAGGGCTCACGCGTCACCTCGTCATGGAGCGCGTCTGCGGCAACGGTCTGCACCTCGCCGATCGCGACTGGCGTCGAGCGAGCCTTGAACGAAGGCAGTCGGATCTCGGCAGGAAGGCCCTCGGCAACATTGTTGATGTCGACCGGCGACATCTTCGCCGAGACGATCAGAGTGTCGTCATCAGGGACGATCTCCATCAAGGTTTCGCCGGGGCGAACCACGGCTCCTATCGTGTGTACCTTAAAGCCGACAACGCGCCCGGACCGCGGTGCGCGTATTTCGGTGCGGTTAAGCACGTCATCTGCAACGTGCAGCTTTTCGCCGGCGTCGGTGAGCTTGGCACTGGTCTCGGCAAACTGTGCCGAGACCTCTTCGATGGCCTCGCGCCCGACTTGCTCGATCTGGAGTCGCGCCTCGCCGATAGTGTGGCGCTCGCCCGCTATTTCGGCAAGGAAGGCACCAAGCTGACCTTGGAGATCGGCCTGCTGCCGTTTGAGCGCGGTCAGCCGCGTGCCCAGAATGATGCCCTTATGGGCTAAGGGCGCCAGCATATCGTGCTCTTCTGTGATACTCTCGATCTGCAAACGGACAGCTTCGCTTTGGGATTGCATGGCCTCGATCTTCCGTTCGGACTGGGCGATGCGCTCCTGCAAAATGGGAACCTCGTTCGTACGGGCCAAGCGGCGCTTGTTGAACAGTCGCAACTGGTCTTCCATCGCGCGCTGGGCGAGGGGGGCGCTCCCTAGCGTGAGTTCGCGCGGGAAAGTGACCATTTCGGCTCCGTCCAGTTCCGCCTGCAGCCGTGCCTTCTCGGCAAGCAGCGAGAAGACAGCGGACCTCGCGATTTCGCCCTGCGCCTGCGCCTCGGTGAGATCAAGGCGCACGAGCACCTGACCCTCGGTCACATGTGCGTTGGGTGAGACGAGAATGTCACGCACGATACCGCCCGCAAGGTGCTGAACCGCCTTGCGGTCGGTTTCGACCACAACTGTACCCGAAGCGACCACCGCGCTGTCGAGGCTGGCCAGCGAGGCCCACCCGCCGAGGATGCCGAAGGTCAGCACGACGATACCAAAGCCCATCCGCGCGGGCTTGCGCCAGTCGCCGGAGAGGTTTGCGTGCGCCGGCTTGTGGTCTGAGCCGGCAAAATCTAACGGCGCGAAAATCTGCGGGAAGCTAGCTCGAGTCACCCGTCCTGCACGCAAGAGCGCGGAAAGTGTCGGCCCCACCGCGCTTATACAAGCGGAGGCAGGGGTCGAGCGGGCCGTCCGCGTCGGGAGCCCGCGAACCCGTGTTATGATTGCAGTCCTTCTCGAGGTGTCAGGCATCATCATTGGTTTCGACTCGTTATGCATCGACGCGTGTCCGGCGGAGGAGCGCTGGATCTGACGCCGGCGGTCCGGCGCGCCCTCCATCCCAGACGGGCCGCCGCGGTGCCGGCGCTACGTTCGGGCCGACGAGCGACGGCAGCAACTGGTCACGACTGCCCATCTGCGCTATTCGTCCTTCCTGCATGATGATCATTCGATCCACCGCCGACAGGAGGTTCGGCCTGTGGGTCACGATCACAACGGTCTTTCCGTCTTTCCGCAACCCTTCGATTGCCCGGATCAGTGCGCGATTGCCATCGCTGTCCAAATTGGCATCAGGCTCATCGAGCACGACGAAGCTCGGCTCGCCAAACAGGGCGCGCGCGAGACCGACCCGCTGCCGCTGCCCACCCGACAGTCCGACCCCATCCTCCCCGATGTCGGTCATATACCCTTTGGGGAGGCGCTGGATCATCTCGTGCGCAGAGGCGAGTGTTGCCGCCTCGGTCACCTGCGCATCGACCGCGTCAGCTCGGAAGCGCGCAATGTTGTCGCGCACGGAACCGGAGAACAGCTCAATATCCTGGGGCAGGTAGCCGAGCGCGGTGCCGAGTTGGTCCGGATCGTAATGGCGCAAATCGTTGCCATCGAGTCGCACGCATCCCTGCGCCGGCGGCGACGCACCCACAAGCGCACGCGCGAGCGAGGATTTGCCCGAGCCCGATAAACCAACGAGGGCGACGACCTCTCCCGCCTTCAGCGTGAACGTCGCGCCCATGACGACCGGCGTGTTCGTACCGGGGGCGAGGACGAAAAGGTTCTCGACGGAAACCGTACCCCTGACGTCAGGCAGACGCACGCGTCCGGCAATGGGCGGGTTCTCCTGGAATATGCGTTCCAGGCGCGCATGGGCGCTGCGCGCGGACACGATACTTTTCCATTGCGCCACCATGATCTCAATCGGGGCAAGCGCCCGACCCATGATAAGCGACGCCGCAAACAGGACGCCCCCGGAGATTTCCTGGTTAATAGCCAGGTACGCACCGATGCCCATCATGGCCGTTTGAATGGCCATGCGCAGAAACTTGGACAATGCAAGAAGTGTGCCGCCGCGCTCGCCCGCGCTGACGGAGTAACCTAGCGCTTCCTCGCGGATTCCGGTGCACCATGACCGGATAGCGGGCCCCATCCCGAGCCCCCGAATTGCCTCTGCATTGCGCAGCGAGGAGCCCAGCCTGTCGATCGCGCGAGTGTTCGTGAGCGAGGCTCGCAAGAGCAAGCCCTTCGTCGCTCGCTCATTTACGAGTGCGATCGTCACTATCGCCACCGCGCCGACGAGGGCCACAAGGCCGATCAACGGGTGAAGCAGGAAGCAGATCACGATGTAGATCGGAGCCCAGGGCGCGTCCATCAGCGCCATGATGACGCCGCCCGAAAGAATGTCGCGCATGAGGTCGAGATCGCGCAGGGTCTGTGCGTGATTCGATCCGCGGGCACGCAGCGCCGAGGAAAGCGCCGCCTCGAAGGCGGGACCAGACAAGAGCCGGTCGAACCGCACGCCAGCCTGCTGGAGGATACGAGCCCGATAATGTTCGAGGGTCCCATAGGTCATCAGCAACACGCCCACGATCACCGAAATAATGACGAGCGTGACGGCATTACGGCTCGTTAGGACGCGATCATAAATTTGCATCGTGTAGAGCGGAGACACGAACATGAGAAGATTGATGAAGAGCGAGAGCCCGCCGGCCGCGCAGAGGCCCGGACGGATCTCGCGCAAGGCCACCGCCAGCGGCGAGGGCACGTGCAAGGAGAAATTTGTCATCTATTATCGGAATCCAGTGAAGCGGTCGCAGGGCGCTCTAACCTGGCCATTTTCAGGCCTCTGTTCACGAGCGAGGAAGGCGGCAGGGCAGGCGAGGTCTCATGCAAAAATCCCCCGACGGAACCACCCGCCGAGTTGGTCCGAGCGCGAGCCCTGCCCCATCTCACCGTGCTGAAGTGTGGCGCAACCGTCTGCTGCAGCCGGTTGCGCCGCCTGTTCAGACTGCGTAGTCCCAGGCGAACTGGTTATCGATGTGTGCCATTGGGGTGGCGGCGGCATCCTCGTGCACGTCGGCTACGACCGCCTTTGACTTGTCCCAAATGATGTTGTTGGGATTGCCAGGGTTGGTGTAGCTCGAGTTCAGGACGCTGACCCCGCCGGAGCTGACATTCCAGATCAGTCCATTCGACGAGGAAGCCCCGCGGCCTTGGTCGGCGTTGATACCGTCGAACGACCTCGTATCGTCGAAGGTCACATCGCTCGCGTAGGACGAGAACGCGCCATTGCCCTGATGGATGGCGTCAACGTTCTGCACCCTGCCGCCGGTCGATCCGTTCTCGAACATCACACCGACGCCGGTCACGGAGTTGTTACCGTCGATCACCCCGTTAGAGATCGTCGTATTCGGGCTGCCATAGACTGAGACGATGTCCTCAGGATGCGAACTGCCGGCTTCGTTGACGGCATAGAAGTCGGTCAGCGAACTATTGCCCGAGTTGTTGAACTGGACGAACTGACCGCGCGGCATCGGGCCATGGAAGTTGTAGCCATCGACGTTCGAAAGATCCGCGCCGGGCGAGTTCAGGAGATAGATGCCGGTCGAGCCTTCCCGCACCGTGGTGTTTTGAACGGTCAGGTTCGCGGCGTTTTCTGCGTTGATGTTGTTGATGTTCGGGCTCGTCTCGGCGTCGATTCCCGCCGGCGGGTCGGCGTTGATGACCTCGGTGTTCTCGATGGTGACGCCGGTTGCGCCCGACACCGTCACCCCGTCGCCCTCGACGTGATGAATACGACAATTGCGCAGGATGACATTGTCGTGCGTAATCGTGACCGCGTCCCCGTTGGTGACGTAGATGTCAAGATTTTCAATCACCTGGCCATCGTACTCCGATTGGATCGGTGTGGTGGTGTGGGTAAGACCCTGCGCCGGCTGTGTGGATGCCGTCGGCGCGGAAGCGGTGGAAGTGGGAGCCTCGGGCGTCACGGTCGATGTCGGGCTCGACGCGGCTGTCTCCGTCGGCGCGGAAGCGGTGGAAGTGGGAGCCTCGGTCGTCACGGTCGATGTCGGCCTCGCCGCAACTGTCTCCATCCTCTCGCGAAAGTTGTTCAACCATTCCGAGTGTTTCCACTGTATTCCATTTTCAGAATTCATCAACTTCATGTGCTTCTCCAGTTAAAATATGAATTCACTATAAGTATCACTAAGGACACCTATCGACGATAGACGATATTTTATCGTCTTAACGAAACTCCGCTTGTACAACCAGAAATTTCGTCCGGTAATATAAAGCTAACCTTCATGTCCAGAATACGGCGTGGATAGGGCTATACTGAGACTCTCCCGGGCGATCGGCGCTGCGTTCAAGCCTGCACCTACGTTGGATTGTAATCGTCACCTAGTACTCGGATCACGCGTGACTCTACCCCCGAGCAGCAGGAGACAAGGTCATGCATGCTAGTCGGCCAACACAGCATGAGCGTTACCGACACAGTCCGGCACGGCTCGAGACAGGTGATCTACGAGGGCTTTCCTGAACTCGGCTACAATTACCGCCTGACTGACCTGCAGGCTGCCATCGGCGTGAGCAACGTTCTCGCACTCTTCACGCGGCGGAGGCAGCTTGCGGCGCAATAAGGTAAGCACCTTCGCGACATCGCAGACTGGAAACGCCTGCCGAGCCTTGCTGGACTCGCAGCAACTGGCAAAGCTATTGTAGAAATTCCCCACTGGTTCGACCAGCGGGGCCATCTGCCCCCGGAAGGGATAGGGCGCGGGCCTTGTCCTGCCCTATTGCGATACCGAGGCGATGCGGGAGGACCTCGCCGAGATCAGCCGGAGCGTCGACGACGGCGCGTGTGCGGTGCTCATCCTCGATCAGGCCGGATGGCATGTGACTCCGAAACCGAAGGTGCCGGACAACATCACTTTGATGTTCCTGGCGCCGCGCTCACCGGAACTGAACCCACTCGAACTTTGACCGACTTGGCACCAATCGCCAATTTGTCATCGTCTAAATCAGAGGTGCGCCGCGTTGCGCCGTTGCACCTTCGACCATCACGCCATTGGGAGCGGCGTTCCGCGCGATGCGAACCATCTCAGCAGTTGTTGCCTTATTTGTGTTCGGATCAATGAGAAGTAGAGGTCTCATTTTCGTCTCCTTTGCCCGGGCACAGATGAGCAGTCCGCCGCACTTCAATGGACGTGATCATCTTCGCCGATGTGGTTTGACCCTTCCCTCGGGGATAGGCGACCGCGATCGCGCTATTCGAGAGCGAGCAACCGTTCAGGGTTGGTCTCGATCATCGTATGGATTTCTTCAGGTGTGAAACTCGGGTCCAGCAACGAGTTGGCGCGTGGAGTCGGAGGATCTCCGTTGCGGGTCCTGGCACGATCGGCAGCATTGCCAAGCTGACCTTGGACTCGGATCGATTGCCTCGGAACGGTCGCTCAATCTGCAGTGTAAGCAGGCTCGGGGAAGGTATATCTGCCAACCCATCTTATGGCCTCCTCTATCGTATCGAAATTCTTGTGCTCCCCGCTTAGCAGCCCGAAGCCCGACTCGAGAAACCATTTGCCTTTCGTCGAGTAGGCTTCCTCGTCGATCTGGGTGAGGACCGCCACCAGTTGGTCGTATTTCCACACCAGAACCCCCGATTCTCCGCCCTCGACGGTTCCGATCCGCACTTCGCTGAACGAAAATCCAGAAGTAATTTTTGCTTTGCCCACTTTGATAAAGCCCTCAATTTCAAAATGGTAGTAACACTGGTGAGGTCCACCTCATGCGCCCCTGCGATGCCGTCTCCACCGCTCGCTACCATCGCCGGGGATGATTTGAGCGTATGGTTCTTGATAGCGGAGGCTCATATCAGGGCGAAGCTTTGGCAAAAGCCAATACACCAGCCCGAATGATTATATATTGTAAGACGGTTGAGTTGCCATCTTTTCGCTTCCCGACGGGGCATTGCCAGATGCGGGAGTAAGCATGCCATGGTTCATCGCCCAAACTGCAGCCTGTGTACGGTTGCGGACCCGGATCTTTCGGAGGATGGCCTTGACGTGTACCTTCACCGTAGCTTCGGCAATGTCGATCTCGCGCGCGATGGCTTTGTTAGACTCCCCTTCGATTAAGCGGCGTAGAATACAGTTTTCCCGATTTGACAAAATTGATAGTTCTTGATCCTCATGCTCCACGTTAACAACCACCTTTGTTAACTCATCAGCTACCGTATCAGGTTTCAGATCATGCCTTATTTCTTGAATAGTCGTTAAAGTTTCGGCAGGTAACACCGTCTGCCCTAGCATAACCAATTCGAGAGCTTTGATGAAGGTGTCGTAAGCAGCGACTTTTCTCAAATACCCGTCTGCCCCCGCACGAAAAGCTGAAACTATATCGGTCGATCGACAGCGATCGGCTAGCGCGACGACATGGCTGGTCGGATAAATCGCTTTGAATTCTGCAATTTGTGCGAATTCAGTATCCGCATCAGTACCGCCGACATCTATGATGAGCAAGATGGACCGGTGCTGGGCTAGCGGCTTCTGCAGAAGATCGTGAACACAAGCCGCAGAGAAAAGGACACGAAACTTTGTCGCATCCAGGATTCGACTAAGGCCTTCTCGGAGTAACTCGCTCGGCCCGACAAGTACTGTTGTAAAGGATTTTATTGTCATCATTGCCTCCCGCTTCGGCGCGGTTGAGGTACACGCGTCGAGTAGAGCACTCCACGCCTCAACCGATGCCTCGGTTTGAGTCTCTTGCAGTTCCTCACTCCCTCTTGGCGAGAACAGGTTGGGCAATATACGGTCTATTTATAAGTAGTCACTAACATAGGTTGCTTTTTCGGTAAATTCGCCGCAAACCGACGTCAAGCTAGAACCCCAGGGCGGCAATCTGCCTTAAGACGTAGGGATGGCACGGCTTAGCCATCTCAAGCCGCTGGTAGTCGAACGGACGATCGGGTAGTGCCCGCGGCGATTGCAACGATAGAGGAGGATTCCTGAAGGTGGAGGTTGGCTCTGCCGCAGTGTGTCAGGCACCTGCACTTATTCGGCAGCACGCTCTCGTCGCGCGATAGGCCGTGTCGCCGTCGGTCATGATGATCGGACCTTTTTGCATATTGCTCAACACGAACGAGGTTGAGTTTCGTTCGGCCCGTCCTTCACCGCAAGCCGGATGCGGGTACCGTGTGGTCGAGATAATATCACTGCCCCGCCAGGCCGCGCACGACCAGTCGTCCGGAAACATTTGGCTGGAACTGTTCCAGCGACGGCCGAGGGTCGTCTTCCAGCAGAGAATTTGCTAATGGCCCATGCGTTGCCGCTCTAGTAGACGCCGTTACCGGAGATACTCGTTGTCGAATCCGGCTATTTCGACCAACTTCTTGCGGTTGATCACCTGTACATGGCCGCCCTTGAACGAGACGAGATTGGCCTTTCGGAGTTCCCTCAACGTTCGGTTGACGTGAACGGTGGTCATTCCGAGGATGTCAGCAAGTCGTATTGCGTAAGGGGAGACTCATATCTTCCATAGGCCGACAAGCCAACCAGCAGTAGCGCTCGACAATTGAGCTAGCGAGCCGGCCGCCAGTCCGCGATTTGCCATCTCGGCCTGCTCCGATTTGGATTCCCTGCTAGCTGCTAAACAATTCCCTGTTAGTACGTGTAGGGAATTTGGCGCTAAAACATTGAATCTGCGCAGCGATTTCTTATGGGAAATTGGGTCAGGCCCTCAAAACCTCGAAATTCGCTGTTTTTCGGCGCCTATCAAGGAAAATTAGGCAGAGACTGGTTCGCCAGAGACTGCGACCACCACCAAAATCTTTCAATATCAGTAACTTACGGCCACCTTCGCTCTGAAAGTGGGCCAATCGAGCTTCGCTATCTTCGCAGCACTTAGTTCGATTTTTTTCGCATAAGGGATCCAAGGGCAGGGGAAGGCGATCTTGTGCCTGTTTTCTATCGTCTAATCTAGCTCCTGTTCGTCGTCAGGTTGCGTACAGCCACACATAGCGCGGCTACTGCGAGGCTGGAAGGGCGAAGGGCGGCAACGACGTGCGAATAGGATGGTTGAGTGTATGATCGAGAATGCCGTAACTGCAGTCTAGCGTGAAATCCCCAGCATCGGTGATCCATCGGTCATTGCAGCGGCGATGAACCGGAAATCATGACCCTGATCGGACCTTTCGGGACCTATTTTCCCTCCAGAAACCCGACATTCGGTCCAGCCGGCGCTCATGACCGAAAGACGACTGACCTCTACCGCGAGGTGGACGGCAGCTTTGCGCCCAATGTCAGCCGTAGAGATCAACTTTGTCTCTGCCTGGAAGCAGACATCGCCGGCGACGGCACCGGAGGTCACGGTTGCGCCATTTGCTGACCTTCATGGCGCTGCTCCAAACCTGCCGTTCGCGCTACGACCTGATGCGACCCAAAAGCCGACTGTCGCTCGGGGCCCTATGCAAGCACCCAAACCGGAGTTAGAGACGGCGCCCTTGCCCACCGAGTTCAGGGCCGGAGCTGACGTGGGAACTGAGATCCCTTCGTTTGCGGCGTAATGTGTTAGTGTGGGCACTACGAGCCCGGAGGTGCCTGCTATGGGACGCTTTCTCGCTGTTGTCACCAGCCTGTTGCTGGTGGCGCTGTTCGCTTCACCCGTTCTCACCGAAGAGACGCGGCCAAAGTTCCCACGAGATGAAATCCTGAGCGTGCCGTCTCTAACCCTGACGGACGAGCAGTTCCTGCGCGGCGACACCGCGAACGGCGTTCCCGTGACGCTCACGGGCGAGCTTCGGTTTCCGAATTGGGACGAGCGTCTGCCGGCTGTCGTGCTGCTCCACGGCTCCGACGGTGCCAAGAGCGGCTCGGCCTTCCAATGGGCTGCATTTCTCAACAAAATGGGAATCGCCACGCTGCGCCTCGACAGTTTTGGCGGGCGCGACGTAGACCGAGTGGCGATGGACCAGTCTCAACTAAGTCTGTTCGCGCAGATCTACGACGCCTATCGGGCTGTCGATGTGCTCGCGGCCCACCCGCGCATCGATCCGTCACGCATTGCTGTGATGGGCTTCTCGCGTGGAGGCTTCGCGGCGCTTTACACAAGCATGAGGCGTTTCCAAGACCTTCACGGGCCGACGGGAGCGCGTATCGCTGCACATCTCCCCTTCTACCCGCTTTGCGTCATTCAGTTTGTTAACCGTCAAGCTGCGGCGCCTGGACATGTAGCGCGGCATCGCCGCCGCTTTTCGGACCAGCCATTCGCATCCCAAGCGCATAAGTCAGAACAAGTACCTGGAGTAGACGTCAGGACTTTTCGCAGAACTCAGGGCGTCGGCGGGCCCGCTCGTGAGCGCTGGCGCACACTCACGACACTTCGATTCTTTAGAGACAGTGAGCAGAGCGAGGAGGCGGATGCTGCGACCGGTTAAAAAGGCTTCCATTACCACTTTCTATACATGGACACCGGCCGTCGCGCCGGGGAGTCGGAGTTGTCGACTTCGAGCCCCGGCGGATGAGGATGGCAACAATGTTTACGACATCGTCGTGACGGCATCGGACGGGACTCTCTCGACCGACCGAACCGTCGCCTTAACGGTCACGGACCAGCAGAAAACCTCCTGCTCGACAGTCTGCAGAACCTGCGAAAGCCGTCCTCGTCCGACAGCAGCAACGCTTTCAACTCCGAACCGCGTAACCTATTCTCTCGCTTGGTCATGGCACTCCCCTTCCACGGGAATCGGTGATCGCACCGTCACCAGCGTGCCATGGCCGCCACTCGCTTCAGAGCCAGCGCCGGCCTCTCTTCAGAGTTTTTTGCAGAACCTTCAGGACACTATCCCAAATCGCACAGCCTCGCGGTCACTGGACACGCGGTCAGTCAAATCCCTTGGCATACAGCTACGAGAATTTCAGCCAACCCCCAGTGAATCCTGCCTTGCGCAGACCCTCGACAATGAGCGGGCATTTCTTCATCAGCTCCCAAAGAAATCCCGTGCGGTAGTTCTCGATCATCAACACGATCGGTCCTTGATCGAGTCCGTAATAACCTTTTGAGATCCAACCCGGCTCGCTTTGATGCCCTGATTCGAAGGTAGGATTAAAGCTGCACTTGAAGCCATACTCACTGGTCACTTCGGGGTATACTTCGTTAAAGTGCCGCAACGCTGGCAAGACAATCTCGGGGGCGAAAGGTAGCGATGCAATCGCGGCCCAGGGCGCGATGGTGCCATCGTCCGGACCAAATGGGATGCCGCGCGCCGTGTAGTCGAAAAGTGACGCTCAACGCCCTCGATCTTCACACAGGTTGGACCAGGACCATCACTCGCGCTAATGCCCCAGCAATGCTCGTTGTACCCTTTGTAGTCCAATGGATTATGGATCGCGTATTGCTGTTGCGCGTAAGTTGCACGGCGGCTGTTCTCGAAATAATCAATCCCCTTCTCACGCATGAATTCGTCCTGAATGCCGCGAAAGTCGATCTACATGTGTGAGAGCTGATGAATGAATAATGGGCCGGCATAGAGAAACTCCAGGCCATAGAGATTCTTCCAGCAGTAAGTGCGAGTTTGCGCCTTGTAGCTCGCGGCTGGAATTGGATGGGCCGGCGAAGCCAGTGCCAACACGTAAAGGATCAGGGCTTCGTTATATCCCTCCCACCGATGCGGCAGAAACCCGCACTCCGGCTTCCAACTCATCGATACGGTTTCTCCGGCGTTAAGCGCCAGTGCCAATCGGCGCGGGCGTAGAGCTCTTCAGCCAGCGAACGTATTTCGCGCTCGTCGGGCGCACCTCCATCAAAGTACGCAGCGACGGCCAACATGCCAGCGAGCAGAAATGTCGAATCAATCGTCGACAACTCCGACACCCAGGCGCGACGGCCGGTGTCCATGTATAGAAAGTGGTAATAGAAGCCCTTGTAACCGGTCGCGTCCGCCTCCTCGCTCTGCTCACTGTCTCTAAAGAATCGAAGTGTCGTGAGTGTGCGCTCGATAGCTTCGGCGCGTGTGATAAAGCCGCGCTCGACGCCGATGGTGTAAGCCGTCAATGCAAAACCTATCGCGGTAATGCTCGCATGCGACCCCGTGCGCGTGTTGTCGGGGACCATTCCATTGGCGCGATTGCTCTCTTTCAGGAAATATTCGAACGTGTCACGCTGGAGTCTATCCAATGTTTCCTGACTCTGACTCATGCGGCCTCCTGGGTCGCGGCATTTCAGTCTCGATATGGGACTTGGCGATCACGCTCACTGAGTGAAGATTACCGTATTTTCCCTTGGGTTTCACGACCGTCTTGCAACAGCTTCGAGCGTGCGATGAACCGAATCCGTCGCCCTAGTGGTCGCCTACGATGGCTTCCGATCGCCCGCGCTTCGCGAATCGCACTTCCCGCCAAGGATCATTCAAGACCGAAATCCTCGCGTCCTCAATTCGCACGCTTTTTCCACCTCAAAGCAGGGGCGATGACAAGCGCCGTTTCTGCGACCGTGCCGCCAACGGTACTCAGAATCTCGCCAAACACCTGCTCAGCGACAGAGGTTCGCATCTTTTCTCTGATTTCCCGACAATCCGGCGATCTGGGCATTATTCGGCCTATCGGAAGAGCGATGGCCTATGCGGTATTGTTAGGCCATCTAAACGAAGTGTGCATCTTTCTAAATTGAGCTAAACAAGCGGGCAGAATAGAGTCCGTTCCGTCGCAGTGCATTGAGCAAGGCGACAAAGGCCTCGGCCGGAGGGAGGAACCTCCATCCAACAGTCATTCAGCGGTCCGGGAGCAGCCTTCCGGACGGTTGCGAAGCTTTGGTTCGTCGCCGGTCCAGGCGTGAAGTCGCTGGGGATCTGGACGCAGCCCACAAAATTTCTCGTCCTCATGCAGGGAACCTGAGACAATGAACCTCTCCTCTCTCCTCGCTGCCCGCGCCGCCAAGGGCAAGCCCGTTCGCGTCGGCCTTATCGGCGCCGGCAAGTTCGGTTCGATGGTGCTCGCCCAAGCGCAGCGCATTGCCGGCTATCACATGGTCGCCGTAGCGGACCTGAATGTTGGAAAGGCGCGCGAGTCGCTCGACCGCGTCGGCTGGCCGAAGGAGAGCTATTGCGCCACCAGCGCCGCTGACGCCGTCCAGAATGGCACCACCTTCGTGACGGATGATGTCGCGGCGCTGCTTGCCTGCGATGACATTGAATGCGTCATTGAAGCGACCGGCCATCCGATCGCCGGCACGCGCCACGCGCTGGCTGCGATCGAGGCCGGCAAGCATATTGTCATGGTCAATGTCGAGGCCGACGTCATGGTCGGTCCGATCCTGGCCGAGAAAGCCGCGGCAAAGGGCGTGGTCTATTCGATGGCCTATGGCGACCAGCCGGCGTTGATCTGCGAGCTTGTGGATTGGGCTCGCGCCACCGGCTTCGAAGTCACAGCGGCCGGCAAGGGCATGAACTTCGAGCCGCGCTACCGTTATTCGACGCCTGATACCGTCTGGGGGTTCTTCGGATGGTCGGAAGAATATGTCGCCAAGGGCGACTTCAACCCGAAAATGTACAACTCTTTCACCGACGGGACCAAAGCTGCGATCGAGATGGCGGCGGTCGCCAACGGCGCCGGCCTCGATTGTCCGGACAATGGTCTCGCTTTCCCACCTGCCGGGCTGCACGACCTCGCCAAGGTGTTCCGGCCGGCCGCCGATGGCGGCCGCATGGATCGCAGCGGCCTTGTCGACATCGCAGCCAGCCAGGAACCTGATGGCCGCGAGGTCTTCAACAATATTCGCTATGGTGTGTTCGTTACCTTCAAGGCCCACAACGAATACTCGAAGGCCTGCTTCAACCAGTATGGCCTGCTGACCGATCCGTCGGGATGGTATGCGTCCATGTGGCGTCCGTTCCACATCATCGGCCTGGAAACTTCGGTCAGTGTGCTTTCGGCCGTGTTGCGCGGTGAGGCGACCGGCTGTTCGAAAGAATTCCGCGGTGACGCCGTGGCCACCGCCAAGAAGGACATGCAGCCGGGTGAGGTGCTCGACGGCGAGGGCGGCTTCGCCGTCTGGGCCAACGCTATTCCCGCGACGCGCAGCCTGGCGCACAGAGCTTTGCCCATCGGACTCGCGCATAACGTTAAGCTCAAGCGCGCGATCAAGAAGGACCAGATCGTCAGCTTCGACGATGTGGAATTGGTCAACGACCTGGATGTCCTGCAGGTGCGGCGCGAGATGGAAGACACGTTCCGTCCAAACCCCAGCGTTGCGGCCTGATGGTCGAGGGAGGATGCGTGATGGACCGCACCCAAAAGCCTCGCTTCGTGGTGATCCCGGAGTTTCGCGTGAAGCCCGAGCTGATGGAGGCGTTCCTCGACGCTGCTTTGGACGATGCGTCCCATTCGGTTGCGGACGAGGCCGGGTGCCACCAGTTCGATGTCGTCCGCCCGGAAGGCGCCGACGATGCAGTCGTGTTCTACGAGGTGTATGACGATCGCGCCGCCTTCGAGGTGCATCTCACCACGCCTCATTTGAAGCGCTTTCAGGCTTCCATGAAGACGCTCGAGGTCGATGAGACAATCGTCCGTTTTTTAAGTCTCGTGAGCGAGTAGGACGCCCGAGTGTTGGGAGGCACAGGGATGGGTAAAGCTCTGACAAGTATCGGCTTTGTCGGAACCGGCATTATGGGCGGGCACATGGCTCGCCGTCTGGCAGAGGCCGGGTTTCGGGTGAAAGCCTGGAATCGAACGCCCGATAAGGCCGTGGCTCTGGCAGCTTACGGCATCGAGATTGCCGCGAGCGCCGCTGACGCCGCCATCGACGCCGATGCCGTCATCTGCATGCTGAACTCTGGGCCTGTCTGCGATGAGGTGTTGCTCTCCGAGGGGGGTGTTCTCGGTGCGATGCGACGCGGCTCGACGCTTGTCGTGATGAGTTCGATCCCGGTCGAAACCGCCAGGGAGCAGTCGGAACGGGCGACCGCAGGCGGCCTCAACTATATCGACGCCCCGGTGTCAGGCGGCGAGAAGGGCGCGCGGGAAGGCACGCTTGCCATCATGGCGGGTGGCGAGACGGCGCAGGTCGAAGGCCTCCTCGCGGTCTTCGCGCCGATGGGCCGCGTCACATATGTCGGGCCGGCCGGTTCGGGACAATTGGCCAAGCTGGCCAATCAGCTGATCGTGGCATCGAACATCTGCGCTGTGGCCGAAGCGCTTTTGCTGGCCGAGCGTGGCGCCGCCGATCCGGCCCGGGTTCGCGAGGCGCTGCTCGGCGGCTTCGCGGATTCGACCGTGCTTCGTCAGCATGGCCTCAGGATGGTCGAAGGCAATTTCGTGCCGGGCGGTCCTGCAAAATACCAGGTCAAGGATACACGCACGGCGCTGGCCTTGGCGCGTGCGCAAGAGCTGCAGCTGCCGATCGCCGAACAGGTGGACAGCCTGTTTCGCCGCCTTGTTGATGAAGGCGGCGGCGATCTCGATCACAGCGCGGTCTTTCTGACGCTTAAGAAGATGAACCAACCGGGCGCAAGCTCGCCCAACAACTGAGAGTGGAGGATACCATGAACGCTTTCTCGATCCGCAGCCTGCTTGCCGGCGCGGCAATGCTTGTCGCAACCGCCGCGCAGGCCGCTACGACCCTGACCCTATCCACGCCTGATCCGGATGGCGCGGAAATCACTGTCGCTGCCAACAAGTTTGCTGAACTGGTGGCCGCCAAGACCAACGGCGAAGTGACCATCAAGGTTTTCCCGAACGGCACGCTCTACGGCGGCGACCCGTCGGGCGCGGTCAAGCAGCTTGCGGGCGGATCGCTGGACATGCTGGTGTTGGCCACCTCGCTCTACGCCAACTTCAATCCGAAATTCTCGGCCATTTCGATCCCTTACCTCTTTGACGACGAGAAGCAGCTGCGCGCCTATCTCGCCGGCGAGAATGGTCAGGAGCTGATCGCCGATCTGAACACCATCGGCATCAAGGGCCTGAGCCTGTGGACCCGCCCGTTCCGCCAGATGACCAACTCCAAGCTGCCGATTGAGAAGCCGGCGGATCTGGCCGGACTGAAGTTCCGCGTCCCAAACAACCCGCTTTGGGTCGAGTTCTTCAAAAAAATGGGCGCGGCGCCGACCCCGATGGCTTTCGCCGAGGTGTACAACGCACTGCAGTTGAAGGTCGTCGATGGGCAGGAGAACCCGATCAGCGTGCCGCTCGCTGCCAAGTTCTACGAGGTACAGAGCTTCGTCTCGATCACCAACCACATGGCTGACGGCTGGGTGCTCGGCATCAATCCGGCCAAGTTCGACGCACTGTCCGATGCCGAGAAGGCGGCGGTCACCGAGGCGGCCAAGGAAGCCGAGGCATGGAAGGCCGGGAACGATGCGGCGCAGGCCGAGACGATCCTCCAGGACCTGGAGGGCCACGGCATGAAGGTCAACCATCTGACGCCGGAGCAGCAGGCCGCTTTCGTGGCGGTTTCGAAGGAGCTGTTCCCGGTCTTTGCCGGTCTGGTGAAGGACCAGGCCTTCTTCGACAAGAGCGTTGCCTTTGTCGGAAAGAAGTAAGCTCTGATACCGGCTTAGCGGCGAGGCGATCCCTCGCCGCCCTTATGGGAGGAGACCATGGGCAAGCCACAGACCCGCTTCGACGCCATCCTGCGAATCCTGCTGGACGGCATAGCAGGCATCGCGATGACAGGCATCATAATCGTGGTGTTGCTGCAGGTAGCAAGTCGCCTGCTCGGAATACCCGTATCCTGGACCGAGGAAGCGACGCGTTACCTGTTTGTGTGGATGATCTTTCTCGGGGTAGCCGCCGGGTTTCGCACGGTCGAAACGGCGCGCGTGACTGTCTTCATCGACATGATGCCGGACCTCATGCGCCGGCTGTCCGTGCCGATCTATGCCGTGTCGTCTGTACTCTTCTTTGCATTGACCGCCTGGACGGGTTGGAGGCTGGCGAAGCAGCAGTACATTATGAACGAAACTGCTGCGACACTCGTGATTCCGATGTGGCTCATCGGAACGATCATGCCCATCGCCGCCATTCTTGCCATCCTGGCCATTTTCGAATCCCTGCGAACGCGCCGCCGCTACATCGAGCTTCCCGATCTTGGGCTGCCGCCCGGTCAGGCCGTGGAAGCGGACGTCGCCGTTCCCGATCCGGAGCGGAAGCCATGAGCATCGCGCTGCTTGTCCTTTTTCTGCTGATGAGCGCGCTCGGCGTTCCTCTGGCCGTGGCGCTCGGCCTTGCATCGGTCGCCGTGATCTACGCGTTCACCTCCACGCCGATCGACCTTCTGTCGCAGAGCATGTTCTCCGCGATGAATTCCTTCCTGCTGGTGGCGGTGCCGCTGTTCATCTTCGTCGGCGTTCTGATGGAACGGGGACGCGTCGCCGAGAAGCTGTTCGATTTTGCCGAGGCCTGCGTCGGCTGGATGCCGGGCGGCATGGGCCATGTAAATGTCGTATCTTCCGTCATCTTCGGGGGCGTTTCGGGCTCTTCCGTCGCCGACATCGCCTCGATCGGGGCGATCGAGATAAATGCGATGGAGCGGCACGGTTTTCCACGCGGCTATGCGGTCGGCATGACGCTCTGCACCTCGACGCTGTCATCGATCATTCCGCCGTCGATCCTGATCGTCATCGCCGGTTCGATCGCCAACGTCTCAATCGGAACGCTGCTGGTAGCGGGCCTCATCCCTGGCCTGTTCATCGCCTTCGCCTTCATGGTGTTCAACCATGTCTATGCAGTTAGGCACGGCTACAATCCGCCGTCGCCGATGAACTTCCGCAAGATCGCAATCACCGGCGTAAATGCGATCCTGCCGATGCTGACGCCGGTCATCTTGCTGGTCGGTATCGTGGACGGCTATTTCACGCCCACCGAGGCGGCAGCCATTGCCGCGCTCTATACGCTGTTCCTGGCGGTGATCCTCTACAGGACGATTTCGCTAGCGGAGCTTCCGGGCATCATCGTCGACACAGCGCGCACCTCCGGAACGATATTGTTCATCGCTGCGACCGCAAAGCTTGCGGCCTGGGTCTTCACTTATGACGGCCTACCGCAACAGGTGGCGACCCTGCTCGGTGCGATCAGCACAGGCCCGACGATGGTGCTCATCCTCGTCTTCCTGTTCCTGATCGTGGTCGGCATGTTCATGGACGCGATCGCCGCCATGTTCATCCTGATCCCGGTGCTGCTGCCGCCGGCGGTGTCATTGGGCGTCGATCCGATGCATTTCCTCATCGTGACAGTCGTTACGCTGACGCTGGGGCTGGTGACGCCACCGGTCGGTGTCTGCCTCTTCGCGGCGGCGCAGGTTGCCAAGATGTCGATTGAGGATGTGATCAAGGGATCGCTCGCACCGATGTCGATCTTGGTCCTGGCGATCCTGGGGCTGGTGCTGTTCCCGGTTCTCACCACCGGGCCGATCCGCCTGCTCGGCCTATATTGAGTCGATCAACGATGACGCGACCCGATTTCATCGTCGTCATGGGCGTCTCCGGCACCGGCAAGACGGAGATCGCCCGAGGCCTGGCAGACCGTCTCGGCGTCGATTGGATCGAGGCTGATACCTATCACAGCGCGGCGAGTGTGGAGCGCATGCGACGCGGTGATGGGTTGACGGACGAAATGCGTTGGCCGTGGCTGGCTGCGGTGGCGGAAGCGGCGCTGGCGCTTCCCTCGCGTCCGGCGGTCGTCGCCTGTTCGGCCCTCAAGCGCAGCTATCGCGATTTTCTGCGGGAACGACTTGGCCAGGTCGGCTTCGCTTTCCTCGATGGATCGGAGGAACTGATCCTGCAGCGCCTTGGCAGCCGCAAGAACCATTTCGCTGGACCCTCATTGCTATCCAGCCAACTCGCGACGCTGGAACTCCCGATGCCCGACGAGCGCTTTTTGACGCTGTCGATTGCGTGGAGCCCGCAGAGCATCGTGGAGAGGGCCGCGGCCGCATTCGGCTGATCAACATTTGGGCGCTGCGGATCGCGCCTCGCTACGCAGCCAGTCGAGAAACACGCGGACCTTCTTGTGGCGAAGATGATCGCGCGGGCACGCGATCCACTGTGTCACGATATGGATTTCGGGTCCGTCGCGAACCGGGCAGATCAGGCTGCCTTCGGATAGCTCGCGCTGCATCATCAAGGTGCTCTCCAGAGCTATGCCAAGCCCGCCGGCAGCCGCATCAATCGCCATGTGGCTGCGGTCGAACAGAACGCGCCGCCACCTCTCATTGGATTCGACACCGGCAAGCGCCAGCCATCGGGACCATTGTGCCTGAGACTTGACCGAGTGGATCAGGCGAAACTGCAGCACTTCTTGTGCCGCGAGACTGGTGGGCTTGGCGATCGACGGCGCGCAAACCGGAACAAAGCTCTCTTCGATGAGGCCCTCAACGAACAGACCGGGCCACTTGCCGTCGCCGTGTCTGATTTCCAGATCCACGGCTTCGCGGTTGAAATCGGTTGGTTCATTGGTGCCATCCAGCCGCACCTCGAGATCGGGATTTGCGGTCAGGAACGCGCCGAGGCGCGGCAGTAGCCATTTGTTCGACAGAGTTGGCGTCGCGCGCACGGTAAGTGCGGTGATCGAACGATAGCCACGGATTGCGTTGGTTGCCTCTGCAATCTGCTCCGCGCCATCGTTAATCGAGGCGAAAAACCGCTCGCCGGCTTCCGTCAGCAGGATGCCACGACCGACCTTGGTAAGCAGCGTGACACCTAGTTGAGTCTCCAGCGCCTGGACCTGCGAGTGACGGCGGACGGTGTGACGTTCAGCTCTTCGGCGGCCCGCGAAATGCTACCGGCGCGGGCAGCTGAATGAAACACCCAGATCGAGCGGATCGGAACTTGCGACATGCTATCTCGAATATCTCTCGCAAAGCGAGATCAGTTTGTGGACATATCTATCTTCAGTCTCGGAATGGACGATATGATCTGCGGAAGAATCCGTCCAACCTCCACCTCTCGCCGTATACGGCCCGAACCGGCAAATGTGGACTCTAACACATCTCTCCCGCTCCAGCGGCTGCTGCGTAGTCAGGTTCTCGTAACGGATGTTGCTTCGACGTCCGGTGAAACGTTGCCTTAAGACACGCGCCCGAATGTCGCGAAATGGCGCGTACCGCCGGTTCTTCCTCTGACGTTCCGAGGGCATGCCATGACCGCGCATGCGGTCGAAGGCCTCCGGGACTGTCTTTGCGCTCCCATAAGGCAGGCCGGCGATGATCGCGCCGCTTGCAAAAATCTCCGGGTAGCAAGCCAGCATGGCCGATGCCATGGCGCCTCCGGCGGAGAGGCCGGTGATAAAGATGCGCCCACGGTCGAGGCCATGGCCAGGACCATTGTTTCGATCATTTGGCGGATGGAAAGTGCCTCTCCGCCCGCTTTGTATCGCTGGGCACGAACCAGTTGAAGCAGAGGTTGGCGTTGTTTGCGCGTTGCTGCTCGGGAAACAGCAGCGCAAAACCTTCCTGATCGGCCAGTTGCGACCAGCCGGAACCATGGTCGCAACCGGCCGCGGTTTGCGTGCAGCCATGCAGCACGACGACAAGAGGCGCCGCTTGACCCAAAACGTCGGGAACGTGGATCCTCGCCCGCAAGGCGCCCGGATTAGAGCCGAAATCGTCCAGATCCGATAACCGATCGCGGCCTTGGACGTTGGCTTGAAAACCCTGACCGGCACGGAATGCCGCAAGGCGGGTGATGGTGTCGGAGATTTTTCGCAAATCAGAATTCCTTAATTCCTCGTGGTCGGCCGCTACGATGGCCACGCTGCGCACAACGCAGTTGCAGCAATATCGTTGCTGCACTGCACAATAACAAGTTTGAATTGTTGCGGGGCGCTCCAGGTCACCTCCCGCTCCAACGGAGCTGGCGTAGGGATAGCGGCATTGCAGCCGATCCGTCCCCTTCGATTTAAATCTCCCTGGTCAAACCTGGTCAAACTTCTCCGTGTTCAAAGCTGGTCCTCAAAAAGAGGCGGGGACGCCGCGAACTGCACGATCCGCCGCTGGTGACAGATTTCTGTCATTAGCTCGCTGCACTCGTACGCTAGCATCATTTCGTCCGCACGCACGGAGCTAGACTGGTTGATCGCTTCGCTGTCCGAGCCATAAGCAATGAGGCCGGACGTCGCCGATCAGGCTCAGTGCGAACGTCACCTCTAGCCCGGCCGTCGAAACCGAAACCTGCCGGTCCCCTGTCGGCCCCAATGCACTCATTTCGGAACATGCGAAGCCGACTAAAGTGGCGATTGGAAATCAAACCCACTGCGCCGCAGTGTTCATGATTTGTGCCTATAAAGTTGCATAAAATGCGGACTGGAACTTGGGTCGCGAGGTGGTCTAAATGTTCCCAGATCGAAACGAGCCGAGCCTTCATTGGTCGCGGTGATTTCTGGCAACCTCGCCACCTCCCGTAAGCCATCTTGCATCGAACCAGCGGTCCGCCGGCCCGTCATAGGGCAGCCCGCGTGACATCGCAGTGGCTGACGAACCGCGCGTAGGCTTCCCACACCGGTGGACCGCCGCCGATGAAAACGACACGGCCGGCAAAGCCTTGGTGCGTGTCCTCGGGATCCATGCTGGAGCGAACAACGACAAGTTCCCGATCCGCGCGAGCAAAAATCCGCTCGCGATCGACGCGGTCGTTTTCAGCATTACGGAAACAGACGGCGACGTCGATAATGACGGCTAAGCCGCCCAGGCGTTCCTGCTTCGGCACGATCGCACGCATGTGACCGGGTAACGGCGCCAGCATGGTTCGGTACTTTATAGCCCTTTTAGGATGGTTAGGCACGCCTTCAGGCGATTTGGTTTTTCTCGCCGTGATTCGGTGCAGGAGACCAGGAGTTGGCGAGGTCGCGCCGGTCTGAGACCTCGGTCCTCCCGATCTGAACGTCCACTATTGTCCTTTCGGACACCGGAAAGCTGCCAGTCCGCTATCGTGAAGAGTTTCGGGCGCCGGCAGCGTACGAAAGTCCCCGAGGACGGACGGGCCACAGCCGGTGAGCTCGCGACCGCGAGCAGTTCGCGGGCGAACGGGAGCCCTTACCGCGCGCGCCCATCCCGCGCAGCGGGTTCGTTTGTCGGCCCCCAAATGCGACGTCTGAGTAGGGGTTCGGCGATAACAGCTCTTGGCACAATCAGGAGGTTACGAGCTTGCTGCCAGCGCAGACGTGTAGCTCTAAGCGTCTAACGACACGCCGCGGTGCGGCGGCAGTTCGATTTCCTCGAGCGCTGATGCCATCACAGCCAAGCCGATATGCCTGTAGACACCCGAGGAACTGCTGTCGGTGTGGCCCTGAATTGCGTCGGCCACGCTGTCAGAAATGCCAACCCTTGACGCTTCGGTCTTGAACCAGTGCCTCAGCGCATGATTCGGCGCTTTGCGACGATCGGAAAACCCGTTCGCTCGAATCCAGGACGCCAGCCGGTTGGCAACGCCCTTCGAGGCGTGCTTTCGCTTTGGATCGCCTGACGAGCGGCCATAGAAGAGTGGACCCTGTCCCTTCTCCGCGACGAATTCCAGGAACCCGGCTGCAAGCAGGGCCGGATGAATGGGCACTGTCCTTTCGCTTTCCGCATTCTTGATGCTACCAGCATCGATTGCCGGCATGATCTTTACAACATGATATCCGTCTTCCTCAAACACATGGCTGACATGCAGCTGCGCCACTTCGCCAATCCGTGATCCCGTGGCCGCAGCCAACCAGGGAAGCCACTTCTTCCAAGGTTCCGGAGCGGCGCTCGCCAAATCCAGCAGCCGAGCCACCTCCTCTCCGGTATGGCCCAACATCTTCTTGCCCGCCTTCGTTTTGCGCGCGACCTTGATTCCCTGGGAAGGATCGGACGCCGCGAGCTTGTTCGCCACGGCAAACCTGAACAGCGCACGGGCGCAGCCCAGGTAGCCCCGCGAGATGGTTGCCGCTGCCTTCTTGGCTTTGACGAGCTTGTCCTTCCAGCCGACGATATCCTCGGCGGTGATGCGAGTAATGTCGTCCGCCTTGTCCCCGACGAATGATTTCAGGTCGCGCAGGATGCCGCGCCAGCTAGACAGTGTGCTGGCACTCGGATCGGTTTCCGCCTCCTAGCGCTCAAAAAGTTCATCGAGCGAGATCGGCATGGCGGTTGGTGCCGTCGGCTGGGAACTGCCCAAGGTAGTCGCGTCAGGCTTTTCCGCCTGCCGAAGATTGCCTGCACGAAAATCGCCCAGCGATGGATCAGGCTGGCCCTCGGCGATTGCCCGAAGCACGTCGAGTTCGTTCTCAAGCAGCAATCGGCCAAGAGCGATCGCATCCGAACGGCTGATTTCGGGAATGCGGTTCTCGGCGATCGCGACGAGTTCGCCAAGGTTTCCGGTCGCCCGCATGCTCTGCAACGTCTCGATCCGCTTGCCGAGACGAAAGCGGTTGACGAAGGCGATGACTTTTTCGAGGTCACCTTCGGCAACGAGGTGGTCGAAATAGGTATAGGCATCCTGTTCGCCGTGCCCAAAGTCGGCCGGCACCGGCAGCGGTCCGAGCTCGCCACGCCAGAACCGAGCGGGAGCCGCGGTCGCCTGGCTGAAGAGCTCCGCGCGGCGGCAGAACTCCTGATCGCTCGCCGCGATGGCGTGTTCACGGGCGATCTCGCGGAAGCCGGCACGGATCGTTCGGGAGTCCGGCGACGCAGCAGCGCCGTGATTGTCGCCGGCGATCTGATCAGCACGAATTTCGTCGAACCGGTTTTCCAGTTCGACGCTCTTGCGAGCGAGACGCGACTTGGCTGTTTTCAGATCTTTTGTGCGCAGGACCGGACCACGATTTGACGCCCGTATATAGGGGCAATGTCCGTAGGAACCCAAATTCGGCAGTAAAAAGTGCCGCTGCGCGCCATCATCCGTTCGGGCAGTGTCGCCATCCGATTCGAGCCCTGACTATAACAGTCACTGTTACAACTGGGCCGAACTGGAAAAGCGAACCAGAACCTGAATGAAATCAGGTACTTACAAGATGATGGTGCCCAGAAGAGGACTCGAACCTCCACTCCTTGCGGAACACGGACCTGAACCGTGCGCGTCTACCAATTCCGCCATCTGGGCTGGTGCGGGCTCTTTAGGCGGGCAAACGGTGAGTGTCAACGCGCTTTTTTGAAAGCTGCCCCGCCGGCTCAGCCGGCCAGCACTTCCTTGGATGCCACCGTCGAATCGGCGTTGAGCCTGTAGATGACCGGCACGCCGGTGCCGAGCTCCAGCCTGACGATCTCCTCGCCCGACTTGCCGTCCAGCGCCATGATCAGCGCGCGCAGCGAATTGCCATGCGCCGCCACCAGGACTGTGCCGCCGCGCAGCACATGCGGCTGCAGGTCGTGCAGATAATAGGGCCAGACGCGCGCGCCGGTGTCTTTCAGGCTTTCGCCGCCGGGCGGCGGCACGTCGTAGGAGCGGCGCCAGACATGCACCTGCTCCTCGCCCCATTTCTGGCGCGCGTCGTCCTTGTTGAGGCCGGAGAGGTCGCCATAGTCGCGCTCGTTCAGCGCCTGGTCGCGGATGGTCTCGAGATCGCTCTGGCCGACGGCGTCGAGAATATGCTGGCAGGTCTTCTGCGCCCGGATCAGCGACGAGGTGAAGGCGATGTCGAATTTCATGCCGCGCGCCTTCAGCTTGGCGCCCGCCTCCCTGGCCTCGGCGTGGCCCAAGTCGGTCAGGTCGACGTCGCGCCAGCCGGTGAAAAGGTTCTTCAGGTTCCATTCGCTCTGGCCATGGCGCACGAGCACGAGAGTTCCCGACATTTTTGCTCCTTCAGTTTGGTGGATGAGATCGTCTCAGGCGAGTCCGAGCACGTCGCGCATCGAATACAGGCCCGGCTTCCTGCCGCGCGTCCACAGTGCGGCCTTGACCGCGCCGCGGGCGAAGATCGCCCGGTCCTCGGCGTGATGGGCAAGCGTGATGCGCTCGCCGGTGCCGGCCAGCAGAACACTGTGGTCGCCGACCACCGAGCCGCCGCGCAGCGTGGCGAAGCCTATCGAGCCGGTCCTGCGCACGCCGGTATGGCCGTCGCGCGACCGCACGCTGTTCCCGTCAAGATCGATGCCGCGCCCGGCGGCGGCGGCTTCACCGAGCAGCAGCGCCGTGCCCGACGGCGCGTCGACCTTGTGCCGGTGGTGCATTTCCAGGATCTCGATGTCGAAATCGTCGGCATCGAGCGCGCGCGCCGCCTGCTCCACCAGCACCGCCAGCAGATTGACGCCGAGGCTCATATTGCCTGACTTGACGATCGTCGCGTGGCGCGCCGCCGCCGCTATCTTTGCATTGTCGTCCGCCGAGCAGCCGGTGGTGCCGATGACATGGGCGATGCGCGCCTGCGCCGCATAGCCGGCGAATTCGACGGTCGCCGCCGGGCTGGTGAAATCGAGGACGCCGTCGGCCCTGGCGAAAGCCGGCAGCGGATCTTCGCCGATCACCACGCCGATAGTGCCGATGCCGGCCAGTTCGCCGGCATCCTTGCCGAGATGCGGCGAGCCGGCCCGCTCGATCGCGCCGGCGACGCGGGTGCCCGGAATGGTGTGGATGGCGCGAATCAGCGCCTGGCCCATCCTTCCAGCCGCGCCGACCACCACCAGGCCCATTTCACTGACGGGCGGGTCGTTTGTGGCCGTACCGCTCATAAATTTCTCCCAATCGCTTTTTTCGCGCGCCGCAGCAGAGTTTGGATTGGCTTGCCGTCGTCGACAAGCCCCAGCCCCTTGTTGCCCTGCACCCGGTGGAACCGGGCATAGACGCTGTGCGGGTCGGCCATCAGCGAGGCATGCGTGCCTTGCTCGACCAGCCGGCCCTGTTCCAGCACGATGATATGGTCGGCATTGACCACGGTCGACAGCCGGTGCGCAATGACGATGGTCGTGCGCCCCGCCATGATCTGGGTCAGCGCCTGCTGGACGCGCGCTTCCGCTTCGTTGTCGAGCGCCGAGGTCGCCTCGTCGAGCAGCAGGATCGGCGCCTGCCGCACGATGGCGCGAGCGATCGACAGGCGCTGGCGCTGGCCGCCCGACAGCGTCAGGCCGCCTTCGCCGACAGGGGTGTCATAGCCCTGCGGCTGCTGGCGGATGAAGCCATCAGCCTCGGCCTGTTGCGCGGCCAGCTCGATCTCGGCGTCGCTGGCGCTCAGCCGCCCGTAGCGAATGTTGTCGCGAATGCTGCCTTCGAACAGATAGGGCTGCTGCGAGACATAGGCGATGCAGCGGCGCAGCGACTGCTTGGTCACTTCTAAAATGTCCTGGCCGTCGACCTCGATGCTGCCCGACTCGACATCGTGAAAACGCTGCAGCAGCGCCACCAGCGTCGACTTGCCGGCGCCCGAGGCGCCGACGATGGCCGTCATCTTGCCGGCGGCGGCAACGAAGCTGAGATCCTGCAGCACCGGGGCGTCGGCGACATAGCCGAACGACACATTGTTGAAGCGCACCTCGCCCCGGGCGATCTTCACTTCGGCCGCGCCGGGCGCGTCGCCCTGCTGCGGCTCGAGGTCGAGCAACTCGTAGATCATGCGCGCATTGACCAGCGCCCGTTCCATGCCGACCTGCATGCGAGCCAGCCGCCGGGCCGGGTCGTAGGCAAGCAGCAGCGCGGTGATGAAGGAAAACACCGCGCCGGGCGGCTGGCCGCCGACGGCTGCCCGGTAGCCGGAATAGGCGATGACGCCGGCGACGGCGAAGCCGGCCAGCATGTCGGAGATCGGCGATAACCGTTCCGAGACGCGGGCGATGCGGTTTGCCCGCTGCTCGGCGCCAGCGACAAGATCGCTGATGCGGCGCGACAGCTCGTCCTCCAGCGTGAACGCCTTGACGATGGCGATGCCTTGCGTCGCTTCCTGCATGGCGCCGATCAGCCGCGCGTTTATCTGCACGGCTTCGCGCGTGGCACGCCTTATTCTGCGGGTCAGGTAGACGACGGTGTAGATCAGTGGCGGCCCGATCAGCAGCGACATCAGCGACAGCATCGGATCCTGCCAGATCATGACGCCGATCAGCGCGATCAGCGATACGGCGTCGCGTGCCAGCGATGTCAGCGTCATCGACAGCAGGTCACGGATGCCGTTGACGTTGTCGTTGATCTGGGCGGCCAGCCGCCCCGAGCGCGTGTCGTTGAAGAAATTGATGCCGAGCTTCATCAGGTGGGCGAAGATGCGGCGCTGGTAGCGCGCCACCAGATTGTTGCCGATCCTGGCCAGCGTCACCGCCTGGCCGTAGGTGGCCAGACCGCGCAGCATGAAGGCGCCAAGGATCAACAAGCAGATCAGCGCGATGAGATCGCCGCGCTGCTGGTAGAATATCTGGTCGACGACATCCTTCATGATCCAGGCGGTGAAGGCGGTCGTGGCCGCAACCATCACCAGGCACAGAACAGCCAGAACATAATACCAGCGATAGTCGCGGCCGTTCTCGGCGAGAATGCGGCGGATCACCGCCACGACCTCGCCGGGCCGGGCTTTGGCTTGGTGGTTTGAAGCTTGGGTGCTTGGCGACTGGTTCAAGTCGGGATCGTTCCGTGGCGTCGGTCCGGCCGCGCGGCCGGGTTAATTCGGCAATCCTCTTAGCGCCCCGGTGCCGGCTTGCCTATGGCCGAGGCCGGCAAAAACTCTGTGGGTCAGGCCCGCCAGCGTCGCCCCGCCGTCTGGACGCCGAACAGCGATGGGTTTCTGGCATAGGCGGCAAGGCCGGAAAGCGCTGCCAGCGGATGGGTGATCACATAGACCGGCATGGTCCGCATCAGCTCGCTGTGCGGCGCCTTGTCCTCGAAGGCGGCGCGGAAATTGCCTGACTTCAGCGCCGGCAGGATTTTCTGCGCGATGCCGCCGGTCAGGAAGACGCCGCCGCGGCTCATGAACACCAGCGCAAGGTCGCCGGCGGTGCGCCCGAGGCAGGTGACGAACAGCGACAGCGCTTCCTCGGCCACCGGATCCGACTTCGCCAGCGCCGCGGCGGTGACCTCGGCCGGCGTGGTCAACGGCGCCGGCTTGCCGTCCGCCCTGGCCACCGCCCGGTAGGCATTGACCAGGCCGCGCCCGGACAGGATCTGTTCGCCGGAGATTCTGCCCTCGAGCTTCTCGATATGCGCAAACACCTGGAAATCGCGCGGCGAGCGCGGCCCGATATCCATGTGCCCGCCCTCGCCGGGCACCGGTATCCAGTGGTTCAGCGCGTGGACCAGGCCGGCGACGCCAAGCCCGGTTCCGGGGCCAAGCACCACGCGCCCGGCATTGGGCTCCGGCGCATCGCCGCCGATCTTTTCCATATGCTCTTCGCCGAGCGCCACGACGGCCAGCGCCTGCGCCTCGAAATCATTGAGCACCACGACGTCGCCGAGGCCGAGGCTGGTAAACATTTTTTTTGGCTTGACGATCCACGGGCAGTTGGTGAGCGGGATCTCGTCGCTGTCGACCGGGCCGGCCACCGCCAGCACGGCGGAGTTGGGCCGCACCGACGAGCGGTCGAGCACCGCCGCCTGGATCGCTGAGTCGATGGTGTTGAAATTGGCGGTCTGGACGATCTGCGGTTCGGTTGGTTCCGAAGTCGCGTCGAGCACCATCGAAAAGCGCGCATTGGTGCCGCCGATGTCGCCGATCAGGACCGGAAACTGCAGCACGGTGTCGTCGTCGCCTGGCATGCTCTCGTCCGTCCCGGTTCCCAGTGGCGTTCCGCCGTTCTTTTGTTGACTAGCGCATGACCCGGGAAAGGGAAAGTCGCTTCAGGGGAGAGCGTTGGCGCTGCCCCTCACCTGCCTGCCGGCATCCTCTCCCCGTATAGTGACGGGAAGAGGGACGCTCTCATCGATGGTTTCGCCAATCTCCAACGCTGCAAGAACGGCGCCAAGGCAGCGGCCAGCCCTTTCTCCCCGTCACTATACGGGGAGAAATGCCCGGCAGGGCAATGAAGGGAGGCGCCGACCCCAACAGTTGGTTGTCTCCAACATTAGCTGGCCTCAATACCCCGGCCGGGGTCGCGGCAGCGGAATGCCGATCTCGGGCGTTTCGGCGTAGGCGTTGGCCGTGGCCGGGAGGGCTGCCGCGCCGCTTGCCGATGCCCGCGCCGGCGACGGAGCCTTGGTGAGAACGGGCGCAGCCGCGACCGGCACGCCGTCCTCGCCATAATAGTCGCCATAATAGGTGACCGCCTCCGCCGAAGCCGGATTTGGCCCGTCGAGCACGGCCTGGCATGCTGCGGGCAGGCTCGCCATCGTCATCAGGTCGCGCGCTTTCGGCCTGTCCGGGTTCTTGTTGGGGCGCCACGGCTCCTCGGTGAACCACCATGCCAGCGACTGGTCGCAGCCGTCGCCTGGCGCGGTGTTTTCCTGCGCCTTGCATTTGGGCGAGCCGGGCTGGCAGCCGATGCGGATGTGGAAGTGATAGTCGTGGCCCCAGAACGGCCTGACCTTGCGCAGCCATCCACGGTCGCCTTTCACCGTGTCGCAGAGCTTCTTCTTGATGCCGGGATTGACCAGGATGCGCTCGACTTCCGCATAGCTTGCCGCGCGCTTCAGCAGCCGCGTATGCGCCGGCGCCCAGAGCGCATCTTTCACCAAATGGGTCTTTTCATCGACAAGCAAGGTGGCGCTCATGTTTTCGCGCTGCTCGAGCGAAAGCTTGCGGTCGGGCATTGGCGTCAGCCAGATGTCTGCGTCGAGGCCGATCTGGTGCGAGGCATGGCCGGTCAGCATCGGGCCGCCGCGCGGTTGCGAAATGTCGCCGACCAAAAGGCCGGGCCAGCCATCGGCCGCGGCGTCGCGCGACAGTTTCTCGATCAGCGCGATCATCGTCGGATGGCCCCAGCGGCGGTTGCGCGAAGGCCGCATCACCTCCCATTTCGGGCCGTTCAGGGGTATGGCGACGCCGCCGGCAAAGCAGCCCTTGGAATAAAAACCGATCGACTGCGGCGCAGCCACGGCCGGCAGCTTTTTGGCGCCGAACAGGGTTTTCGCCAGCTCTTCGGCCGTCGCAGGTCGCGCTGCAAGCCCCGCCAAGGCGAGGACGGCGAGTGCTGCTAATGCATCTCGCCCAAAAGTGCGCAGCGGTTTTGCGACAACGACATGCATAAACAGAGATCTAAAGCGCGTTGCGACGCGCTTTAGCAGCAGCGATTTGCTGGGCAATGGTCGCTTCAACATCGTCATGAAAGCAGAACCCCTCTGCAAATTGGGTCGAATCATAGCACGCCCGGCGCGCGATTTCGATCACGACCGCTTCATCGGGCTGCGCGCCTCGCCGTCGCGCCAGTTACCCAAAACCCACATATGGTCGAAGGCCGACCGGTAGTCGGGAAAGCGGAAGGGATAGCCGGCCGCCTTGATCGCCGTGTTGGCGACACGCTTGTTCTCGCGATAGAAGGACCGCGCCATGGGCGAAAGTTGGGCGGTCTCGAACGGAATTTCCGGCGGCGGTGTGACGCCCATCAGCCCTGCGGCATAGGTGACGACGTCCTGCGGCGGCGCCGGCAGGTCATCGGTGACGTTGAAGATGCCGCCGCTGGTGTGCTTGAGCAGATGCCAAAGCGCCCCCGCAATGTCGTCGCAATGGATGCGGTTGAACACCTGGCCCGGCTTGACCAGCCGCCGCGCGGTGCCGTTTTCCAGATTGACCAAGGCATTGCGGCCCGGCCCGTAGATGCCGGAAAGCCGCAGGATCGCCACCGGCCGGGCGATGTCTCGACCCAGCTTCAGCCAGTCCCGCTCGGCGGCGACACGCAGCATCGAGCGCTTCGACAGCGGCCTGCATTCGGAGGTCTCATCGACCCAGCCGCCGCCATGGTCGCCGTAGACGCCGACGGTGGAGAGATAGGCGATCCATTCGAGCGCCGGAATCTTCGCGATTGCCTGGCGCGCCGCATTCAGCACCGGGTCGCCGGCCTCTTCCGGCGCCACCGAGACGACGAGGTGGGTTGTTTTCTCGAGCGCGTCGCTGATTTCAAGCGTCAGCGCGCCATCGAAAAGCAGCGGCTGGATTCCGGCTTGCCGCAGCGCTTCGAATTTCTCCGCTGCGCGTGTCGTGCCAAGGATCGTGCCGGCATCCTTGCTGGCGCGGGCAAATGCCTTGCCCGAATAGCCGGCGCCGAAAATGAGGATCTGCTTCTCGCTCATGCTTGTGCCTCGATCTGGTTTGCTAGCGCCAGGCGCCATTCGCGTCGCACGGCCTCGTCGCCTTCTGCTTTCACCGCAGCGCTGGCCGATTTGGCGAAATCCGAAGCCGGCACAAGCCGTGACAGCGCCCAAACCGCTGCGCCGCGCACCAGCGGCGAGGCGTCACCGAGCAGCGCACGCACGGCGTTTCCGAGCGAGGGTTCGCCGGAATTGCCGGCGGCGATCAGCACGTTGCGGACAAAGCGGTCGCGACCGATGCGCTTGACCGGCGAACCGCTAAAGAACGACCGGAAGGAAGCGTCGTCGAGCGCCAACAGATCGGCGAGCGGCGGCTCGCGCAAGTCCGCGCGGGCGACGAGCTTTGCCTCGGACGCTGCCCGGGCAAACTTGTTCCATGGGCAGGCGGCTAGGCAATCGTCGCAGCCATAGATGCGGTTGCCGATTTTTTCGCGGAACTCGTGCGGGATCGGCCCCTTGTTCTCGATGGTGAGGTAGGAGATGCAGCGGCGCGCATCGAGCCGGTAGGGAGCCGGAAAGGCGTCGGTCGGGCAGGCGTCGAGACAGGCGCGGCAAGAGCCGCAATGGTCGTCTTCGGGCGTATCGGCTGCAAGCTCGGCCGTGGTGAAGATGGTGCCAAGGAACAACCAGGAGCCGTGCTCGCGGCTGACCAGATTGGTGTGCTTGCCTTGCCAGCCGAGGCCGGCGGCTTCTGCCAGCGGCTTTTCCATCACCGGGGCGGTGTCGACGAACACTTTTACGTCGCTCCCAGAGTGCCCCACGATCTTGCCGGCGATCTCTTTCAGCCGGCCCTTCATCACATCGTGATAATCGCGGTTCTGCGCATAGACGGAGATCGCGCCGCGCTGGCGCTTGCCCAGCACCGCGCGCGGGTCGTGGTCCGGCCCGTAGTTCATGGCCAGCACGATGATCGAGCGAACTTCGGGCCAAAGCGCCATCGGCTCGCCGCGGCGTTCGAGCGTCTCGGCGATCCAACCCATCGAGCCGTGGAAGCCGTCGGCGACGAATGCGGCAAGCCGGGCCGGCGCCTGCGGGATGGCATCGGGCGTGGTGACGGCAACGGCATCGAAACCGGCGCGCCGCGCCTCGCGGTCGATCAGCGCGCGCAGGTTTTGCGCTCTAGAAATCGAGGTCCGCATAATGTGACACCGGCGACAGGCCGCGCACCCGGTCGGACAAAAGCGGCCGGAACGATGGCCGTGATTTCACCCGTGCATACCATTCGCGCGCGGCAGCGTGTTCGCGCCAGTCGATCTCGCCGAGATAGTCGAGCACGGACAGCGCAGCCGCAGCCGCGAGGTCGGCATAGGTGACCTTGCTGCCGGCCAGCCAATGGCGGGTGCCGGCCAGCCAGTTGGTGTATTTCATGTGCTGGCGGATGTTGGCGCGCGCGGCGCGGATCGCCGCCGAATCGGGCGAGCCGCCGCCCGCCGTTTCCGGCATGATCGGCTTCAGCACGCGCTCGCGCACCAGGTGCCGCGTCACCTCGCTATCGGCCTTGCTGAGATACCAGTCGGTCAGCCGGCGGATTTCGGCGCGCTCCATCGGGTCCTCGGCGAACAGCCGCTTGTCGCGCTTGAGCACGCCGCGCGTCTCGTCGAGATATTCGCCGATGACCATCGCGCCGACGATCGGCACGTCGCCCTCGGCAAGCAGGATCGGCAGCGTGCCGGCCGGGTTCAGCGCCAGGAACTCCTTGCGCCGCATCCACGGCTTTTCCTCGATCAGCGCCAGTTCCTCGCCATACTCGCCGAAAGCGAGGCGAACGAAGCGGCAGGTGGCGAACATCGGGTGGTGGAAAAGCGTCAGCATGGTCCCGCGATAATAGAGCGCACTGGCAAATCGCCGGCTGCGCCGGTAAGTCTTGGCCGCCCCGATTCAGGGGGCCGCCCCGATTCAAAGGGCCGTCAGGGTGCTGCGACCTATAGGAGGAGTTCCGCGCCATGACAAGCAAGCCGTTCTTCAAAGCTCTCACTCGAACGCCGAGGTTTCCATGGAAAGCCAGACCATTGTCGAAGCGCTGCTGCTCGGCATGATCGAGGGCATGACCGAGTTCATTCCGGTCTCGTCGACCGGCCATATCCTGCTTGCCGGTCATTTTCTCGGCTTCCATTCGACCGGCAAGGCCTTCGAGATCCTGATCCAGCTCGGCGCCATACTGGCGATCCTCAGCGTCTATTTCCATCGCCTGTGGCAGATGCTGGTCGACCTGCCGCGTGATCGGGTGACGCGGCATTTCGTTCTCGGCATCCTCGTCGCCTTTCTGCCGGCGGCCGTCATCGGCGCGCTGGCGCATGGCTTCATCAAGACGGTGCTGTTTGAATCGCCGAGGCTGATCTGCGTCATGCTGATCATCGGCGGCCTGGTCCTGCTGTGGGTGGATCGCTTCAAGCCGAAGCCGCTCTATCACGACGTCGAGCGGTTTCCGCTCCGGCTCTATCTGCAGATCGGACTGTTCCAGTGCCTTTCGCTGATCCCCGGCACGTCGCGTTCCGGTTCGACGATCGTCGGCGCGCTGCTTCTGGGCGTCGACAAACGCGCGGCTGCGGAATTCTCCTTCTTTCTCGCCATGCCGACGATGGTCGGCGCCTTCGCTTTCGACCTGTTCAAGAACCGCAATGTGCTGACCAGCGCCGATCTGCCCATCATCGCCGCCGGTTTCATCGCCGCCTTCGTCGCGGCGCTTATCGTCGTGCGCTTCCTGCTCAACTACGTCTCGCGCCACGGCTATTCGCTGTTCGGCTGGTGGCGGCTGGTTATCGGCACCGTCGGCCTGGCGGCGCTGTTCGTCCGGGGGTGAGGCGGCACGCTTCTTTTGTCGCCAAGGGCTCTATTTGTTCGTTTGGCCTAACAATGTCGGCTGATGGTGGGGACGACCAGCGTAGACCCGCCCCTCCAACCCAAGCCGTCATCGCGGGGTCGTTCTCGCCCGCTTGAATGCATCTGATGGCCGAATCGACTGTGTTCACCACTCTTCAGAACTTATTCACGCCGATATCATGACTTCGAACGAGCCCTCGCGTCCTCTCTCCCACGACGTTCCCACACGGTTCGGGCGTCGAACTGAGGAGATAAAGTATGATCAACCGCATCTTGGGAGTTCTCGTGATCGGCGCCGCGACCACCGCGTCCGCTGGTGATGGTCTGAGCCGCCACATTCTCGAACGGGCAGCAAGCTGTTGGCCTACGCAGACGGCGATGCGCGGGATCAGCTTCAGTGCAGATGTCCACGTCAGCTTCACCCGCGAGGGGCACGTCAGTGCCATCCAAATCGTCGACGTAGCGCCGCAGACCGAGACGTTCAAGGGCTTGGCCAGGGATTTCGCGGATGCATTGAAGCGCTGTGGTCCATACGTCACCGAAGGCAAGAGCGAAATGAACGTCAATCTCTCATGGCCGCTGTAAACGCAGCAAGGTGCTGCTACTTCGTCACCGAGAATTCATAACGCTTGAAGCGAGACAGCAGGATGTATTCGTTCGGGGCTCCGGGCGTGACGCTCAGGTTGCGGAACACGGCGCCACAGCCCGTCAGTTTACGCGGATAGGCGGTGCACAGGCTGTCGCCCTGCACCCACATTCGACCGGTCACGACCTCCTCACCAACTGTTCGGGTCACGCTGCCGTCTGCCGCAATCACAGCATGGTAGGCCAAGACATCGGGCAGAACCTGGCGTCCCGTCAGCTCGTGTCCGATCATGAGATTGCCGATGTCGACGCCATTCATCCGTTCAGCGGATTCGGGTTCCATTCCGGCAGGAAGCTCAGAAACCCCTGCCTTCCTCAAGCCATCGAGCAGGCGAACGATATCTTCCGGTCGCTTGTAGACGAAGAACTGCTGCGCGATCAGTAGGTTCGGCTGACCCTCCTGCCTTTCCGACAGCACGCTTCGGAGCTGCTCCAGGGCTGAGGCCGCTTCCGGCAGGCGATCGAGATGCGCAAGCGCTGCGACAAGAACATGCAGGCCGTAGAACTTCGTCCAGGGATTGGGCGACCGAACATCGACCTGCTCAAGCTGCGCGACCGCCTCCTCGTAGCGGCCCTGGCCGAACGCCGCCAAGCCAGCCTGATAGTGTCGCCACTCCGTCCACCCGGGATCGACGCGTAGGGCCGCCTCGAGAAAGGTTCGCCCCTCAGCCGGCCTGCCGTTGAAGATGAGGGCCTGGCTCAGCCCTTCGTAGGTCCAGGAATCGCTCGGGTCGAGCGCTATCGCCTTTTGCAGGGCAGCCACCGCCTCGTCGGACCTATGCTCCCGGACCAGAAGCTCGGAAATCAGCTGGTAGTAACCGGGCGACGGATTTCCGGCAGCGATGGCCAGATTGCCGTAGAGCTCGTCGTCGATCTCGGTCCAACCAAGCCCTAGGGCCTGTCTCCTCGCGTCGTCGGCATCCCAGTGGAGCCATGCCAATTCCGCGGCCGCCGCGCCGAAATCGGCATCCAGCGCCAGGGCCTGGCGCAGGTAGCGAGATGCGTCCACGGTGCCTGAGGGTGTATCCGTTCGTCGCGCCTCGATAGCGCGCCGAAAAGCCTGGTAAGCTTCCGGATCGTCAGTATCGCCGGACACGGCCAGGTTTGCTTTTCCCGGGACGAGCTTTAGCTGCAGCGCGGCGACAATCTGACCGGTCACCTGGTCCTGGAGCTTGAACACATCGCTGAATGGACCTTCGAACCGCTCGGCCCAGATCTGGCCAACCGTCGAGGCATCGATCAAGTGCGCATTGATGCGCACTTCATCGCCGAGACGTCGAACCGAGCCCTCGAGCAGGTAGCGGACGCCGAGCTCTTTCGCGATCTTCGCCGGCGGAAGACCGCTGTTGCGATATGCACGCGCGGCATTGTGCGAGACGACGAACAGGCCGGGAACGCGCGCCAGCTCTGTCGTCAGATCGTCCGCGAAACCGTTGGCAAGATAGGCCTGCTCCTCGGCTTCGCTGAGATTTGCGAACGGCAGAACCGCGATCGAGAGCGAGGTCGGCACTCCCGTATCAAATGTAGGCCTCCAGATGAACGCCGCGACTGCGGCAATGATTGCCAGTACAGCGCTTACAAATATCAGGCTTCGCCGGCTTTTGGTCTCGTGCTGGTCAGGAGAGGCAGTGCCGTGAACCTGCGGGTAGCGATCGTGAGGTATGCCGGGCGCTTGGCTTTCGGGGACAAAGCGATATCCCCGTCGCGCGACTGTCTTGAGCAGGCTCTGCTTCTCGTCGCCGATGGCTTTCCTGATTTCGCTGATGCACTGGGAAAGACTGTTTTCCGTCACCGCGATGCCGGGCCAGACAGCGTCCAGGAGCTCCTCCTTGGTCACGACACGGTTGGCGTTGGCGACCAGATGCTTCAGCACCGCGAGCGATTGAGGCCTCAGCGGGATATCTTCACCATGCTCGCCGTGCAGGAGACCGGCGTCGAAATCGAACTCGACACCGTTTAGAGCAAGGCTCGGTGGATTGACCAGGTTCAAGGCTGCTCTCGATCATCGTGCTGATCGTTCGGGCGGCACGTTGCTCGGCAGGCCGCCTTTGACTTGAGAATCGGCGCCTGTCGCCGAAAGTCAACCAGCGTTTGAAAGTCGGCGCTGCTTCCCGGGACGAAACCTTGACGCTGCGATCGCAAACGTCCGGAAATTCACGACCGAGCCGGCTGGCGCATCGACTTGGATTATGCCGCGATGGAGCGTTCTACGTGGAATGGTCAGTGCGCTGCGATCCGGATCCCACCGGTGACTTCCAGAGCCTAGCTCCGCCCGTAAAAAACATTCTTGACATGCACCGGCCAGCGCCACGGCAGCACCGCGACCATGTCGAAGCGCACCGACAATCTGCCATAGTCGGACTGGCGCGACAGCCAGAGATCGGCGGCGCTTTCGATGCGGTGCTCCGATTCGCAGCGAACAGCTTCCATCGCTTCCACCAGTGTGCGGCGAGCCTTCACCTCGACGATCAGCACCAGGTTGCCGCGCCGCGCGATCAGGTCGATCTCGCCGAACCGCGTGCGGTGGCGGCGGGCCAGGATCCGATAGCCCTTCACCATCAACGCCGCCGCAGCCAGCCACTCGCTGCGGTGGCCGCGCCGATAGGCGCGCTGGCGGCTGGCGACCGGGCGTTCAGCCATCGCTGTCTTTCCCGGTGTCGCCGTCTTTGCCGGTGTCCTTGAGTTCGAGCAGCCGCCGGTAAAGCGCCTGCTTCTGGCCGCCGGTCATCTTGGCGGCTTCCGCCGCCGCCTTGGAGGCCGGCATCTCGGCGGCAAGCGAAAGCAGAAGCCGGTCGATGTCCGCCGGCTCGTCGGCCGTTGCGTCCGACGGGCCGACGCAGATGACGATCTCGCCCTTCGGCGTGTCGGCCGCCGCGTAATGATCGGCGAGCGACTGCAAAGTGCCGGTCCGTATCTCCTCGAAGGTCTTGGTCAGCTCGCGGCCGATCGCGGCCTTGCGGGCGCCGCCCAGCGCCTCGCCCATGGCACCGAGCGTCTCGGCCAGCCGGCGCGGCGATTCGAAGAAGATCAGCGTCGCCGGCACGGTTTTAAGCGCTTCCAGCCGGGTCAGCCGTTGGCCGGTCTTCACCGGCAGGAAGCCGGCGAACAGGAAGGCGTCGGAGGGCAGGCCGGAGGCCGTCAGCGCCGCGAGCGGCGCCGACGGGCCGGGGATCGGCACGACGCGAATGCCCTGGTCGAGCGCTTCGCCGACCAGTCGGTAGCCCGGATCGGAGATCAGCGGCGTGCCAGCGTCCGAGATCAGCGCCACGCTCTGCCCGGCCAGCAAGGCTGCGATCAGTTTTGGGCCGGCCTCGCCGGCATTGTGCTCATGATACGCAGTGGTGCGGCGGCGGATGCCGTAGCGGTCGAGCAGCACGCGACTGACACGCGTGTCCTCGCAGGCGACGATGTCGGCGGCGGCGAGCGTTTCAAGCGCGCGTAATGTGATGTCGGCGAGATTGCCGATCGGCGTCGCCACCAGGTAGAGCGCCGGCTCGAGCGGCCGGGCCGGTATCTCGGTCTGGCCGATCACGTAGCTGCGTTTTGCCGACTCGCCGGTCACTGGTGTCCCCCGTCAGGCTCTGACCTTGAATGCATTCGGCCCTGTTTGGCACGGCTCACGCCGGGTTGCAAAACCCATGCCGAAGTGACGCGGCTGTCATGCCTTTGCCACACTGCGGAACGAAACCGTGCCCGGCGGATTTATGCCTGATCTCGGGAGGAGCAGGATGGACAGCCTCAAGATACAAGACGTTTTCGAACCCTATTATGCAGGCCGCAAGCGCTTTGCCGTGCGAAAGGACAAGGGCCTGCCTGCCAAAGCCGGCGCCGGCTCGGCTAAAAGGCCGCGAAAGCGTCGGCCGTCAAAGGCAACCAAGCTCGAGATCGAGCCCTCGACCGGCACCGGCAGCACGATGGAGCACTGACCAGACGATGCCCAATCGCTTCGACATTTTCATCACCCGCCTTGAAACCAAAAGCTCCCGCAATGGAGCGCCCCCACATCCGACAAGCGATCGATACCGTGCACGCCGCGACAAGGGCGAGGCCAAGCCGGCTCGCGACGGTGAGGCGGACGCCGAGAAAGACCACGCCAGGCGCCGCCCCAAGCACGACGCCTGACTACCGCGATCTTCGCGATTGGCCGAGACACTTCCCTCTAAAGCGCGGGGGAAACGCTCGGCCACATCATTCAACCCGGATAGTTCGAGACCCGCGCTTCCAGCAAACGCTTCCAGACTGGGTTCATGACTCGTCGTCTGGAATGTCGCCAGCCTCTGTTCATAACGTGCTAATATTGAACCTGCGTGCGCACTTGAGCGTACGGGAGAGGATCATGTCGGCAACTTTAACCGCACTGAGCAGCAGTGAGGCCTATAGGCTGGGAGATTTCAACCTGATTGGCCGTGGCGAACATGCCACCATACGCCTGGAGGACGGGGAAGTTTCGCGCCAGCATGCAACGATCCGGCGCGACGGCGCGAACTACTGGGTTGTTGATGTCGGTAGCGTCAATGGCAGTTATGTGAATGACGTGGCGCTCACAACCGCGCGTGTGCTGCACACCGGCGATCGCGTCCAGTTCGGCAGATCGATTTTTCTTTTCGACCAGGGCACGACTGCCCCCGATCCAGACTCGCAAGTGGCGAACACAAAAACGCAATGGGGCAACCCGGCAGCCCCCAAGAGCCGGCCGGCCACCCTGTTCGTTGCTGATTTGAAGGAGTTTACCGCAATTAGCGCAAGGCTGTCCCCGGAACAGGTGGCGGCCCTCCTGGCCGAGTGGTACTTGGACTGCAATATGATCTTGAAGCACTACGGCGCCTCGATCGACAAATTCATCGGTGATTGTGTATTCGCTTATTGGCACGGGACCGCAGCGGATGCCTGTGTCTCTGCGGTTCAGGCTGCCCAGGCGCTCCGCGCTGCGGAAGACGCGGCTACGTCGCCAACCCGAGTACTGGTCCGGGAACAACAAGACATCGTACTCGACTGCCGCATTGGCCTTCATGTGGGTGAAGTTGCTATCGGCGCTATGGGCAAAGGCATCAACACCGCGCTGGGCGATGCCGTGAATTTGGCCTTTCGTATTGAGGGATTGACGCGAAAACTGGACAAGCCACTGTTGGTCAGCGCCCAATTCGTCGAGCACTGGCCTGAAGGCAGACAATATTTCAAGTCCTGCGGCCATCACGAGGTCAAAGGGCGCGCCGAGATGATCGAGGTATTCAGCCTAGAATAGTCGCGCCAGCATAGGAGAGGCAGCCATGGGGCTCAGAAATCTTCAGGCATTTCTATTCTTTTTGCTTCTGATCGTGCTGGGCTTTTCAGCGCCGCTACGCGCTGCGGAAGGTAAGCGCCTTGCGTTGGTAGTCGGGAATTCTGCCTACACGGCGACAACGCCGTTGGCGAACGCCGCCGCCGACGCCCGTGCCTTTACAGCGTTCCTGAAGGAAAACGGCTTCGAGGTAGACAGTCTGATCAATGTGGACCGGGCCGGTTTCGCGAGAGGACTCTCTACTTTTTCAAAGAAGATCGGGCCAGCCGACACCGCCTTGTTCTACTTCGCTGGCCACGGGATGCAGCTGAAAGGCGAAAATTTTCTGCTCGGGCTCGATGCCGAGCTGCTGTCGGAGTTTGACGTCGATGCCGAAGCCATCGCGCTGAATTCCATTATAGGCACTATGGAGCGGAAAGCCTCGCTGTCGCTTCTTTTCGTCGATGCCTGTCGCAATAATCCGATCGCCGACCGGCTGAATGCAAGCGTCGAAGGCGTCACCCGCGGCGCTGCGTTGAAGGGGCTGGCGCCTGTGGGTCCCACCGGCTCGGGAACGATGATCGCCTTCTCCGCTTCGCCTGGCCAGGTCGCCTACGATGGAGTCGGTGAGAACTCGCCTTTCACGACGGCCTTAGTTGAACATATGTCCAGCCCTTCGCTAGAGGTAGGTACGGCTTTCAAGCGTGTGATCCGCGATGTCCGCATAAAGACGAACAACCTCCAATCGCCGCAGATCGTCTCGAACATTGCCGCTGAATTTTACTTCAACGCCAGTGCGCCGGCGACCGCTGTCGCCGCATCCGATTTTCTCGCCCAGATAGATTTCGAAAAGGCCGAGCGCATTGCCACTGCACGCGGCTGGCAGCTTTACTTGGCCAAGCACCAATCCGGCTCTTTCTCCGACAGCGCTCGCGCTGCGCTGCGTCTGCTCGAAGGTGGCGGCGATGGCCTCGTGTCGCCGCAGGAAGCTGAACGCCGTATGAAGCTGACGCAGTCTCAACGCAAGGAAATCCAGCTGACGCTTTCCGACCTCGGATATGACATAGGTGCGGCGGACGGCAATCTCGGTCAAAAGACTCGCAGGGCGATCTCTCGATACCAGAAGGCGCTGGGGCTCACCGAGACTGGATACATCAATAACGTCGTCGCCAACGGGCTGGAGCTGGTTGGCGTCACGAGCACGGATTCCGTCGTATCTGCCGACGAGGCGCGGCTCTTCGACCCCGAGGATTTGAAAGGGCTCGAAACCGATGAGCGCACTATTCGCGCCGCGCAGTGCCTCAGGGGCAAAGAAATCATCTACGGCGAGTTTGGGAGCCGCCTCTATGTGGCGGTTTACGATCGCCACTCGTCTTGGCAGACCGCCAAATCTGCTGCCCAGCGGTGTGAAGCGCATCTGGCGGCGATCTCGTCAAAGGCGGAGAACGACTTTATTTACGGGCTGTTCGAGACTGATGAACGGATGTTCGAAACTGGCTTCGACGGAAGAGTGTCCTACAAGATGGGTCCGTGGATCGGCCTTGAGCAGGATCCGGGGGGGGCGCGAGCCTCGTGGCGGCTGGCGATGGCTGACCGGCGAGGCAATGACTTACAACAATTGGCTTCGCAACCACCCCAACGAGCACAAACAGGGTGATGATTTTGCGATGTTTTATGCTCATTTGGACGGCAACCGCGACACGGCCGATCTCAAGGCGAGCACGTGGGACGACATGGGTCCGCAAAACAGCTCGCACGGCTACATTATCGAGTTTCAATAGGACGAGGTGGAAGATGGGATCGGCAGCATGCCTCTCGGCTGCCGCTTACCGGTTCTCGCCGGCTTCAACACACGCCCCGTGGCCGTGATCGATCGGCAGCCTCTGCCGAGGCACGTCACTCGCAGATTGTAAGTCGATCGCGGCAGAAGCCGCTGCCCCGGCGAGCCCCGGCGGCCCGCGCTCTGACCCTGCACTCATCGTGGGTTTCTGCCCTGCAAACGCGAGCTGGCCTGCTCGCGCTCGGAGCAGCGGCGGCACGCTTCTGTTCCGTTGGCGATCGTGGCCGGGTGTTCGGGTTATTCGCATGGCGGGGTTTTTCTATCGAATTCGGCCGGGCAACCACCGGACACACGCGAGCTGTGCTCCCTTCCAGTTTCCTCAAAGCAATTTCTGTCGGTTTCGCCATGTCGATCTTAGCGCCGGAGTAGCGAGCGAAACGGCGCAACGCCTCCTGGGTTCTTCCACCCCAGATGCCGTCTGGGTTTCCCGGATTACACCCAATGCGGCCAAGCTCGCGCTGTATCCGCTTCGCCAGTTCGTTCGGGGCATCTTCCTGGTTGGCGTCCGATTGATGATCTGCATTCTCCAACTGTTGAATCTGGAGTCTGGCGAGAGGCACAAACAGGCCGTCCGGGTACAGTCGAAGATAATCCTTTAACGCTCCGCTGCTTTTGGAGCCGCGGATTGAGGTCCACAACTCGATTTCCGTCAGGCTCGCATCTCGGCTGTTGTTGGCTGGCGAGACTGCCGTTGCGCCACGAGGAGGGGCAATGAAAATTTCCCTGCCAGGCAGCGATCCATACGTGAATGGTTCCTGCTTGCCGCCTGTCGCGGCCAGAACAGTGTCGCGAACCTTGCGAAACACGAATTGGATGTCTACCCCGGGTTCACCCAAATGCGCCAACAGCCCTGCAGTGTAGGGACTGTTCCGTCCCGCTCCATCGAATGCGGTCGTACCTTCCTTCGCAGCGTACCCGACCAAAGTTCCGGCTGCCGGCTCAATCGCAGCCAGGCCTCTGCCAATGGAACGCGTTGCATTTGATCTTCGCATGGCCGCGATAAAGGGGTTGTCCCGGCAAGCATCAAGTAGAACCACTCGCACGCCGGAGACACGGGACAACGCGTTCATCACCAAATCGAGCGGGATTGCCTCAAACTCCACGTCGGAATCAGCGCTCAGGCTGACATCTGTAGGAACCAGAAAATTTCTATTCTCAACCTCAACCCCATGTCCCGCAAAGAAGATTATTGCGAAATCAGCACCTTCCGCCTCGCGACCGAACTCCTGCAGAGCTTTCCTGAACGCGGTATGGTCCAAGTCCATCTTGCGAGATACTTTGAACCCTACCATTGAGAGCAAGGTCGCCATGTCAGCAGCGTCATTGTTCGGATTGGGAAGTCTAGCCACCCGCTGATAGTTCGAATTGCCGATCACCAGCGCAACGCGTTTTTCAGCCCACGCCACCTCCAGCCCGCCGATCAGGGCAAGGACAGCAAGCGCGATGTTGAAGAGGCGCATTTTAGCCCCGTGCTCTGCTTCAACCGCATATTAGCGGCACCCGACAGAAGCTTGACCAGTCAGGCCCACGCTTGCAAGTAAATATCGGTCGCGGATTGCAGGCTGGCCCGGCGCTGAGATATTCCTTCGTGGACATATTACCGCGCCAGATCGGCCACTACGGCGTCCAGCACGATCATGCCGGCCGGGGTGGCGCGCAGGCGGGCATTGCCGATCGGCGCCACCAGCCCCTCGCCCTGCAGCATCGACAGCCGCGCCGTCGACAGGCCACGGCCGGAATACGCTTCGTAGCGCGAGAGGTCGATTCCCTCGGCCAGCCTCAGTCCCATCAACAGGAACTCGTCGGCCTCTTCCGAGCGCGTCAGGATCTCGCCGCCGGTGACGCCATGGCCCTTGGCCTCGACCAGATTGGCCCAGGTTTCCGGCATTCGTTCGGCGATCGTCACCACGCGACGGCCGTTTTCGACGAAGCGGCCATGCGCGCCGGGACCGACGCCGACATATTCGCCATAGCGCCAATAGGTGAGATTGTGCCGGCTTTCGGCGCCTGGTCTGGCGTGGTTCGAAATCTCATAGGCCGGCAGCCCATGCGCGGCGGTGATCTCCTGCGTCAGCGCATAGAGATCGGCGGCATGGTCATTGTCGGGAATAGCGAATTTCCTGGCCGCATGCAGCGCGTGGAACGGCGTGCCTTCCTCGATGGTCAACTGGTAGAGCGACAAATGGTCGGCGGCATGGCCGATCGCCTGCTCGAGCTCCGCCTGCCACGCTTCCGGTGTCTGGCCGGGCCGTGCGTAGATCAGATCGAACGACAGCCGCGGGAAAATCTCACGCGCCAGCCCAATCGCATGCAGCGCTTCATCGACATTGTGCAGCCGGCCGAGAAAGCGCAGATCCTTGTCGTTCAGCGCCTGCACGCCGAGCGACACTCGGTTGACGCCTGCCTCCCGATAGCCGCGAAAGCGCTCGGCCTCGACTGAAGACGGGTTGGCTTCCAGCGTCACCTCGATGCCGGCAGGCACCGTCCAGTTCTTCGCCACCGCGTCCAGCACCGTCGCGACGGTTTGCGGCTTCATCAGTGATGGCGTGCCGCCGCCGAGAAAAATGCTGGTCACCTCGCGCGGTCCGGTGCGGTTGCGCATCGTCGCAAGCTCGGTCTCGAAGGCGCGCGCGAAACGCTCCTGGTCGACCGGCTGGTGGCGGACATGGCTGTTGAAGTCGCAATAGGGGCACTTGGCCGCGCAGAACGGCCAGTGCACGTAGACGCCGAAACCGGGGCTGCGGTCGAGCAGCATGGTCATTTCACCGCCGATCGCGCCAAATCCAGTCTGGCCTGTGCGAATTTCTGGAAGGCGCGAGCCCGATGCGACAATGCCGTCGGCTGGCCGGGCTTCCAGCCATGTTTCTCCTCTGCGGTCATCTCGCCAAAAGTCTTTTGGAAACCGTCCGGCACGAACACCGGGTCGTAGCCGAAGCCGAGTTCGCCGCGCGGCGGCCATACCAGCGTGCCCTCGACCTCACCTCGGAAATATTCGGCCGCGCCGTCGGGAAAGGCCAGGCAGATGACGGCGACGAAACGGCCCTTGCGCTGCGCTGGATCAACCGCGCCGATTTCCTGCAACGCCACTTCGGCTCGCTGCATCGCCATGCCGAAGTCGCGGCTCCCGTCGGGCGCCTCGGCCCAGTTGGCGGTGTAGACGCCGGGCGCTCCGCCCAGCGCATCGACACACAGGCCGGAATCGTCCGACAATGCCGGCAGGCCTGTCGCCTTGGCGGCGGCAAAGGCCTTGATATAGGCGTTCTCCTCGAAGGTGGTGCCGGTCTCGTCCGGCTCCGGCAGGCCATATTCCTTGGCCGACTTCGCTTCTATGCCGAACGGCGCCATCAGATCGGCGAATTCGCGCAATTTGCCGGCATTGTGGCTGGCGACAACGATCTCATGTCCATCAAGCGACTGCATCAGATGCCCCAGATTCTTGGTTCGGCGAATTCGATCGAATTGCCGGAGGGGTCGCGAATATAGATCGAGCGGCCACCCTGCGGCCATTCGAACTCGCTCTCGATGGCGATTTTCTTGCGCTCAAGATGCGCTCTCCAGCGCACGATCTCGTCCGCGCTCGCCGCAAAGCAGAGATGGCCGTCGCCGACCGTGCCGTGCGGCGGCACTTTCAGCTTGGCATCGGGCGCCGGCGGCATCTTGGTCGCCTCGGCGTTGAAGATGAGCAGCACGCCGTCCCCGCAACGGAAGAAAAGATGCCTGCCGTCGACCTTGCCCAGCAGATCGAGCCCGAGCACATCGGTGTAGAATTTTTCCGCGGCAGCGAGGTCGATCACATATAGCGCTGATTCGAGGATGGCAGAAGGGGTCATGACAGGGTTAAGCTACAGCCATCTGCTGCAGGCTGACCAGTCGCGCAATACCTTTCTTGGCCAATTCCATCAGCGCCGCAAATTGCTCTTCCGAGAAAGGCTCGCCCTCGGCCGTGCCTTGTATCTCGACAATGCCGCCCTTGCCGGTCATGACGAAATTGGCGTCGGTGCCGGCCGATGAATCCTCGAGATAGTCGAGGTCGATGACCGGCTGGCCGTCGTGGATGCCGCAGGAGATAGCCGCGACATGGTCCTTCAGCACCTTGGCGACGCTGGCCATCTGCCGGGCTTCCATCCAGCGCAGGCAGTCGTAAAGCGCCACCCAGCCGCCGGTGATCGAGGCGGTGCGCGTGCCGCCATCGGCCTGGATCACGTCACAGTCGACGGTGATCTGCTGCTCACCCAGCGCCTGCAGATCGACCACTGCGCGCAGCGAACGGCCGATCAGCCTCTGGATTTCCAGCGTGCGGCCGCCTTGCTTGCCAGCCGAAGCCTCGCGGCGCATGCGCTCGCCGGTCGAGCGCGGCAGCATGCCGTATTCCGCCGTCACCCAGCCCTTGCCGGAATTGCGCATCCAGCCCGGCACCTTTTCTTCGAGGCTGGCGGTGCAAAGCACGTGGGTGTCGCCGAACTTTACCAGGCACGAGCCTTCCGCGTGCTTGGAGACGCCGCGCTCAAAGGAGATGGCGCGCATTTCGTCGAACTGGCGTTTGGAAGGGCGCATTCAGGCTTCTTTCTTGTCGATTTAGGAGTCGTGGCCGGCTTGTAGCCGCACGCGACGAGAGGCGCAAAGGAAAATGGACCAGTTGCGCGGGCGCGGCCGATGTCTATATCCTTGGGCCGGAGGTATTTGGCTCGAATGACCAAGGCAGTCGATCCCGGTTCCCAGTCGGCGGCAGCGCTCCAATCCCCCGCGCTTCAATCGCCCGCCCTTCAATCGCTCGACATGCGCTCGCGCGACATCTTTCGGCGCATTGTCGATTCCTATCTGAAGGACGGCGAGCCGGTCGGCTCGCGCAGCCTGTCGCGTATCCTGCCGTCTTCGCTGTCGCCGGCCACCATCCGCAATGTGATGAGCGATCTCGAGCATCTCGGCCTGATCTACGCGCCGCATATCTCAGCCGGCCGATTGCCGACCCAGGCCGGCCTGCGCTTCTTCGTCGATGCCTTCATGGAGCTTGGTGATCTCTCCGACGAGGAGCGCCGCACCATCGAGGCGCAGGTACGCGCCTCCGGCTCTGGTGCGACGCTGGAGCACATGCTCACCGAGGCGAGCCAGATGCTGTCCGGCATGTCGCGCGGCGCCGGCCTCGTGCTTGCCGCCAAGAACGAGGTGGCGCTCAAGCATATCGAATTCATCCAGCTCGAGCCGAACAAGGCGCTGGCCGTGCTGGTGTCGCAGAACGGCGACGTCGAAAACCGCGTCGTCGACCTGCCCGCCGGCATCACTGTCTCGCAACTGCACGAAGCCTCGAATTTCCTCAACGCCCATATCCGCGGTCGCACGCTGGCCGAGGCGCGGGTCGAGATCGCCCGCATCAAGGAAGAAACCAGGGCCGCCCTCGACACGCTGTCGCAGGATTTAGTCGAGAAGGGCCTTGCTGTCTGGGCAGGCGCCGAGAGCGGCTTGCCGGCGCGTCTCATCGTGCGCGGTCGCGCCAATCTGCTGGAAAATGTCACCGCCCAGGCCGACATCGAGCTGCTGCGGCATTTGTTCGAGGATCTGGAGACGCAGGACGGGCTGATCCAGCTTCTCGACCTCGCGGAGGAAGGCTCCGGCGTGCGCATCTTCATCGGCTCGGAGAACAAGCTGTTTTCGCTGTCGGGGTCGTCGCTGGTCGTGGCGCCCTATCGCGACAAGGACGCCCGCGTCATCGGCGCGCTCGGCGTCATCGGCCCGACCCGGCTGAACTATGCACGCATCGTGCCGATGGTCGACTATACCGCGCAGCTTATTTCCCGCATGCTGCGATAATGCATGTCGCCCAAAAAACCGAAGCGCGTCGCACGGATCCTTCCAACGCGACACGCTTAAGGGAACCTCAAGGAGAAAAAAATGGCGCTGGAATCATTCAAGGCTCAGATCAGCCTGTTGCTCGAGCAGATGATCAACCAGCCCGAGGATCAGCATGAAGTGCAGGAGCAGTTGCGCGAAAAGCTGGGGGAGATGCGCGCCATGGGCCTGCCGCTGCCGGCCGATCTCGTCGCGCTGGAAAAGCGCCTCGACGACGATTTCTACGCCGCCGGGAACTGAGCCCGAAAGGTGCAAGGACGGCTAGCCGACCGGCGAGCATGAGGATCTCGTGACCGGATTCGTCGTCTCCGGCGACGCGGTCTGGGGCCGACCGGCAAGTGATGCGGTGCCCGGAGGACGGCGACGGTTGCATCTGGCCGTCACCTGCGGGCGAGGATGTATTCAGCATGCGACCCAGCGGATATTTTCAAACGGCAGACTAGCTTGCGCGGCCGAAGGCTTTATCCTGCCTGGTCGAGACTTAGTTGCCTGACTCACTTGATTGCCTGACCCTTGCCCATCTGACCTCTTGGGAGCGAAACCAATGAACAAGCCCGCCACCACCGTGCCTGTGCCCGGCCGCGGCCGCATCTACAATTCGATCACCGAGACGATCGGCGACACGCCGCTGGTGCGGCTCGACAAGTTCGCCGGGGAAAAGGGCGTCGTCGCCAATCTGCTGGCCAAGCTCGAATTCTTCAACCCGATCGGCTCGGTCAAGGATCGCATCGGTGTCTCGATGATCGAGGCGCTGGAGGCATCGGGCAGGATCGCGCCCGGCAGGACCACGCTGATCGAGCCAACCTCGGGCAACACCGGCATCGCGCTCGCCTTCGCCGCCGCCGCCAAGGGCTACAAGCTGATCCTGACCATGCCGGAAACCATGTCGGTCGAACGCCGCAAGATGCTGGCGCTGCTGGGCGCCGAACTGGTGCTGACCGAAGGGCCGAAAGGCATGAAAGGCGCCATCGCCAAGGCCGACGAACTGGCCGCGACGCTGCCCGACGCCATCATTCCGCAGCAGTTCGAAAATCCCGCCAATCCGGAAATTCACCGCCGCACCACAGCCGAGGAAATCTGGAACGACACTCATGGCGAAGTCGACATCTTTGTCGCCGGCATCGGCACCGGCGGCACCATCACCGGCGTCGGCCAGGTGCTGAAGCAGCGCAAGCCCTCCGTGCATGTCGTCGCCGTCGAGCCGGAGGCCTCGCCGGTGCTGTCGGGCGGCCAGCCCGGCCCGCACAAGATCCAGGGCATCGGCGCCGGCTTCGCGCCGAAGATCCTCGACACGACCATCTATGACGAGATCGTCAAGGTCTCCAACGAGGATTCGGTCGCCAATGCGCGGCTTGTCGCCCGCCTCGAAGGCGTGCCGGTCGGCATCTCGTCGGGCGCTGCCCTGCAGGCGGCGATCGTCGTCGGCTCGCGGCCGGAGAACGAGGGCAAGAACCTGGTGGTAGTCATTCCGTCCTTCGCCGAACGCTATCTGTCGACGATCCTGTTCGAAGGGCTGGGGGCTTAGGGCATATTTGTGCCGGCCTGCGGTTGCGGTTTCCTGCGCTTCCGTAGCGCCCGCCAATTGTCGAAGCCGGCGCCGCCCCTCATCCTGCCTGCCGGCATCCTCTCCCCGTAAACGGGGCGAGGGGGCGCTCTCATTGACGGGTTCGCCAATCGCCAGCGTTGCAGAAAAAAGTGCCGACACCGCGACCCGGCCTCTTTCTCCCCGTTTACGGTCCACCCTCCGCAGTTGCTGCGGAGGACGGGCAGGACAATGAGGGGCGGCGCCAGCGGCCGGCCTTAGATCCCAAACATCGGATCATGTCTGATCCCGGCCTTTCCCGCACCTCATTCTTCGGCTGCGAGCCCAGCCCGTCGTGCCTGCAGGAACCGGCGCACGGCCGGGTCGCGTTCGAGGCCGATCGCCCGGTCATAGGCCTCAGTAGCCTCCCGAGTTTTGCCGAGTCTGGCCAGAAGGCCCGCGCGGGCGGCCCAGTAAGGCTGATAATCATGCAGCCGCTTGTCTCCACCAAGCTCATCAAGTGCACTCAATCCCGCCGCGGCGCCGTCGGCCTCGGCAATGGCCACCGCGCGGTTGATCGAGACCACCGGCGAGGCGGCAATCACCGACAGCGCGTCGTAGAGATGTCTGATCGCGACCCAGTCGGTCCGCCCGGTCAGCCGCCTGGTCGTATGGGCGGATTGCACGGCCGCCTCGAGCTGGTAGCGGCCGACGACGCCCTTGGTCGCGGCGCGCCTGAGCAGTGTCTCAGCTTCGTCGATCAAGGCGCCGTCCCACAGCGCAAGCTCCTGCTCGGCCAGTGGCACATAGTCCCCGGCGGCGTTGCGCCGCGCCGCACGCCGCGCCTCGGCAAACAGCATCAGCGCCAGCAGGCCAAGCGCTTCCGGCTCATCCGGCATCAGCGAGGCTACCAGCCGGCCGAGCCAGATGCCTTCGGTCGCGAGATTGCGGCGGCGGGTTTCGGTGCCGGCCGGGTCGGACCAGCCTTCGGCGAACGCGGCGTAGATCGCTTCCAGCACCGCATCCAGCCGCTCGCCGAGTTCGGTCCTTTCAGGCACCCGGAACGGAATGCCGGTTTCGCGGATGCGGCTTTTGGCGCGCACCAGGCGCTGGCCCATCGTTGCCGGCGACACCAGGAAGGCCGAGGCGATCGTCGCTGCGTCGAAGCCCAGAATGGCCTGCAGGATCAGCGGCGCGCGCACGCCAGCCTCGATCGCCGGATGGGCACAGGCAAACATCAGCCGCAGCCGCTCATCGGGCAGGTCTTCATCGATCATGCGGGCCTCCATCTCCTCTGCGATCAGCCTGAGATGGTCGCGGCTCGCCTCACTGGTCAGCCGCCGCCGGATCGCGTCGACGCGGCGTCTGCACGCCACCGCCAGCAGCCAGGCTTCCGGCTTCTGCGGCACGCCGGTTTGCGGCCAGCGCTCCAGCGCCGCCGCAAAGGCGTCGGCCAGCGCGTCCTCGGCGCCGGCCACGTCGCGCGTGCGGGCGGCGAGGAAGGCGATGAGCTTGCCGTAGCTTTGCCGGGCGGCCGCTTCCGCCGCCGCCCGGGCGACCTCAAGGTCATTCGTCATCACATGGTTTGTTCCCAGATCGGCCGCACCTCGACTGTGCCGGTGCTGGCAGCTGGGCATCGCGCCGCCCAGGCAATAGCCGCGTCGGCGTCCTCCGCCTCGATCATGTAGAAACCGGCGAGCTGCTCCTTGGTATCGGCATAGGGACCGTCGAGCACATTGGTCTTGCCGTTGGCCATCCGCACCGAGGTCGCGGCTTGGGTCGGCTTCAGCCGGTCACCGGCCAACCAGGAGCCGGACTTCTTCAACGCTTCGGTATAGGCGCCATAGGCTGCGCTGATCTCGTAGGTCTTCTCCGTCGGCGCGGCCGCCATCGCGGCTTCGTTCACGTAGATCAAAAGCATGTATCGCATGGTCTTCTCCATTTTCGAAGGCCGCATCGTTGCGAGCCGAACGTATGTCGCGCGGCCACGCGCGATTTCGACAGGCTCTGCGAAAATCTTTCGGCTCCGATCGCACATCGCGCAAGCGGCCATGCGTTGCGGCATCACCCAGCCGTTCGTCTAGAGCGCGATGATTTTAGGTTGGGACATAGCCGGCCTCGGTGAAGTAGTTGGCGCATTCCTTTGATGTGACGGTGT
>NZ_JBVVQN010000014.1:0-226732 GCF_055811075.1 Mesorhizobium sp. WSM4820 | reverse complement strand
CTGCGGCGGACACTACAGGGGGAAAACTGTAACCCATGTATCCGGTTCAAAGTGTTACCCATCTATCAACTGGACACCGGCAGGCAGGTGAGGGGCGGCGCCGACATCGACCTCACGAAACCGCGACTTCCGCCAGAGCCTGGCCCAAATCCCCCGCGGGCGTCACCTCGATGCGTTCGAGGCCGAGCCAACCCTGCATCAGCTGCAATTCCTCAAAAAGTTCGGCGGCGGTTTGCGGCGGCGCGCCGGGCTCGGCATAGGCGGCATGGACGCGCAGGACGCCGGCCGGGCGGTCGGCCTTAAGGTCGATGCGCGCCACGATCCTTTCGCCGAGCAGGAACGGCAGCACATAATAGCCGTACTGGCGCTTTTCGGCTGGGGTGTAGATCTCGATGCGATAGCGGAAGTCGAACAGTCTTTCCGTACGCGCCCGCTCGAAGACTACCGGATCGAAGGGAGCGAGCAAGGCGCGCGCCTTGATCTTGCGCGGAAAACGGGCTTCCTTGTGAAGATAGGCTGGCTTGCTCCAGCCTTCGACGGTCACCGGCAAGAGGTCGCCGGCCTCGACCAGTTCCTCGATGCGGCCCTTGATGTCAGCGGGAGAGAGGCGGAAATAGTCGCGCAGGTCGCCTGCTGTCGCGACGCCGTGGGCGCGGGCGGAGATGCGCAGCAATTCGCGGTGCGCATCCTCAGGCGAGGGCACCGGCAGGGCAAGTATTTCCGGCGGCAGCACGCGCTGCGGCAGATCATAAAGCCGCTCGAAGCCACGACGTGACGCCGTGGTAATGCGGCCGGCCCAGAACAGCCATTCGAAAGCGTGTTTGGCGTCGCTCCAGCCCCACCAGCCGCCGGAGCCTTTCTGGCCCTCCAGGGCGGAAGCGGCGATCGGGCCGCGTTCGACGACCTCGCGATAAATGTTTTCAATGTAGGCGGCGCGCTCGCGGCCCCACTTGGCCAGCCCGTTATACATTTCCTCGCCACGTTCGGCCCGTTCCATGCGCCAGCGCATCAGCGGATAGGTTTCGACCGGCAGAAAGGAGGCTTCGTGCGCCCAATATTCGAAGACTTTGCGCTTGCGCGTCACGGCGGCGTTGTCGAGCAGGGCGAGCGGGTAGGGGCCAAGCCGCGAATAGAGCGGCATATAATGAGCACGCACCACCGCGCTGACGGAATCGATCTGCAGCAGACCGGTCCGGCCAAGCACACGGGCCAGATGGCGGCGATCGGGCGTGCCGTTAGGGCGAGGATCGGCAAACCCCTGTGCGGCAAGCGCGATGCGCCGGGCCATGGCGAGCGAGATTTTTTCCTTCATGCAGACGGCACTCTGTCGGCGTTCGACCAAAGGTGGGAGAGATGATTCCCCACCATGCTAGCAGGGTTCTGGCGGCATCCATGTCAGGAGAGAAAAGTGGAGTAAAAAGCGAAGGAAACCAAACAGGAGCGGATTGGACCAGTTTATCCGGATATGCCGTCGAGCACCGTGTTTTGAACAAGGTTTGACTTGCTTCGCCGAAAGCCCTGCGCTAACCCTCGCCGCGTTGCAGCATAGAGCCCCCTAAAACGGTTCAGTGGTTAAACTGTCACGCTTCCGCAAGTGGGTCCGGTGCTGTAATCAGAGTGGATTGGCCGCCAACGGAAAGCTGCAGCATGAACGCATTGTTGAGTTCGTACCTGCCCATCGTCCTGTTCATCGGCGTGGCGCTGGTCGTCGGCCTGGCGCTGCTTGCCGCACCCTTTCTGGTGGCCTACCGCAATCCCGATCCGGAAAAGCTTTCCGCCTATGAATGCGGCTTCAACTCCTTTGACGATGCCCGCATGAAGTTCGACATCCGCTTCTACCTGGTGTCGATCCTGTTCATCATCTTCGATCTGGAAGTGGCCTTCCTGTTTCCGTGGGCAGTGTCTTTCAGCCAGATCGGCATGCTCGGTTTCTGGTCGATGATGGTGTTTTTGGCGGTGCTGACCATCGGCTTTGCCTATGAATGGAAGAAAGGAGCACTGGAATGGGATTGAGCGACAATTCCGGCACGCTCGTCGCGCCGAAGCCAAAAGGCATTCTCGACCCCAGCACCGGAAAGCCGGTGGGGGCGAATGATCCCTTCTTCCTCGAGATCAACGACGAGCTTGCCGACAAGGGCTTTCTCGTCACCTCGACCGAGGCGCTGATCACCTGGGCGCGCAGCGGCTCGCTGATGTTCATGACCTTCGGTCTTGCCTGCTGTGCGGTCGAGATGATCCACACCTCGATGCCGCGCTATGACTCGGAGAGGTTCGGCGTTGCGCCGCGCGCCTCGCCGCGCCAGTCCGACATCATGATCGTCGCCGGCACGCTGACCAACAAGATGGCGCCGGCGCTGCGCAAGGTCTACGACCAGATGCCGGAGCCGCGCTACGTCATCTCGATGGGCTCCTGCGCCAATGGCGGCGGCTACTACCACTATTCCTATTCGGTGGTGCGCGGCTGCGATCGCGTCGTGCCGGTCGACATCTATGTGCCCGGCTGTCCGCCGAGTGCGGAAGCGCTGCTCTACGGCATCCTTCTGTTGCAAAAGAAGATCCGCCGCACCGGCACGATCGAGCGGTGAGCGCGATGATGAGCCTGAATGAACTCTCGACCTATCTCGGCGAGAAGCTGAGCGGCCGGATCGGCGATGCGGTGCTTGCCTATGGCGAACTCACGATCTCGCTCGAGCCGCACGATCTGATCGAGGTGGTGAGCTTCCTGCGCGACGATCCAAAATGCCAGTTCATCTCGATCATCGACGTCTGCGGCGCCGATTATCCATCGCGGGCCAAGCGCTTCGACGTCGTCTATCACCTGCTGTCGCCGAAGCAGAATATTCGCATCCGCATCAAGGTGCAGGCCGACGAGGAGACGGTGGTGCCGTCTATCACCGGTGTGTTTCCGGGCGCCGACTGGTTCGAGCGCGAAACCTACGATCTCTATGGCGTGCTGTTCTCGGGCCATCCCGATCTCAGGCGAATCCTGACCGATTACGGCTTCGAAGGCCATCCGCTGCGCAAGGATTTCCCGCTGACCGGTTTCGTCGAGGTGCGCTACGACGACGAAGCCAAGCGCGTCATCTACGAGCCGGTGGAATTGAAGCAGGAATTCCGCAATTTCGATTTTCTCTCGCCATGGGAAGGGACGGACTACGTTCTGCCGGGCGACGAGAAAGCCAAGACGAATTGAGACGCCAGAATGGCTGAAACCTCCGTCCGCAATTTTAACATCAACTTTGGACCTCAACACCCTGCAGCGCATGGTGTTTTGAGGCTTGTTCTTGAGTTGGACGGCGAAGTCGTCGATCGCGTCGATCCGCATATCGGACTGTTGCATCGCGGCACTGAAAAGCTGATCGAAGCCAAGACCTATCTGCAGGCCGTGCCCTATCTCGACCGGCTCGACTATTGCGCGCCGATGAACCAGGAGCATGCCTTCGCGCTTGCCGCCGAGCGGCTGCTCGGCATCGAGGTGCCGAAGCGCGGCCAGCTGATCCGCGTGCTTTATTGCGAAATCGGCCGCATCATGTCGCACATCCTCAATGTGACGACGCAGGCGATGGATGTCGGCGCGCTGACGCCGCCGCTGTGGGGTTTCGTCGAGCGCGAAAAGCTCATGGTGTTCTATGAGCGGGCCAGCGGCTCTCGCATGCATGCGGCCTATTTCCGGCCCGGCGGCGTCCACCAGGACCTGCCGCAGCAGCTGGTCGAGGATATCGGCAACTGGATCGACCCGTTCCTGAAATCGCTCGACGATCTCGACGCACTGCTGACCGGCAACCGCATCTTCAAGCAGCGCAATGTCGACATCGGCATCGTCTCGCTGGCCGATGCCTGGGCCTGGGGTTTTTCGGGCGTCATGGTGCGTGGATCCGGCGTCGCCTGGGATCTGCGCAAGTCGCAGCCCTATGAATGCTATGCCGAGATGGATTTCGACATTCCGATCGGCAAGAACGGCGACTGCTACGACCGTTATCTCGTGCGCATGGAAGAGATGCGCCAGTCGGCGAAAATCATGCGCCAGTGCATCGACCTGCTGCTCGGCAAGGAAGGCAGCGGGCCGGTGTCGAACCTCGACGGCAAGGTGGTGCCGCCGAAGCGTGCGGCGATGAAGCGCTCGATGGAAGCGCTGATCCATCATTTCAAGCTCTACACCGAGGGCTATCGCGTGCCGGCCGGCGAGGTTTACGCGGCGGTCGAAGCCCCGAAGGGTGAGTTCGGCGTCTATCTGGTCTCGGACGGCACCAACAAACCCTATCGCTGCAAGCTGCGCGCGCCGGGCTTCGCGCATCTGCAGGCCATGGATTTTTTGTGCCGCGGCCACATGCTGGCCGACGTCACCGCCGTTCTCGGCTCCCTCGACATCGTGTTTGGTGAGGTGGACCGGTAGCAATGAACGCGCTTGTCACCGCAGCGGTCCTGACAATGGCGGCCCAAGTTCCTGCTTGGGGCCCCGATGGTCGGCTGCTGTCACGAGACCTGCTGAAGATTGGGTTTGAGCTGGTTGCGGAAGGTGACTTATTGATGGGGCGCACGTTCGAGCGACATGCACCGATGGATGAAGGGATTGTTCTTCATTCCTTCCCGCAGTGCCAGCTGGATTCGTTCGTTGCCCAGGTGCCCAGCCGGCCACGGCCCTATTGTGTCTCCTGGGTTGGCGATCGTTATGACGAATACATCCGCCTGAAGCGCGGGAAAGAAGAGTTTGTGTGCGTGTTAGGGCAATCCGAGAACTGCTATCGCGTCTCCAGCTCGATTCAGTAAGAAACAAATAAAGCGAAACTCCATGTCAGTCCGCCGTCTCGCAGAAGCCAGTCTCCAGCCAGCCTCCTTCGCCTTCAACCGGGCGAATGCGGCAGCGGCGAAGCAATGGATCAACAAATATCCGAAGGGCCGCGAGCAGTCGGCGATCATCCCGTTGCTGATGCTGGCGCAGGAGCAGGAAGGCTGGGTGACCAAGGCGGCGATCGAGACGATCTCCGACATGCTCGGCATGCCCTACATCAGAGGGCTCGAAGTCGCCACCTTCTACACGCAGTACCAGCTCAACCCGGTCGGCACCCGCGCGCATATCCAGGTCTGCGGCACCACGCCCTGCATGCTGCGCGGCTCGGAAGCGCTGATGGATTTGTGCCGCTCGAAAATCCATCACGACCAGTTCCACACCAACGACAAGGGCACGCTGTCGTGGGAAGAGGTCGAATGCCTTGGCGCCTGCGTCAACGCGCCGATGGTGATGATTTTCAAGGATACGTTCGAGGATCTGACGCCGGAGCGGCTTGCCGAGATCATCGACCTCTATGATGCCGGCAAGGGCGCTTCGGTGACGCCGGGGCCGCAGAACGGCCGCATCACCTCCGAGCCGATCACCGGCCTGACGACGCTGAAGAGCGAAAAGGCAATCCTGAAGACGACCCGCGACAGGGACGCCAAGGCGGCTGCGAAGGCCGCCAGGGAGCCCGCGCCAGCGGCAATTGTCGCGGCGCCAGCGGCTCCGGCCCAGGCATCTGCCGGCCCCGTTGCGCCGTCGAAGGCCAGCAAGCCGAAGACCGATGCGCCCGAAACCAGCCCGGCGCTGGAGACGCCTTCTCCGGCAAAGGTCGCACCGGAGACGGAAAAGGCGGCGAGCGTCAGAGCACCGCGGCACTCGGCGGCCAACGCCAACAAGGCCGCGCCGGAAGTCGAAAAGGTTTTGAAACAGCGCAGCGGTCCGATAGTCAAGGCTGAGCCAGCGGCTGCTTTCAAGGCGCCGGAAGCCAAGGGCACGCAGCTCGGCGCTGCCGGTAAGACGGCCAATGCCAAGACGACCAATGCCAAGACGGGCAAGCCTTCGCTTGAGGACAAGAACCGTCCGGCCGGCATCGCGAGGCCGGCACTGGTCGACGATCTCAAGCTGATCTCGGGCGTCGGCCCGAAGATCGAAGGCATCCTGCATTCGCTTGGTATCTTCACCTATGCGCAAGTCGCGTCATGGAAGAAGGCCGAGCGCGAGTGGGTCGATGGCTATCTCAGTTTCCACGGCCGCATCGAGCGCGAAGATTGGGTCAAGCAGGCCAAGGCGCTGGCCAAGGGCGGGGTCGCCGAATATATCCGCGTCTTCGGCAAGAAGCCGGTCTGAGGGACGAACAATGCTTCAGGACAGAGACCGCATCTTCAACAACATCTACGGCCGCTTCGACAAGTCGCTGGCCGGTGCGATGGCGCGCGGCGCCTGGGACAACACGCCCGGCATCATCGCCAAGGGGCGCGACTGGATCGTCAACGAGATGAAGGCATCAGGCCTGCGCGGCCGCGGCGGCGCCGGCTTCCCGACCGGGTTGAAGTGGTCGTTCATGCCCAAGCAGAGCGACGGCCGGCCGAGCTATCTCGTCGTCAATGCCGACGAATCCGAGCCCGGCACATGCAAGGACCGCGACATCTTGCGCCACGATCCGCACACGCTGGTCGAGGGCTGCCTGATCGCCGGCTTCGCCATGGGCGCGATCGCTGCCTACATTTATGTGCGCGGCGAGTTCATCCGCGAGCGCGAGGCGCTGCAGCGCGCCATCGACGAGGCCTATGCGGCCAAGCTGATCGGCAAGAACAACACGTCCGGATACGATTTCGACATCTATATGCACCATGGCGCCGGCGCCTATATCTGCGGCGAGGAAACGGCGCTGCTCGAAAGCCTCGAAGGCAAGAAGGGCCAGCCGCGGCTGAAACCGCCGTTTCCGGCCAATGTCGGCCTCTATGGCTGCCCGACGACGGTCAACAATGTCGAGTCGATCGCGGTGGCGCCGACCATTTTGCGCCGCGGCGCGGCCTGGTTCTCGTCCTTCGGCCGGCCCAACAATGTCGGCACCAAGCTGTTCTGCGTTTCGGGCCACGTCAACACGCCGTGCACCGTCGAAGAGGCGATGTCGATCCCGTTCCGCGAGCTGATCGAGACGCATTGCGGCGGCATTCGCGGCGGCTGGGACAATCTGCTGGCGGTCATTCCGGGCGGGGCTTCGGTGCCGCTGGTGCCGGCGGAGCAGATCATCGACGCGCCGATGGATTTCGATGCGCTGCGCGACCTGAAATCGGGTCTCGGCACGGCGGCTGTCATCGTCATGGACAAATCGACCGATATCGTGAAGGCGATCGCCCGGCTTTCCTACTTCTACAAGCACGAGAGCTGCGGCCAGTGCACGCCGTGCCGCGAAGGCACCGGCTGGATGTGGCGGGTGATGGAGCGGTTGGTGCGCGGCGAGGCGCAGAAGCGCGAGATCGACATGCTGCTCGACGTGACCAAACAGGTCGAAGGCCACACGATCTGCGCGCTGGGCGATGCGGCGGCATGGCCGATCCAGGGCCTGATGCGGCATTTCCGCGGCGAGGTTGAGCGGCGTATCGACGAGTTTTCGCGCAATGCGCACCGGGCAGAGCCGGTGATGGTGGCGGCGGAATAGACGAGAGTTGAAAGACGGGCGAATGCCCGATCTGAGATACGGGCAAGGCCCGATCTGAGATACGGGCGAATGCCCGATCTGAAATACGGGCAAGGCCCGATCTGAGATACGGGCGAATGCCCGATCTGAGATACGGGCAAGTGCCCGATTTGAGGAAACAGGCCGGGGCATACGGAAGAAACGACCAGGAGACTACCTATGTCGCTGAATTCGAGACCCGAACATTTGATGCCAGATTTGGACCCGTTCGAGAAGATGAACCAGGACCTGACCAGGATGATGCCGAAGGAGATGGCCAGCGCCGTCAATCTCCTGGCGCACCCTGTCGCGAGTGCGGCAGCGATGTCGGCGCTCGGCATCGGGCTTGCCAATCATGCCTTTGGGGTGTGGATGGGCGTGCTCTCGGGAGCCGCCGAGACCTCGCAGCGGCTCTTCCAGCCGATCGCCGACGATTTCGATGCCAGGGTCGAACGCTTTTCGCAGACAGGGGCAAGCTCCTCGACCAAGGCGCGCGCGGCGACAAAAACCTTGATCGCCGAGGCGCAGTCCTTCGCCAGGAACGTGAATGACATAGCCGCGAACAGCATGGATGATGCACGCAGCGTGGTGGATGCGGCTGCCGCACCGGCCGGGTTGATGCCGGAGGATTTCAAGCAGCCCAAGGCAATGGATCGTCCGGAAAACCCGGCAGACCTCAAGGCAATATCGGGCATCGGGCCGAAGCTGGAACAGGTGCTGAACGGCCTGGGCATCTGGACCTACGGCCAGATCGCGGCATGGACGCCGGAAGAGATCGCCTGGGTCGACGACTATCTGTCGTTCAAGGGCCGCATCGGTCGCGACAACTGGCTTGGCCAGGCGGCGGCGCTGGCCGCCAAAGCCGAGAGGTAGGCGACGCGATGGAGGTCCACGACAGGCGCGATGTTCTCGACGTGCGAAACGCCATCGTCAGCAATTCCAGTTTCGATGACGTCAACATGTCGAACACCCGGTTTCACGACGTCAACCTGTCGGCGGCCAGGATCCACCGCACCAACCTGAGCAACACCAAGGTGGAAGACGCCAATCTTTCGAACGCGTATTTCACCAACGTGAACATGAGCAACGTGAAGATAGAAAACGCGCAGGTTGCGGGCATGATGATCAACGGCATCAGCCTTGAAGACCTGTTCCAGGGATATGAGACGGCGAAGACCGCCGGGGACAATTGATGGCAAAGCTCAAGGTCGACGGGAAAGAGATTACTGTACCCGACCACTACACGCTGCTGCAGGCAGCCGAGGACGCCGGCGCCGAAGTGCCGCGCTTCTGCTTCCATGAGCGGCTGTCGATCGCCGGCAATTGCCGCATGTGCCTGATCGAGGTGAAGGGCGGGCCGCCCAAGCCGCAGGCGTCCTGCGCCATGGGCGTGCGCGATCTGCGTCCGGGACCAAATGGCGAAACGCCGGAAATTTTCACCAACACGCCGATGGTCAAGAAGGCCCGGGAAGGCGTGATGGAATTCCTGCTGATCAACCATCCGCTCGATTGCCCGATCTGCGACCAGGGCGGCGAGTGCGACCTGCAGGACCAGGCGATGGCGTTCGGCGTCGATTCCTCGCGCTATCACGAGAACAAGCGGGCGGTCGAAGACAAATATATCGGGCCGCTGGTCAAGACGATCATGAACCGCTGCATCCATTGCACGCGCTGCGTCCGCTTCACCACCGAAATTGCCGGCATTTCCGAGCTCGGCCTGATCGGCCGCGGTGAGGACGCCGAAATCACCACCTATCTCGAAAGCGCGATGACATCGGAACTGCAGGGCAACGTCATCGACCTTTGCCCGGTCGGCGCGCTGACCTCCAAGCCCTACGCCTTCCAGGCGCGGCCGTGGGAACTGACCAAGACCGAATCCATCGATGTCATGGACGCCGTCGGCTCGGCGATCCGCGTCGATTCCAGAGGCCGCGAGGTGATGCGCATCCTGCCGCGCACCAACGAGGCGGTGAACGAGGAGTGGATTTCCGACAAGACCCGCTTCATCTGGGACGGCTTGCGCACCCAGCGCCTCGACCGGCCATATGTCCGCAAGAACGGCAAGCTGGCCCCGGCAAGCTGGGCCGAGGCTTTTTCCGCGATCAAGGAAGCGGTGTCGCGAACCGCGCCCGACAAGATCGGCGCCATATCAGGCGATCTCGCCGCCGTCGAGGAGATCTATGCGCTGAAGCTGCTGATGGCCTCGCTCGGCTCGAAGAACACCGACTGCCGCCAGGATGGCGCCGCGCTCGATCCGTCGCTCGGCCGGGCAAGTTATCTCTTCAACCCGACCATCGAGGGCATCGAGCAGGCCGACGCGGTGCTTATCATCGGCGCCAATCCGCGCTTCGAGGCTTCCTTGCTCAACGCCCGCATCCGCAAGCGCTGGCGGCTCGGCAACCTGCCGGTCGGCGTCATCGGCGATGTCGGCGATACGCGCTACGACTATGAGCAGCTCGGCGCCGGACCGGAATCGCTCAGGGATTTGGCCCACGGCAACGGCAAATTTTTTGAGGTGCTGAAGAATGCGACGCATCCGCTGATCATCGTCGGTCAGGGCGCGCTGTCGCGCCCGGACGGCGCGGCCGTGCTCGGCCAGGCGGCGAAGCTCAGCCTGGCCGTCAATGCTGCGAGAGCCGACTGGAACGGCTTTGCCGTGCTGCACACTGCGGCGGCGCGTGTCGGCGGTCTCGATGTCGGCTTCGTGCCGGGCGAGGGCGGCAAGAACGTCGCCGGCATGCTGGGCGAGATGGACGTTTTGTTCCTGCTCGGCGCCGACGAGATCGACATGGCCAGCACCGGCGGCGCCTTCGTCGTCTATATCGGCACGCATGGCGACCACGGCGCGCACCGCGCCGACGTCATCCTGCCGGGCGCCGCCTATACCGAAAAATCGGGCACCTACGTCAACACCGAGGGCCGGGTGCAGCAGACCAACCGCGCCGGCTTCGCGCCGGGCGATGCGCGCGAGGACTGGGCGATCCTGCGGGCGCTGTCGGATGTGCTGGGCAAGAGATTGTCGTTCGATTCGCTGCCGCAGCTGCGCGCAAAGCTCTATGGCGAATACCCGCATCTTGCCCGCATCGACCAGGTCGCGGCCGGCAATGCCGACGATATCGCTGAGGTGGCGAAGCTTGGCGGGCGGCTTGGCAAGGGCAGCTTCACCTCGCCGGTCAAGGATTTCTACCTGACCAACCCGATCGCGCGGGCTTCCGCAGTGATGGCGGAGTGCTCGGCGCTGGCGAGAAACGGTTTTAGGCAGGCGGCGGAATAGCATGGACACCTTCTTCTCCTTCTACGTGCTGCCGGCGCTGCTCATCCTGCTGAAGTCGGTCGTGCTGATCGTCGTGCTGCTCATCTTCGTCGCCTACATCCTGTACGCGGACCGCAAGATCTGGGCGGCGGTGCAGTTGCGCCGCGGCCCGAACGTCGTCGGCCCATGGGGCACGCTGCAGGCTTTCGCCGACCTTCTGAAGTTCGTGTTCAAGGAGCCGGTGATTCCGTCCGGCGCCAACAAGGGCGTTTTTCTGCTGGCGCCCTTGGTTTCGGCGGTGCTGGCGATCTCGGCCTGGGCGGTGATCCCGGTCAATGAGGGCTGGGCGATCGCCAACGTCAATGTCGGCATCCTCTATGTCTTCGCCATCTCCTCGCTCGAGGTCTATGGCGTGATCATGGGCGGCTGGGCGTCCAACTCGAAATATCCGTTCCTCGGCGCGCTGCGCTCGGCCGCGCAGATGGTGTCCTACGAGGTCTCGATCGGTTTCGTCATCGTCACGGTGCTGCTTTGCGTCGGCTCGCTCAACCTGTCCGACATCGTGCTGTCGCAGCAGGACGGCCTTGGCACAAGGGTTGGCCTGCCCAACACCTTCCTCGACTGGCATTGGCTGTCGCTGTTCCCGATGTTCGTCATCTTCTTCATCTCGGCGCTGGCCGAGACCAACCGCCCGCCCTTCGACCTGGTGGAAGCCGAATCGGAACTCGTCGCCGGCCATATGGTCGAATATTCGTCGACGCCGTTCCTGCTGTTCTTCCTCGGCGAGTATGTCGCCATCGTGCTGATGTGCGCGCTGGCCACCATCCTGTTCCTCGGCGGCTGGCTGCCGCCCTTCGATTTCGCTCCCTTCACCTGGGTGCCGGGGCTGATCTGGTTCGTGCTCAAGGTCTGCCTGGTGTTCTTCATGATCTCGATGGTGAAGGCCTTCGTGCCGCGCTACCGCTACGACCAACTGATGCGGCTCGGCTGGAAGGTCTTCCTGCCGATTTCGCTGGCGATGGTGGTGATTGTCGCCGCGTTCCTCAAGATCACGGGGTTTGCGTGATGGGCGATCCGGCAATCCTGGTGCTTGGCGCCGCTGCTGGCGCCCTGGTGGCATGGCTGACGTCTATTTTCGCGTTGCCGACTGCGCTGCACATGTTTGGGCGTTCAAAAGGGCTCGGCCTGCCCGTTTCCGTTGAGGAAAAGCAAATGCGCGAGCATTTGATCCGTAGACTCTATCTTGTGGTTTCTCCGCTTGCGCGTGGCGTCATGGGCGCCGCGGTCGCATTGCAAATGTTTGGGGGTGCTGAATGAGCACGCTGTCTCAAGCCGCAAAATCCCTGCTGCTGCAGGATTTCGTCAGCGCTTTCTTCCTGTCGATGCGCCAGTTCTTCGCGCCGAAGGAGACGATCAACTATCCGCACGAGAAGGGGCCGACCAGCCCGCGCTTTCGCGGCGAGCATGCGCTGCGCCGCTACCCGAACGGCGAGGAACGCTGCATCGCCTGCAAATTGTGCGAGGCGATCTGCCCGGCGCAGGCGATCACCATCGAGGCCGGCCCGCGCCGCAACGACGGCACCCGCCGCACGGTGCGCTACGACATCGATATGGTGAAATGCATCTATTGCGGCTTCTGCCAGGAAGCCTGCCCGGTCGACGCCATCGTCGAGGGGCCGAACTTCGAATTCGCGACCGAGACGCGCGAGGAACTTTATTACGACAAGGACAAGCTCTTGGCCAATGGCGACCGCTGGGAGCGCGAACTGGCGCGCAACATCTCGCTGGACGCGCCGTACCGCTGACATTTGACGCATGGACGGGGCGAAGGGCCTCGTCTAAGGAACACGAAACTTGCCGACCGGAGGCGGTGGCAAACATCGAACAGGACGAACGTCCTGTTCGGACAGGAACCCGGGGGAACCCATGCTGAATGGACTAGAGGCGGCCTTTTTCTACCTCTTCGCCTTTGTCGCGGTGGCGTCGGCGTTCATGGTCATTTCGGCGCGCAATCCCGTGCATTCGGTGCTGTTCCTGATCCTGACCTTCTTCAATGCCGCAGGCCTGTTCATGCTGACCGGCGCCGAGTTTCTGGCGATGATCCTGCTCGTCGTCTATGTCGGCGCGGTCATGGTGCTGTTCCTGTTCGTCGTCATGATGCTCGACGTCGATTTTGCCGAGATGAAGGAAGGCGCCCTGCAATACGCGCCGATCGGCGCGCTGGTCGGGCTGATCCTGGCGGCTGAGCTCATCGTCGTGCTCGGCGGCTATACGTTTGCGCCGCAACTGGCGGCAACGGTTGCAAAACCCATTCCGGACCTTGCCGCGCGCTCGAACACGGCAGCGCTGGGCGACATCCTCTACACCGACTATCTCTACTATTTCCAGATTGCCGGCCTTGTGCTGCTGGTCGCCATGATCGGCGCCATCGTGCTGACGCTGCGTCACAAGCCGGGCATCAAGCGGCAGTCGATCGCCGCCCAGGTCGGCCGCACGCCGGCAACGGGAATGGAAATCCGCAAGGTCAAGACGGGCGAAGGAATCTGAGATGGTCGTCGGCATCGCACATTATCTGACCGTATCGGCTATCCTGTTCACGCTCGGCGTGTTCGGCATTTTTCTCAACCGCAGGAACATCATCGTCATCCTGATGTCGATCGAGCTGATCCTGCTTGCGGTCAACATCAATTTCGTCGCCTTCTCGGCAGCGCTCGGCGATCTCGTCGGACAGGTGTTCGCGCTGTTCGTGCTGACGGTCGCAGCGGCTGAAGCGGCGATCGGTCTCGCCATTCTCGTCGTCTTCTTCCGCAACCGCGGCTCGATCGCGGTCGAAGACGTGAACATGATGAAGGGTTGACGGAAACCACCATGTATCAGGCCATCGTCTTCCTTCCTCTGCTCGGCTTCCTGATCGTCGGCCTGTTCGGCACGTCGCTCGGCGCCAAGGCGTCCGAATACATCACCTCCGGCTTCCTGGTGATATCAGCCGTGCTGTCGTGGGTCGCCTTCTTCGCCGTCGGCTTCGGCGAGGGCGAGGTGTTCACCGTGCCGGTGCTGCGCTGGATCCAGTCGGGCGGGTTGGAAGCCGCATGGGCACTGCGCATCGACACGCTGACGGTGGTGATGCTGGTCGTCGTCAACACGGTGTCGGCGCTGGTCCACATCTACTCCATCGGCTACATGCATCACGACCCGAACCGGCCGCGCTTCTTCGCCTATCTGTCGCTGTTCACCTTCGCCATGCTGATGCTGGTGACGGCCGACAACCTCGTGCAGATGTTCTTCGGCTGGGAAGGCGTCGGCCTCGCCTCCTATCTGCTGATCGGCTTCTGGTACAAGAAGCCGTCGGCCAATGCCGCCGCGATCAAGGCCTTCGTCGTCAACCGCGTCGGCGATTTCGGTTTCGCGCTCGGCATCTTCGGTGTGTTCGTGCTGTTCGGTTCGGTCAATCTCGGCACCATCTTCGCCAATGCGGCGACGTTCATCCCGGCCGAAGGCGCGCCGGAGGGCGCAGCCGTGCTGACCTTCCTCGGCTATGCCCTCGACAAGCAGGCGGCGATGACCGTCGTCTGCCTCTTGCTGTTCATGGGCGCCATGGGCAAGTCGGCCCAGGTGCCGCTGCACACCTGGCTGCCCGACGCCATGGAAGGGCCGACGCCGGTCTCGGCGCTCATCCATGCCGCCACCATGGTGACGGCCGGCGTGTTCATGCTGGCGCGGCTGTCGCCGCTGTTCGAACTGTCGCATTCGGCGCTGATCGTGGTCACCTTCATCGGCGCCTTCACCGCCTTCTTCGCGGCGACCGTCGGCCTTGTCCAGAACGACATCAAGCGCGTCATCGCCTATTCGACCTGCTCGCAGCTCGGCTACATGTTCGTGGCGCTCGGCGTCGGCGCCTATGGCGCGGCGATCTTCCATCTGTTCACGCATGCCTTCTTCAAGGCGCTGCTGTTCCTTGGCTCCGGCTCGGTGATCCACGCCGTCTCGGATGAACAGGACATGCGCAGGATGGGCGGCCTCAGGACGCTCATTCCGAAGACCTACTGGATGATGGTGATCGGCACGCTGGCGCTGACCGGCGTCGGCATTCCGGTGACGGTCATCGGCACCGCCGGCTTCTTCTCCAAGGACGCGATCATCGAAAGCGCCTTTGCCGCGCACAATCCGGTCGCCGGCCTTGCTTTCGTGCTGCTGGTCGTCGCTGCCTGCTTCACCAGCTTCTATTCCTGGCGCTTGATCTTCATGACCTTCCACGGCCAGCCGCGGGCGAGCCACGACGTCATGCACCACGTCCATGAATCGCCGCCGGTCATGCTGGTGCCGCTGTACATCCTGGCGGCTGGCGCGCTGTTCGCCGGCGTGATCTTCCATGGCGCCTTCATCGGCGAGGGCTATGCCGAGTTCTGGAAGGCGTCGCTGTTCACGCTGCCGGAGAATCACATCCTGCACGACATCCACGAAGTGCCGTTTTGGGTGAAGCTGTCGCCGTTCGTCGCCATGCTGATCGGCTTTGCGATTGCCTGGCAATTCTACATCCGCGCGCCGGAGATGCCGAAGAACCTGGCGGCGCAGCATCGCGGGCTCTACGCCTTCCTGCTCAACAAGTGGTATTTCGACGAACTCTTCGACTTCCTGTTCGTGCGGCCGGCAAAACGCCTCGGCCACTTCCTGTGGAAGACCGGTGACGGCACCGTGATCGACGGACTTGGTCCGGACGGGGTTTCGGCGCGCGTCGTCGACGTCACCAACCGGGTCGTCAAGCTGCAGACCGGCTACCTCTATCATTATGCCTTCGCCATGCTGATCGGCGTTGCCGCATTCGTCACCTGGATGATGCTCTGATGACCGCCTGGCCGATCCTCTCGCTGGTCACCTTCCTGCCGCTGGTTGGTGTGCTGTTCATTCTGCTGATCAATGACGACAGCGAGAATGCCCGCCGCAACATCCGCGCCATTGCGTTGTGGACGACTGGTATCACCTTCATCGTCTCGCTGTTCATCTGGACCGGCTTCGACAATGCGGAGCCCGGCTTCCAGTTCGTCGAGAAGTTTGCCTGGCTGGATTCCGGCATCTCCTACCATATGGGCGTCGACGGCATCTCCATGCTGTTCGTCATCCTGACCACCTTCCTGATGCCGCTCTGCATCCTGGCTTCGTGGGAATCGATCGAGAAGCGCGTCAAGGCCTACATGATCGCTTTCCTGCTACTGGAGACGCTGATGATCGGCGTGTTCTGCGCGCTCGACATCGTCTTGTTCTACGTCTTCTTCGAAGCCGGCCTGATCCCGATGTTCATCATCATCGGCGTGTGGGGCGGCAAGCGGCGCGTCTACGCCTCGTTCAAGTTCTTCCTCTATACGCTGGCCGGCTCGGTGCTGATGCTGCTCGCCATCATGGCGATGTTCTTCCAGTCCGGCACCACCGACATCCCGACGCTGCTGACGCACGACTTCCCGGCCTCCATGCAGACCTGGCTATGGCTCGCCTTCTTCGCCTCCTTCGCCGTGAAGATGCCGATGTGGCCGGTGCACACCTGGCTGCCGGACGCGCATGTCGAGGCGCCGACGGCCGGTTCGGTGATCCTGGCCGCCATCCTGCTGAAGATGGGCGGATATGGCTTCCTGCGCTTCTCCTTGCCGATGTTTCCGATCGCCTCGGAGATGTTTGCGCCGCTGGTCTTCGCGCTGTCCGTCGTCGCCATCATCTACACCTCGCTGGTGGCGTTGATGCAGGAGGACATGAAGAAGCTGATCGCCTATTCGTCGGTCGCCCATATGGGCTTCGTCACCATGGGCATCTTCGCGATGAACCAGGAAGGCGTCCAGGGGGCAATCTTCCAGATGCTGTCGCACGGCCTGGTCTCCGGCGCGCTGTTCCTCTGCGTCGGCGTCATCTACGACCGCATGCACACGCGCGACATCGACGCCTATGGCGGGCTGGTCAACAACATGCCGAAATACGCCACCGTGTTCATGATCTTCACCATGGCCAATGTCGGCCTGCCCGGCACCAGCGGCTTCGTCGGCGAGTTCCTGACCATGCTCGGCGTGTTCCGGGTCAACACCTGGGTGGCGTTCTTCGCCGCCACCGGCGTCATCCTGTCGGCGGCCTATGCACTGTGGCTGTATCGCCGGGTGATCTTCGGCGCGCTGACCAAGGACAGCCTGAAAGGCCTGCTCGACCTGTCGACGCGCGAGAAGGTGATCATCTACCCGCTGGCCGTGCTGGTCATCTTCTTCGGCGTCTACCCGGCGCCGGTCTTCGACGCGACTGCCGCATCGGTCAAGGCGCTCGTTACCAATGTCACCGCATCCATCGACACCGCGCAGACCGCGGCGGCGAACTGACCCGAGAGGTTTGCGAACCATGACGCCGGACCTTCTCTCCAGCCTGTCGCTGTCGACGCCAGAGCTGATCCTCGCCGTCGGCGCCCTGGCGCTGCTGATGCTCGGCGCCTATTCGCGCGCCAACACCACCACCACGGTCAGCGGCCTTGCCGTCGCCGTCCTGGTGATTGCCGGCCTCTGGACGATCTTTTCCACCGGGCAGGGCAACGCTTACGGCGAAGCCTTCGTCCAGGATCCCTTCGCCCGCTTCATGAAGGTGCTGGCGCTGATTGGGTCGGCGGTGACGCTGGTCATGTCGATGCGCTTCGCCAAGGCGGAGCATTTCGACAAGTTCGAGTATCCGGTGCTGATCCTGCTGTGCACGCTCGGCATGATGCTGATGATCTCGGCCAACGGCATGATCGGGCTTTATCTCGGCCTCGAACTGCAGTCGCTGGCAATCTACGTGCTGGCGGCGATCAACCGGGACAATCTGCGCTCGACCGAGGCGGGACTCAAGTACTTCGTACTTGGGGCGCTGTCGTCGGGCATGCTGCTCTACGGCATCAGCCTCGTCTACGGCTACACCGGCAACACCGGCTTCCAGGAGATCGCCGCAGCACTTGGCGGCGGCGAGCGGCAGCTTGGCCTGGTCTTCGGCCTGGTCTTCGTGCTGGCCGGCCTCGCCTTCAAGATATCGGCGGTGCCGTTCCACATGTGGACGCCCGACGTCTATGAAGGCGCGCCGACGCCGGTGACGGCCTTCCTCGCGGCGGCGCCGAAGATGGCGGCGATGGCGCTGATCGTGCGCGTCACCGTGGACGCCTTCCAGCCGATCGCCGCCGACTGGCAGCAGATCATCGTCTTCATCTCGATCGCCTCGATGCTGCTCGGCGCCTTTGCGGCTATCGGCCAGACCAACATCAAGCGGCTGATGGCCTATTCCTCGATCGGCCATATGGGCTACGCCCTGGTCGGCCTCGCCGCCAACAGTCAGGCCGGCGTTCGCGGTGTCGCCATCTACATGCTGATCTATCTGGTGATGACGCTCGGCACCTTCGCCTTCATCCTCGCCATGCGGCGCAAGGAAGGCAATGTCGAACAGATCAGCGATCTCGCCGGGCTGTCATCGACCAATCCGATCATGGCGACGATCCTGACCATCCTGATGTTCTCGCTGGCCGGCATTCCGCCGCTCGCCGGCTTCTGGGGGAAATGGTACGTGTTCCTTGCCGCCATCAACGCCAACCTCTACGCGCTGGCGATCATCGGCGTGCTGGCCTCGGTGGTGGGCGCCTATTATTATCTGCGGATCATCAAGATCATGTGGTTCGACGAACCGGTCGGCGGCTTCGTGCCGATGGCGACCGAGCTTCGCATCGTGCTTGGCGTCTGCGGCGCCTTCGTGCTGTTCTATGTGCTGATCGGCGGGCCGATCGGCACCTATGCCGAAGCCGCCGCCAAGACATTCTTCTGACGGGATGGCATTTCGGCTGGCTCCAACAGCGGCCTCGGAAGGGTTCCGGCTCGAGGCACATGACACCGTCGGTTCGACCAATGCGCTGGCGCTCGACCGTGCGCGGGCGGGAGATCCGGGCAAGCTCTGGGTCGTTTCGAAAAAACAGGAAAGCGGGCGTGGCCGGCGCGGCCGGGTCTGGGCGACGCCCGAGGGCAATCTGGCGGCGACGCTGCTGGTGGTCACCAATGCCGAGCTTCGCCTGGCCGCGACGCTCGGCTTCGTCGCCGGGCTGGCGCTGGCCGATGCGCTCGACGCCGTCGTGCCGAAGGGCAGGATCGCAATCGGCCTCGACGGCGGCAGCGATGGAAAAAACCGTTTCGAGCTGAAATGGCCGAACGATGTGCTTGCCTCCGGCGCCAAGCTTGCCGGCATCCTGCTGGAATCGGCGATACTCGAAGGCGATCGCTTTGCGGTGGCGGTCGGCATCGGTGTCAATGTTGTGGCATACCCCAAGGATTTGCCTTATCCCGCGACATCGCTTAGCGCGCTGGGCGCTGCTTGCGATGCCGAGACATTGTTTCTGGCGCTGTCGGATGCCTGGAGCGAGAATGCGCGGCTGTGGAACGATGGGCGCGGGCTGGCCGCCGTCAGGCGGCGCTGGCTGGCGCGTGCGGCAGGGCTTGGCGGGCAGGTTGCTGTCAGAATTGACGGTAATGTGGTGCGCGGCACGTTCGAGACCATTGACGAGGACTGCCGTTTCGTGATCCGCGACGATGAGGGTTCGGTTCTGACGATCGCCGCCGGCGACGTGCATTTCGGTGCGGTCGCGTCGGCCCAGGTTTGACAGGCCACCCAGGTTTGGCAGGCCAAGGTTTTGACAGGCCAAGTTTTTTACGGGCTCAGGTTTGACTGGCCCCAGAGTTTGACGGGCTTGGGTTGACCGGCCAGGAAAGGAATGATCATGGCGACAGCGGAAAACGCCGAACTCGTCTTCGTGCCGCTTGGCGGCGTCGGCGAGATCGGCATGAACTTCGCCCTCTATGGCTACGGGCCGGCCAATGCGCGCGACTGGATCGTCGTCGATGTCGGCGTGACCTTTCCCGATGCCAGCCTGCCTGGCGTCGACCTGGTGCTGCCTGACACGCGCTTCATCGAGGAGAACATCGCCAATCTGCGTGGCATCGTCATCACGCACGCGCATGAGGACCACTACGGCGCGCTGCTCGACACATGGCCGAAGCTCAAGGCGCCGGTCTGGATGACGCCGTTCGGCGCTGGATTGCTGGAAGCCAAGCGGCAGGGCGAGCAGGGCGCACCAAAGATCCCGGTGACGATCTACCGCGCCGGTGAAAAGTTCAGCGTCGGCCCGTTCGAGATCGAGGCCATCCCGGTCGCGCATTCGATCCCCGAGCCGATGTCGCTGGCGATCACCTCGCCGGCCGGCACCGTCATCCACACCGGTGATTGGAAGATCGATCCGGCGCCGACGATCGGTCCGCTGACCGACGAGGCGCGCTTTCGCGCCTATGGCGACAAGGGCGTGCTGGCGTTGATCTGCGATTCCACCAATGCGCTGCGGGAAGGGGTGTCGCCGTCGGAAGTCGCGGTTGGCGAGGGCCTCAAGGGCGTCATCCAGAGCGCCAAGGGCCGCGTTGCGGTCACCACCTTTTCCTCCAATGTCGGACGCATCGTCTCCATTGCCAAGGCGGCACGCGATGCCGGCCGGCAGTGCCTGGTGCTCGGCCGCTCGCTGAAGCGGGTCATCGATGTTGCCGGCGAACTCGGCTACATGGATGGGCTGCCCGAATTCATCGCCGAGGAGGACTTTGGCTTCATCCCGCGCGAAAACCTCGTCATCATCTGCACCGGCAGCCAGGGCGAGCCGCTTGCGGCGCTGGCGAAACTGTCGCGCGAGGAGATGAAATCGGTGTCGCTGACGGCAGGCGATACGGTGGTGTTTTCCTCGCGTACCATTCCCGGCAACGAGAAGGGTATCCTTGAGATCAAGAACCGTCTGATCGATCTCGGTATCAAGATCATCGAGGACGGTGATGCGCTGGTGCATGTCTCGGGCCATCCGCGCCGCAGCGAGCTGCGCAAGATGTATGAATGGGTGCGGCCGCAGATCGGCGTTCCCGTGCATGGCGAGGCGGCGCATCTGGTGGCGCAGGGATCGCTGATGTCGGTGTCCGGCATCGGCCAGGTGGCGCAGGTGCGCAACGGCGACATGCTGCGGCTCTATCCCGGTGCGGCGGCGATCATCGACCAGGTGCCGTTCGGCCGCATCTACAAGGACGGCAGGCTGATCGGCACCGACCAGGCGATGGGCATTCGCGACCGGCGCAAGCTGTCTTTCGCCGGCCATGTCGCGGTCAATGTCGTGCTCGACGACAAATATGAGCTCGCCGGCGATCCCGATCTGGTCGCCATCGGCGTCGCCGAGGCCGATGGCCGCGGCGAGAGCCTGGAGGACCTGATGATCGATGCGGCAATCGGCGCCGTGGACTCCATCCCCCGTCAGCGCCGAAGAGATCTCGACCTCGTGCAGGAGGCAGTGCGCCGCGCCGTCCGTGGCGCCGCCAATGAAGCCTGGGGCAAGAAGCCGCTGGTGACGGTGTTCGTCACAAGGTAAGGGAATAGGGGAGTAGGGCAGTACGGCAGTAGGGGAGAAAGTCGTTTTTCCCTACTCCCATATTGCCTTACTGCCCTGAGGAAAACCAATGCTTGGACGCCTGAACCATGTCGCGCTTGCCGTGCCGGATCTGGCTGCGGCCACAGCGGCTTATCGCGACACGCTCGGCGCCCGGGTGACCGCGCCGCAGGCGCTGCCGGAGCATGGCGTGACGGTGGTGTTCGTCGATGTCGGCAATACCAAGATCGAATTGCTGGAGCCGCTTGGTGAGGGTTCGCCGATCGCGGCATTCCTCGAGAAGAACCCATCGGGCGGCATGCATCATCTGTGCTATGAGGTCGACGACATTCTTGCCGCGCGAGATCACCTCAAGGCCAGCGGCGCCCGTGTCCTCGGCGACGGCAACCCGAAGACCGGCGCGCATGGCAAGCCGGTGCTGTTCCTGCATCCCAAGGATTTCTTCGGCACGCTGGTCGAACTGGAGCAAGCATGAGCTGGGTTTCATTTCTCGCCCTGTTCTTCATCACATGGTGGGTGGTGCTGTTCGCCATCCTGCCGTTCAGCCTGAGGACGCAGGACGAGGATGAGGACGTGACGCTGGGCACGGTATCCAGCGCGCCGCGCGGACCGCATATGCTGCGCGCGGTGCTGCGGACGACGATCGTCACGCTGGTTCTGCTTGGCATCTTTTATGGCATGACGCGGGGGCTCGGCCTCGGCATCGACGACATCCCGCACATCGTGCCGGATTTCAGCCGGAGTCCCGAAAACTAGACCGCCGGGTACGGCTGGCCACATCTTGCATGCGAGCACCAATCCGGGCTGGAAACCGATGCAGGTTCCGAATAAAGTGGTTTAGCAATTTGTCGTGCTAACCAAATGATTGCACAAAAAAAATGCAAGGCACGAGGCCTTGCAATTTAAACGCGTCCGATCTGTTTCCGGTATCCGGCGGCAGCGAGTAACCGCGCCTAGATCGCATCCTCCCAAGACTTTGACCGCGTAGGAGAGCAGATTTCTTTCCGCCCTCTCGTTTATCGGCGCACATTAGACCAAGCCGGGTGAAAATGTCACGCAGAATTTTGCCCCGAAATAAGCTATCTCGTGCTGCACTGCACAATAGTATGGCAGGCGTTGCTTGCGAAACGACCAGTAAGGCGAACGCGGCACTGCGGCGCCTTTGCGACGCCCCATCGGGCGCCCAGTTGGCTGCCAGTTGGCTTGGGGGGGCGGGTTTCCATTCCGTCATGAAATGGCTATGAAGCCGGGGCAAGCAAGCCTGCGCTGCGCCGATTCCGGTGCGGCAATCCTCTCTCTCACGGACCGGTCCATGCGTTTGTCGCGCTATTTCCTGCCTATCCTCAAAGAAAATCCGCGCGAGGCTGAAATCGTCTCGCACCGGCTGATGCTGCGCGCCGGCATGATCCGCCAGCAGGGGCAAGGCAGTTTTTCCTGGCTGCCGCTAGGCAAGAGGGTGCTGGACAAGGTCTGCCGGATCGTTCGCGAGGAGCAGGACCGGGCCGGCGCGCTCGAGATCCTGATGCCGACCATCCAGTCGGCCGAGCTGTGGCGCGAAAGCGGCCGCTATGACGACTATGGCAAGGAGATGCTGCGCATCAAGGACCGGCAGGATCGGGACATGCTCTATGGGCCGACCAACGAGGAGGTGGTCACCGAGATTTTTCGCGCCTATGTGAAGTCCTACAAGGATCTGCCGCTCAATCTCTATCACATCCAGTGGAAGTTCCGCGACGAGGTGCGGCCGCGCTTCGGCGTCATGCGCAGCAGAGAGTTCCTGATGAAGGACGCCTATTCCTTCGATCTCGACTTCGAAAGCGCCAGGGCGGCCTATAACAGGATGTTCGTGTCCTATCTCAGGACGTTCACGCGCATGGGGCTGCAGGCAATCCCGATGCGTGCCGATACCGGGCCGATCGGCGGCGACCTCAGCCACGAATTCATCATCCTGGCCGAAACCGGCGAGAGCCAGGTCTATTGCCATCGCGACTATCTCGCACTTGATGTGCCGGGGGCGGACACGGACTTCTCCAACGATGCCGAGATCAGCGACATCGTCAAGAAATGGACGACGCCCTATGCGGCGACCGACGAGATGCACGACGAGGCGGCGTGGGAGAAGGTCGCGACAAGCGACCGGGTCTCGGCGCGCGGCATCGAGGTCGGCCACATCTTCCATTTCGGCGACAAATATTCGAAGCCGATGGGCGCCAAGGTGACCGGGCCCGACGGCAAGGATCATTTTGCTTCCGGAGGTTCCTACGGCATCGGCCCGACGCGGCTGGTCGCGGCGATCATCGAGGCCAGCCACGACGACAACGGCATCATCTGGCCGGAGGCGGTGGCGCCTTTCGACATCGGCCTGATCAATATGAAAGCCGGCGACGCCGACTGCGACCGCATCTGCGATGAACTCTATGCAGCGTTTGTCGCCGTCGGCAAGGACGTGCTTTACGACGACACCGATCAGCGGCCGGGCGGCAAGTTCGCCACAGCCGACCTGATCGGACTGCCGTGGCAGGTGATCGTCGGGCCGCGCGGCGTGGCCGCCGGCGAGGTCGAGATCAAAAACCGCAGGAACGGCGAGCGTGAGACGCTGCCGATCGAAGACGTGAAGAAACGCTTCGGTTTTGCCGGATGAGTGGAGCGGCAGCAGCTAAACCCATGGCCGCCGGAGCTTTTTCCGTGTTTGAACGCATGGTCGCGTGGCGCTATCTGCGCTCGCGCCGCAAGGAGACGGTGATCTCCGTCATTGCCTCGATCTCGTTCCTTGGCATCATGCTGGGCGTCGCCACGCTGATCGTCGTGATGGCTGTCATGAACGGCTTTCGCGCCGAGCTTCTGACGCGCATCCTCGGCGTCAACGGACATCTGATCGTGCAGCCGCTCGACATGCCGCTGGAGGACTATGCGCAGATCGCCGGCCGCATCAACGGCGTGCCCGGCGTCCAATACGCCATTCCGCTGATCGACGGCCAGGTGCTGGCGCAAGGCAATGTCGGCGGCGGGTCGGGGGCGCTGGTGCGCGGCATACGCGGCGAGGACCTGGGCAAGATTTCAATCGTCGCCAACAATATCCAGCAGGGCTCGATCGCCGGCTTCGACACAGGCGAGGGCGTCGCCATCGGCAGCCGCATGGCCGACAATCTCGGTCTTGTGCTCGGCGACACCATCACGCTTATCGCCCCCGACGGCGATGTCACGCCGCTCGGCACGACACCGCGCATGAAGGGCTACCCGATCACGGCGATCTTCGAGGTCGGCATGTCGGAATATGACAGCTCCATCGTCTACATGCCGTTTTCGGAAGCGCAGCTCTATTTCAACATGGATGGCCGGGCCCAGGCGATCGAGATCTATGTCGACAATCCCGACAATGTCGACGCGCTGAAGCCGAAGGTCGAGGAGGCATCGCAGCGGCCGATAACCATGGTCGACTGGCGAGAACGAAACCGGACATTCTTCGATGCGCTGCAAGTGGAGCGCAACGTCATGTTCATGATCCTGACGCTGATCGTGCTGGTTGCGGCGCTCAACATCATTTCGGGGCTGATCATGCTGGTCAAGGACAAGGGCCACGATATCGCCATCCTGCGCACCATGGGCGCCACGCGCGGCGCGATCCTGCGCATCTTCCTGATGACGGGGGCGGCGATCGGCGTGGTGGGCACCCTCGCCGGCGTCCTCCTCGGCGTCGTCATCTGCCTGAACGTCGAGCGCATTCGCCAGTTCTTCTCCTGGCTCGCCGGCGAAAGGCTGTTCAATCCCGAGCTCTATTTCCTGAGCCAGTTGCCTGCCCGCATGGACGCCAGCGAGACGATCTCGGTGGTGCTGATGGCGCTGGTGCTGTCGTTCCTGGCGACGCTGTTTCCGGCATGGCGCGCGGCCAGGCTCGATCCGGTCGAAGCGCTGAGGTACGAATGATGGCCGATGCCATTATCGAGCTGAAGAGCGTCGAGCGGCATTATGTCCAGGGGCCGCGCAAGCTGACCATCCTCAACGGCGCCGATTTTTCGTTGAAGCGCGGTGAGATCGTGGCGCTGGTGGCGCCTTCGGGCACCGGCAAATCGACGCTGTTGCACACCGCCGGACTGCTGGAGCGGCCGGACGCCGGCGATGTCATTCTGGCCGGCCGCGCCTGCGGGCGGCTTTCCGACGACGAGCGAACGGCGATCCGCCGCAACGATGTCGGCTTCGTCTACCAGTTCCATCACCTGCTGCCCGAGTTCACGGCGCTGGAAAACATCATGATGCCGCAACTGATAAAAGGGCTGACGCGCAAGGAGGCTGCCGAGCGGTCGGCGCAACTGCTCGATTACATGCAGATCGGCAAGCGCGCGCAGCACCGGCCGTCAGAACTGTCCGGCGGCGAGCAACAGCGCGTCGCCATCGCGCGCGCCGTCGCCAATGCGCCGCTGGTGCTGCTGGCCGACGAGCCGACCGGCAACCTCGACCCGGTCACCGCCTCCTATGTGTTCGAGGCACTGGGGGCGCTGGTCCGGCAGTCGGGCCTGGCGGCGCTGATCGCCACCCATAATCACGAGCTTGCCTCGCGCATGGACCGTCGCGTCACGCTGGCCGACGGCAAGGTTGTTCCGCTCTAGGTGTGCTGTCTGGCTGCATCTCCCCACGCGCAGCCAGCGCGGAAACAGTGAAATCCGATCTCAACCTTTCCTTAACCGTGCCGAACTGAGCGCCCGAATTTCGCGACACGCTCTGACTGAGGCCGTTGACATTCGAACAAAATCAGAACAAAATACGAACATACTGAAAACAGGAGAGCGTTATGACCGGTCTTGTTCAGGATGTCGTGTCACTGGTGTGCATGAGCACGTTTCTCATTTCCATGGCGATCTGGATCGGAGCGATGTGAGGCAGCGCGCCCGTTCTTCACGGGTGAGGGGCTGCGTCGGAGCTCTGCGGTTCTGCGCCGCCTTGTCAGCCGGCCTTGCGGGCCGTTTCGACAAGCAGAGCTGCGGTGGGTCCGAAGACATCCTCGAAGGCGGATTTCAGCGCGAGGTCGAGATCGGCCATCGTTATGGGAAGGCCGAGATCGACGAGGCTGGTGACACCGTGGTCCTGCACGCCGCACGGCACTATGCCGCTGAAGTGGGCGAGATCCGGCTCGACATTGATGGCGATACCGTGAAAGCTCACCCAGCGCCTCAGCCTGATGCCGATGGCGGCGATCTTGTCCTCGGCGAGCGATCCGTCGGGCCGGGCGGGGCGATCCGGCCGGACCACCCAGACGCCGACACGGTTCTCGCGCCGTTCGCCGCGCACGTTGAAGGCGGCGAGCGTGCCGATGATCCATTGTTCAAGTGCCGCGACGAAGGCGCGGACATCCTCGCGCCGCCGCTTCAGGTCGAGCATCACATAAGCGACCCGCTGGCCCGGCCCATGATAGGTGTATTCGCCGCCGCGCCCAGCTGCGAACACCGGGAAACGGTCGGGCTCGATCAGGTCCTCGATGCGGGCGCTGGTGCCGGCGGTGTAGAGTGGCGGATGCTCTACCAGCCAGACCATCTCGCCGGCGCCGCCGCTTCTGATCGCTTCGGCACGCGCCTCCATCACGGCGAGCGCATCCGGATAGGCGGTGAGGCCGGGTTCGATCCGCCATTCGACCGGCGCCGAACCGGGCAGGGGCAGGAACGACGTGGCGATCTGGCTGCGTTCTGTCATGGTGTGTCTCGTGTCGCCTCACATATGGCGGCAATCGGCTGAAACGTCCAGTTGCGAGCGCGTTTCAGCTCTTTGGAGGGTTATGCCGAAGCCCGGGCAATTATTGCGCGACGCGCCCTTGTTTCGCTGGAAACGATTTGCTACACGCCGCGAGCCGGTTCGTTCCGGCTCCTACCACGTGCGGTCGTGGCGGAATTGGTAGACGCGCAGCGTTGAGGTCGCTGTGGGGCAACCCGTGGAAGTTCGAGTCTTCTCGACCGCACCAGCTTTATCCAATAAGCTATTATTTTTATTGTGCGTTTTTTGTTTCCCTGCAGTCCTTCCAAGACTGTTTGTGCAAACTGAACACTGCGCGAACCCGTTGCTGTTTGGATGCGGAATGCCGCGCCCTGACCGCGTGGTTTGACCCGCCATCATATGCCAGCTGCTTCAAAGACCGAACCGTGCCGCGAAACGGACACGTGGGAATGCTCGGCGAAAAATGCGCTTTCCCCGCAAGCGGCTGTATATTGATGTGATTGCGCGGCAAAATAGCCCGCTAGTGCATTATCTCAAGGCTTGTTTGCGGACGCGACTTTCCAGCCGCATGAGCAAATAGTCGACCTCTTGTCTGGCCGCCGCCGACAATGCACTCCCCGGCTTGCGCTGGGCGTCCGACGCGATGGCGCCGCGCTTCATCATCACATATTTGCGTACCGCAAGTCCCACGCCGGGTTGCTGCTCATAGCGCAGATAGGGCAGGTGGGCGTCGAAAAGATCGTGCGCCTTGTCGCGCTCGCCGGCGGCGGACAGTTTCACCATGTCGACCAGCATGTCGGGGAAGGCGTAGCCGGTCATCGCGCCGTCGGCACCGCGCTCCATCTCGAAATCGAGAAAGAGGCCGCCATTGCCGGTGAGGATGGACAGCGGCCGCAGCGAGCCGTCCTTCTGGAAGCCGCGCAGCGCGCTAATCTTCTCCAGGCCCGGCCAATCCTCGTGCTTGAGCATGAAGCAGGCCGGGTTGTCGGTGACGATGCGGCGGATGACGGCCGGCGTCATGACGACCGTCAGGGTCAGCGGATAGTCCTGCAGGACGAAAGGAACATCCTCGCCGACGGCTTCGGATGCGTTGCGGAAATAGGTGACGATCTGGTCGTCGGTGCGCAGCGCCGGCGGCGGCGCGATCATCACCCCCTGGGCGCCAATCTCCATCGCGGCGCGCGCAAGGTTGCGCATGGCGGCGAAGCCAGGGGCGGAGACGCCGACGATCACCGGCAGCCTGGTGCGCGCCACTATACGTTTGACGATCTCGAGCGATTCGCCGGCGTCGAGTTTTGGGGCCTCACCCATGATGCCGAGGATTGTCATCCCATCGACGCCGCAGCGCTCGTAGAAATCGACCATCGAATCAAGCGATTCCCAGTCGATCTTGCCATCCGCCTCGAACGGCGTCGGGGCAATGGTGTAGACGCCTTTGGTGTCAGCGCCGATGGCCATGAGCTCCTCCTAAATCCAGCTTTCAATCATAGCGCAGGACCGACGGTCCGATCCAACCCGGCAGTCGGTCCGGACGGGCGGGGTCCCGTTCGTCGTTCCATCGTATGCGGACAACTGGTTGGCCGATCTGGACAATGGCTGCACGGGATTGCGCCGCGGGTCGAAACCTGCGGAAAAGAGAAGGTGTTACGCCGTCGGACAATGCAATCATGCTCTGCGAGCCGCCAACCTTCTTACGCCGCGAGTTCAGCAGTTGCAGGCGGTGATCCGTGCGGCGATTGACCTCAAGGACTGTCGATCCTGGGGAATGACTTTGCCAAAGTCAAAATCCAGCCTTAACCTTCTGCAATGCATTCCAGGTCGAGCATCCAGTTTTGCCTGGGAAAGCCGCACGCAACGGAGCCCTATTTATGAGTGACAGCCAGGTAAGGATTGCGGCCGGGAACACCATTCGAAGCCTGCATGCCGATCTGCCGGTCAACGCCACCTTCCATATCTGGCTCAAGGCGACCAGGCCGGACGTTCCAGGCTCGCTGTCGTTTTCCAACGTTCGCGGCAAGTTCGGCGAGGTGAGCGTTATCAACGCCGAAGAGCATGAATTCAGAATTTTTCACGTCTTCGGCGGCGGCAGTGTCGAACTGGATTACGATGCGGATCAGACCTCGGTTTCGGTTGCCTACTGGTTCGCATTGGCCGACGTGCTGGAGACGGGCATTACAGTTCTCCACACCAATCCGGGAAATGCCCCACCGAACATCCCCGACAGCTATCATTTTCGTCCGCCGTTCGGCTGGATGAACGATCCGAACGGATTTGGCCGGTTTGGAGGCCGCCCACATCTGTTCTATCAGCATTATTCGCATGGCCTTCGCTGGAACACGATGCATTGGGGGCACGCCGTCTCTTCGGATTATTTGCGGTGGCGTCACATGCCCATCTTCCTGTTTCCGTCGGAAGATCTCACCGCCAGGCCCGACAAACGGGGCGGCGCCTATTCCGGCTCGGCCATCCCGCTTGCCGATGGCCCGGGCATTCGCGTCTTTTTCACCGAGCAGGTACAGGACCGTATCCCGGAACAGCAGATCCAACTCACGGCCACTTCCAGCGACCTCATCATGGCGGGAGACGCGCACGTCATCCTGCCATACCGCCCGCTTGACCAGGGATTGACAGCGGATTTTCGGGACCCCTACGTCTTTAGGGGACCGGATGGCCTTTGGAAAATGCTGCTGGGCAGCCAGAGCGATGAAGGCGGCGTTGTCCTGCTCTACGAAACCCTTGACCATACGGCAGCCACCGGATGGACGTATGTCGGCAAGCTTCTGGTCGAGAAACACTATCGGACGACGGCGATCGAATGTCCCTGTCTGCTGCCGCTCGACGGGCCTGCGACCGATCCAGCGACGCGCTGGGTTCTGATTCTCGGGTTGATGAACAGTGAGGACCGGTCGACCCGGCGCAAGAACCTGACAATGGCCATTGTCGGTTGGTTCGATGGTCGGACCTTTGCCAAGGAATTCGAACAGGAACTGGACTTCGGGACGGATAATTACGCCTTCCAGGCCTTCGCCGACGGCGATGCCATTGTCGGCATAGGCTGGCTTGCCAACTGGGCCGACACCGGGCCGGCAATCGATTTCCCCACAGCCATGACGTTGCCTCGCAATATCCATCTGTCTGCAGGCGAGTTGCACACCCCGCCCATCGGCGCTGCCGAGAGCCTGCGGAGCCATATTCTGGACCGGACACGCCTCGCAGCCGGAGAGCAGGTAAGCTTTATCAACGGCGCCGTCGAAATCCTGTTCGAGCTGGATAAGCCCGGTGCCCATTTCCACTTGAAGCTGCAACATCCAACTGTCCGGCTCGAGGTTGTCGTCGACGACGAGGGACTTGCCATTCGTCATGGAGACGACGCAGTGGAATCCCCTCACTATATTGCCAAGGGAGCCCGTCCAAAACGGCTGCGGATATTCCTCGACTACGGGTCGATCGAGGTTTTTGCGGATCGCGGTCGTTGGGCTGGCACGAAGCGGATCAGCGGTTTTGAGCCGGTGCAATCGGCACGTCTCATCGCCGAAACGGGCGCCGTACTACACGCGACGGTATGGGCGCTCAAACCGTGACAAGGAGATGAATATTTCCAGTTCAGGATCGGGCGTCCGCAAACACCGACCAATGAACGAGGCCTTCGACGACGCCAAGGGCGAACTGTTCCTTGGCGCTGTAGATCAGCGGGTTGGCCCGCGCCATGTCAAGCAGTTCGGGAAGCGCATTGGCAACGACAATCCCGCGCGCACCGGGCAGCTCGAACATGCTGCGGTCGTTGTTGGTATCGCCGGCGACGACCACCTCATCCAGGCCGATGCCGAGCTCATTGCACAGCCAGGCCAGCGCCTGGCCCTTGTCTGCTGAGCGCGGCAGGATGTCGAGATCGCGTCCGCTCGAATAGACCATCGTCACCGACAGGCCGGCCTCGGCCAAAGCGCGCTCGATGCTGGCAAGGGTTTCGGGACTTGCGTCGAGCAGGTACCAGCTCGATTTGAAGGCGTGCTGATAGCCGTCGGGCTGGCGGACGGTGTCTTTGAGCGACCCGAGCACCGCATCGACCTTTTCAAGCGACCAGCCTTCCGAAAACCTTTGGGCAAAATGCCCGAGAACAGAGGTGTGCCGCGGACCGGCGAGCATCGTGCCGACACCGCCGATCACATAGTCCGGCGCTGGCAGGCCGACTTCGTCGACGAAGTTCAAGATGTCGTCGGCCAGGCGACCGCTGTTGTAGACGAGAACCGGCCGGTGCTCGGGATCGAGCGCCTCCCATTTCAACCGAAAGCGTGACGTCGCCGGCGCGTCGCCCGCCAGGGTCCCGTCGAGATCACTCGACAAAAGCGCGATCGGTTTCAATCGCCGTCGTTCCACGGCTCGTCCCAGTCATGATCGTCGACCGCCTTCAGCACCGGGCGGCCTTCGACAAGGCTGACCAGCTGCTGGGCGATGCCGGTCCAGGTGAACAGGCTGCGCGCCTTGTGCGCGCCCATGCGGCCCAGGCGGCCGTAGAGGCGCTGGTGCTTCATCGGCTTGACGATGGTGATGCCGAGATCTTCCTTGTCGAACGGATCGCCAAAAAGCGCGTGCCGGCCATAGCTGATCCCGCGATAGAGGCCACCATGGATCGTAACCACGGTCGGCGTTCCGCAGGCCATTGCCTCGATCGCGGTCATGCCGAACGGCTCGTAGCGGCTCGACAGGACGAACATGTCCGCCGCCCGATAGGTGTCGGCCAGGTCCTCGTCGGCAACATAGCCGGAGAAGACGACACGATCCTGCAAGCCTAGCTGTTCGACCTGTTGCTTGAGCTGGTTGAGGATCTTCTGTTCCTGCTCGTCCATGTTCTCGCCGCCGACAGCGAGCCTCAGGACCGCATCCGGCACACGCGGCGCCACCACTGAAAACGCATCGATCAGCAGGTCGTAGCCCTTGTTGGTGGCGAGCCGGCCGAGCGCCAGGACCGTTCGCCCTTCGAAGCCGAGCCGATGGCGGATCAACCGGCGAGACGCCTCGCTGACCGGGAAGAACCGGTTGTCGTCGTAACCGGGCGGGATCATGTGCACGCGGTCGCGCTCGAGGCTGTAGTCCTCGACCAGCATGTCGACCTGCGGCGGCGTTGTTGCGATCACCATGGCGCAGCTTCGATAGATGATCGTCTCGTGCTTGATGCGCTCGCTGAAATTGAACTCGGCCTCGAATGTATCGGCCTTGTCAGGGTAGTCCGTCTTCATCTGGCGCTGCTTCCAGATGCCAAGCGAATGCGGCGTATGGATGTGCGGGACAGTGAGCGCTTCCGACAGTCGCTGCCCCGCCACGCCCGCATCCCAGTAGTGAGAGTTGATGAAGTCGTAGGAGAGGTTTTCCCGGCGAATCAGGCGCAGCGCGTTTTCACACCACTCGAGAAGGTGGCGGTGGAGATATTCCTTCGGAATAAAATCGGGTCCGCCACAGGCGACACGCAGGACGCGAACCCCGTCGGCCACGTCATCGACAGGAGGCTGGTCTTCAAATCGTCGCGTCCAGATATCGACGGCATAACCCAACTGGGCCAGCTTTTTGGCAAGTTCCAAGACATAGACCACCTGTCCGCCGGTATCGGCCGCGCCCAGGGGCGGGTTGGCTGCTACGTAGCCGTGGGTTGAAATGAGAGCAATTCGAGGTATCGCCGCATCCGAGTCCGGCATCTGTATCCTTCTCTACGATTGATCTGCGCACGCCGCAGCATGCACAAGTTGGATTATATAAGGTTTCCAGCCGCCATCCGCAAATGTCGAAAGCGTCGGGCGGCCGCCAGGCTGGTGGCACGTCGGTGAGAATATTGACTCCGCCCGCAATGGTAGCCTCCCAGAGACGCCGATAGGGAACATACCGAGGAGCCTCGGCGTGACGATGATGGGAGCCGGACAAGACATTGTGCGATTGGTCGATGATTGCGCCCGCGGACATCGACTTCGAAATCTGACGGACGCTGTAGCAATTTGACGCTGCTCATGATCCTTTCTGGAAATCGATTCCGATTTCCATGGTCATGCGCTAGACCTAACACGCAGCTTTTCCGGAATTCTGATGGCGGGAGGCGCTGGTGGAAGGCCAGGACGAACAGACGACCGGCGCCAGGACTGCTGAGGACAGCGCCGACATCTATGGCGAGGACGGCGCCATTCTGTCGTCGTTCCTTGCCCAGATCGGCGCCGCGATCGCCGATCGCGACACGCTGACGCTGAAGCGTGAAGTCGACGACCTGCACCAATCGGAACTCGGCGACCTGATCGAGGCGCTTCATCCAGAACAGCGCCGCGCGCTGGTCGAATTGTTGGGCGCCGACTTCGATTTTTCCGCGCTGACCGAGGTCGACGAGGCTATCCGCCGCGACATTGTCGACAGCCTGCCCAACGCCCAGATTGCCCAGGGTGTGCAGGACCTCGATTCTGACGACGCGGTCTACATTCTCGAGGATCTCGAAAAGGAAGACCAGGACGAGATCCTGTCGCAATTGCCGTTCACCGAGCGGATCAGGCTGCGCCGCTCGCTCGACTATCCCGAAGAGACCGCCGGTCGCCGCATGCAGACCGAGTTCGTCGCGGTGCCGCCATTCTGGACGATCGGCCAGACCATCGACTACATGCGCGAGGACAACAACCTTCCCGACCGCTTCAGCCAGATTTTCGTCATCGATCCGAGCTTCAAGCTGCTCGGCGCCATCGACCTCGACCAGATCCTGCGCACCAAGCGCTCGATCAAGGTCGAAGAGGTGATGCATGAGACCAGGCACGCCATTCCGGCGACGATGGACCAGGAGGAGGCGGCGCGCGAGTTCGAACAATACGACCTTCTCTCCGCTGCCGTCGTCGACGAGAACGAGCGGCTGGTCGGCGTGCTGACCATCGACGACGTGGTCGACGTCATCCAGCAGGAAGCCGAGGAGGATCTGCTGCGCATGGGTGGTGTCGGCGACGAAGAATTGTCGGACAGCATCCTTTCGACCTCGCGCTCGCGCGTTCCGTGGCTGCTCGTCAACCTTTTGACAGCGTTCCTGGCGGCCTCGGTGATCGGCCTGTTCGACCGCACGATCGAGCACATCGTGGCGCTGGCCGTGCTGATGCCGATCGTGGCAGGCATGGGCGGCAATGCCGGCTCGCAAACCATGACGGTCACGGTGCGGGCGCTGGCGACCAGGGACCTCGACATCTACAATGCCGGCCGCATCATCCGCCGCGAGATGGGGGTGGGCTTCATCAACGGCATCATCTTCGCCATCCTGATCGGCATCGTCGCGGCCGCCTGGTTCCGCGATCCCAACCTGGGCGGCATCATCGCCGCGGCGATGATCATCAACATGTTCGTGGCGGCACTTGCCGGCATCCTGATCCCGCTGCTGCTCGACCGGTTCAAGATCGACCCGGCCGTGGCTTCGGCGGTTTTCGTCACGACGGTCACCGACGTCGTCGGCTTCTTTGCCTTTCTCGGCCTCGCCACATGGTGGTTCGGCGTGTGAGCGACGCCTACTCAATTGACTTTTACGTAAATGCCATGCGAGATTTTGGAACAGCCTCCGGCCGATTCTGAAACGCGTGCGGATAGCGAGGCCGCATGGTTGGAACCCGCAGCGCGGCCGGGAATTTGGAGTGATGATGCGGGAATATTATTCGATAACCGAACTGACCCGCGAATTCGACGTTTCGACGCGGACGCTGCGCTTCTACGAGGACGAGGGGCTGGTGCAGCCGGTGCGGCGCGGCCGCACGCGGCTATTTCGCCCGTCGGACCGGCATCTGATCCGCCAGATCATGCGTGGCAAGAGGCTCGGCTTTTCGATCAACGAGATCCGCGAAATCATCCAGATGTACAAGGAGCCGCCCGGCGAGGTCGGTCAGCTCAACCTGATGATCAAGCGCATCGAGGAAAAGCGCGAGGATCTGCGCCAGAAGCGCCGCGACCTCGAAGAAACCTTGGCTGAACTGGACCAGGCCGAGGAATCCTGCGTCGAGCGGCTGGTGGAACTCGGCGTCAACACCTGATCGGTTGCCGCCTCAAATCCAGCGCCGCACCCTTTTTGCGTAATCCCGGTATTTCTTGCCGAATTTCGTTGCCAGAACCTTTTCCTCGCCCTCGATCGCCATTTTCTGCGTTGCGAAGGCGGCGATGATCGCCAGCGGCAGGAACCATACGTTCCCCGAGATAAGGGCGACGCCGATCATCAGCAGCGTGTTGGCCAGATAGATCGGATTGCGGCTGACGGCGAAGGGGCCCGATGTAACCAGATGGTCCGGCACGGCGTTCGGGTGGAGCGTCGTCTTTGCCCGGATCATGATGCGGATCGCCGTGAACCAGAGTGCGACGACGCCCAACAATGCCACCCAGCCGGCCGCGAACAGGATGTCGCCCAAAAGGCCGCCGATCCATGGCAGCGGATAAAGCAAGCCAAGCGCGATGCTGACGGCGATGGCCGCGACATAGATCAGCGGCGGCCACGGTATAAACCCCGGTTTTTGCTGTCCCGGTTTCTGTTGGCCCGGTTTCTGCTGATGGTCGGTCATTGTGCTCCTCCCTCCATCAAAGTGCCGTCGGCCTTGGCGGTGCAGGCGCCGGCGAGCTCGTCGAGATGCGCCTTCCATTCCGCAGCCTGGTCGTTGCGGTAGAGCCGATCAAGCGTGGCCTCGCCCTCGAGCGTATTGAGCATGCAGACACAATAGCTGCTGCAGAACTCCGTGTCGCGCGATTGCTCGCACGATGCCTGGCACTCTTTCAGGAAGGTGACCTGCCTGGTTTCGACGGCTGCCGGCATGACTTGCGAAATCAGCCAGACCGAGCCGATCAGCACCGGCTGGTGGATCAGATAGAAGGCGAGGCTGTGCCGGCCGATAAAGACCAGCGGATTAGTCCAGCGGCCGGGCGTCAGGCCCGCCAGCCGCGTCAGCACGCCGGAGGCGAAGGCGAGTTTTGCCGCCGCGATACCGACAAGCACAGCGCCGAACCATGGAAACAGCGGGACATAATCGTTGGAGCGCGGGTTGGTTGCCGACAGGCCGACCCACCACAGGGCCGGATGATCGAAGATCTCGGACCTGAGGTAGAGCGGCGCGGTGATGACGAAAGCTGCGACAACCAGCGTCAGCAGCGCCGGCAGCCGCAGAAACGCCAGGCCGAGCAGGCTGGCGAGCGCGATCTCGTGCAGGATGCCGAAGAAGATGAAACTGTCGGGGGTGGCAAGCCTGGTAGCGGCCGATATGGCGAGCGCCGCCCCGCCGACCATGGCGAAGCGTTTCCAGAAGCCGCTCCAGCGGATTTGCTTGCCATGGGCGAGGAACAGGCTGACGCCGACCAGGAACAGGAAGGTCGAAGCGATGCAGCGCGCGTAGAATTTCCACCAGCCAAAGGCGGTCAGGCCGGGATCGGTGTAGCCGAAGAATTCGAGATCCCAGGTGAAATGGTAGCTCGCCATGGCAAGCAAAGCGAAGCCGCGGGCGACGTCGATGGCGATGATGCGCCTGGATCGGTCCTGAACGGCCGGCGTAGGAATGGTCATGGTCTCGCAATTCTGATTCAGTGCTGCAAGACGACTATCATGGTTGCCCCGGACAAAAGAAGACAGGCGCCGCCCTTCTTCCTTCTCCCCTTGTGGGAGAAGGTGGATTGGCGCGCAGCGCCAAGACGGAAGAGGGGTGCTGGCCGGAGCGCTGTTGGTGCCAAGCTGGAACACCCCTCATCCGACCTCGCTTCGCGAGGCCACCTTCTCCCACAAGGGGAGAAGGAAGAGCCCACGAGAGACGGCGCATTCGCGCTGCTAGCTGGCGGAATTTGGTTTGCCGGGCGCGGCGATTCTGCCTATAGTCGCAGCCGTCGTCGGTTCCGTTTTGGAACCAAGAGGGAATGCGGTAGGGGCAAAATTCGCCCGATGCCGTGGCTGCCCCCGCAACTGTGTGCGGTAGTCCTCTCCATATGCCACTGAAGATTTTCTTCGGGAAGAGCTTCTTCGGGAAGGTGGGGAAGGGCGCTGATCCGCGAGCCAGGAGACCTGCCGGCGACAGGAGAACTGACTTCTATGCCCTCGGGTGGAGGGCGAAAGGACAAGACATGAATACCGCTTCCGTCTCGCTCGGCGCTTCCGTCTCCTCGCAGTCGCGCTTCGTGCAGTTGGCGCTTGCTGCATTTCTCGGCGTTTTCGTCATGGGCTTTGTCGGCTTCTCGCATATCGATGCGGTCCACAATGCCGCCCACGACTATCGCCATTCGATGGGCTTTCCCTGCCACTGACGAGGGGCTGACACCATGACACTGTTTCGCAACGTCGTGTTCATCGCGGCGATCGCAGGGCTAGTGGCCGGCGTCGTTCTCGCCTGCATGCAGGCCTACGCCACGGTGCCACTCATCCTCAAGGCGGAAGTCTACGAACAGGCCGGCGGTGGTCACACGCATGACCATGGTTTGTCGCCGGCCACAGCAGGCAGCAATGCCATGAGCAGCGCCGTGCCGGCTGAAGCAGCCACCGCGGAAGAGGAAGGCTGGGCGCCTGCCGATGGCTTCGAGCGCTTCGCCTTCAACGTCGTTGCCAACGTCGTCACCGGCATCGGCTTTGCGCTGATCCTGGTCGCCGCTTCGGAATTCGCCGGCGGCATCGGCAATTGGCGACAGGGCCTGTTCTGGGGCCTTGCCGGCTTTGCCGTGTTCACGCTGGCCCCGAACCTTGGCCTGCCGCCCGAACTGCCGGCGATGCCGCCGGCCGATCTCGCCCAGCGCCAGATCTGGTGGACGGCGACGGTGGTGGCGAGCGCTGCCGGTCTCGGCCTGCTCGCCTTTCGCAAGTCATTGCCGCTGGCGGTGATTGCCGTGGCGTTGATCGTGGCGCCGCATATTGTCGGCGCGCCGCAGCCCGACAGTTTCGAATCGCCGATCCCGGAAGGCCTGCACCACCAGTTCGTGGTGGCGGTGACGCTGACCAATCTGGTGTTCTGGCTGGTACTCGGCGCTGCCGTCGGCTTGGTGCGCGGCCGCTTGACCGGCACCGCAACCGGCCTGCGCGATAGCCTTGCCTGATCGCGCTGCTCCAGGCAGCAAGCTGACCCTGGTCGTCGGCGGTGCACGCTCGGGCAAGAGCGCGCATGCCGAAAGCCTGGTGACGGCCTGTCCGGCGCCGTGGATCTACATCGCCACGGCGCAAGCCTATGACGACGAGATGCGCGAACGCATCGCGCTGCACCGGGCTCGGCGCGGCGAGGGTTGGACGACCGTCGACGCGCCGCTCGATCTCGTCGGCGCGATCGAGGCGCTGCCTGACGGCCGGCCCGTCCTGATCGACTGCCTGACGCTGTGGCTGTCCAACCACATGCTGGCCGAACGCGACATTGAGGCCGAATGCCGAGGGCTGGCGGATGTGCTGTCGCGGCCGCGCGGGCCGTGGTTCGTGGTTTCCAACGAGGTCGGGCAGGGCATCGTGCCCGACAATGCGCTTGCCCGCCGGTTTCGCGATGCCGCCGGCCGGCTCAACCAGCAGGTCGCCGCCGTCGCCGGCACGGTGCTGCTGATGGTGGCGGGACTGCCGCTCAAGGTGAAGTGATATGACCGATATCGACGACAGGGACGAGCAACGCCACCGCGCCAAGATGGCCAAGCGCAAGGCGGTACAGGACGCCGAGGTCGCGGCCAAGACGGTCGAGAAGGGACTGCTGATCGTCAACACCGGGCCCGGCAAGGGCAAGACCACTGCCGCCTTCGGGCTGGCGCTGAGGATGCTCGGCTACGGCAGGCGCGTCGGCGTCGTCCAGTTCATCAAGGGCAAATGGCACACCGGCGAGAAGGACGCCTTTGCCGCTTTCGGCGATCGGGTCGTCTGGCACACGATGGGCGAGGGTTTTACCTGGGAAACGCAGGATCTGAAGCGCGACATCGCCGCCGCCGAGGCTGGCTGGGCCAAGGTGCTCGAACTGATGGCCGATCCATCGATCAGCCTGCTGGTGCTCGACGAATTGAACATCGCGCTGCGCTACGACTATCTCGATCTCGACACGGTGGTGGCGGCGCTGAAGGGCCGCCGCGAAAACCTGCATATCGTCGTCACCGGCCGCAACGCCAAGCCGGCGCTGGTCGATGCCGCCGATCTGGTCACCGAGATGGGAGTTACGAAGCATCACTTTTCCGCCGGCGTGAAAGCGCAGCAAGGCATAGAGTTTTGAGGTTTCGTTCGCCTCTTCTTCCTTCTCCCCTTGTGGGAGAAGGTGGATTGGCGCGTAGCGCCAAGACGGTTGAGGGGTGCTGGACGGAGCGCCGTCGGTACCAGCTGGAACACCCCTCATCCGGCCGCTTCGCGGCCCCCTTCTCCCACAAGGGGAGAAGGGGAGGCCGCAGTCACGCAACGATAACGATCACCGACAGCAAGCCGAACAGTCCCATCAGCAGAAAGTCGGCAACCTGATAGAGTCTTAGCGCTCGTCTGATGTCCACGCTCTCGACATCGCGGCGGCCGCCTTCGCCCATGAACGCGTCGTCGACCATGACGCCGTCGTAGGAGCGCGGCCCGGCCAGCGCCAGGCCGAGCGCGCCGGCCATCGCGGCCTCCGGCCAGCCGGCATTCGGCGAGCGGTGCTTTTTCGCGTCGCGCTGCACGGTGCGCCAGGCGTTGCCGGCGTCAGCGTCTTTGACGAGGAAGGCGGCCAGCACGATAAGCAGTGCGGTCAGCCGCGACGCCGGCAGGTTGATCAGATCGTCGAAGCGCGCCGCCGCCCTGCCGAAGGCCTCGTGGCGCGGCGTGCGGTGGCCGATCATCGAATCGGCGGTATTGGCGGCCTTGTAGGCGACGCCGCCGGCCAGCCCGCCGACGCCGATCCAGAAGACCGGCGCGACGACGCCGTCGGAAAAATTCTCGGCCAGGCTTTCGATCGCAGCGCGGCAGACACCGGCTCTGTCGAGCTTTTCCGGATCGCGGCCGACGATCTGCGAGACGGCAACACGACCGATGTCGAGTCCGCCATTGTCGAGTCCGTCGGCCACCGCCTCGACATGCTCGGCCAGGCTCTTCTGCGACAGCAGCGATGTCGCCAGGAGCGCGGTGAGGATCAATCCGGCTGGAATGCCCGCAAGCATGGTTTCCACCGCGAAAGCGATGGTGGCCGGCACCAGCACGATGATCAGCAGCGCATGAACACCGCGCCGGCGGCGCAGGGCGTCGGAATCAGTATCGCGGTTGAGCCTGCGGTCGAGAAAGGATATCAGCCTGCCGAACCAGGTGACGGGGTGGCCGATGGCGCCGAGCAGCCAGCTGGGATAGCCGACAGCGAATTCAACAAGCAGTGACAGGAAAGCGATCAGGATCGACATGAAGTCTCTTGATGGAGCGGCGGCAGTGGTGGATCACGGCGGAAGCCTTGGCCGGGCGAGGGCGCTTTTTCCGCATGCGCCACAGCCCTTCGTCGACCTCTCGACCGGTATCAATCCGCACTCCTATCCGTTTTTCGAGCTGCCCGCCACCGCCCTGTCGAGATTGCCGGAAGCCGCGCGGGTCCGTGATCTGGCCGATGTCGCGGCAAGCGCCTATGGCGCGCCATCGGCGGCCAATGTGGTGGCAGCGCCGGGCACGCAGATCCTGTTGCCGCGCGTCGCTTCGCTGGTCAGCCCCGGCAAGGCGCTGGTGCTCGGGCCGACCTATGCCGAGCATCAGCGGGCAGCGGCCATCGCCGGCCATGCGGCGATGGAGGTCGACGATTTCGATGCCCTGGCAGGAGCCGACCTTGCCATCGTCGTCAACCCCAACAATCCGGACGGTCGCATCGTCGAGCGCAAGAAACTGCTTGCGCTTGCCGAAAGTTTGCGCGCCAGAGGCGGGTTGCTGGTCGTCGACGAGGCGTTCATGGATGTCGGCCCGCTTGGCGAGAGCCTGGCCGGCGATGTCGACCGTGGCGGCATCGTCGTGCTGCGCTCCTTCGGCAAGTTTTTTGGTCTTGCCGGCCTGCGGCTCGGCTTTGCATTGGCCGACGCGCTGACGGTCGAACGGCTGGAGGCCCAGTTCGGGCCGTGGGCGGTTGCCGGTCCGGCACTCGAATATGGCATCCGCGCGCTTGCCGACAGCGGCTGGCAGGCCGAGATGCGGCGCCGTCTGGCCAGGGATGCAGCGAGGCTCGATGCGCTGTTCGGCCGCTTCGGTGTCCCGGTCGACGGCGGCACCACCCTGTTCCGCTTTATCAGGCTGGCGGACGCCGCCGGTCTGTTTTCGGTGCTTGGCGAGCGCGGCATCCTGCTTCGGGATTTTTCCGGCCGGCCGGAGGTGCTGCGCGCCGGGCTGCCGGGCGAGGGCGAGGAATGGCAGCGGCTCGAATCGGCTCTTGCCGACTGGTCGCAACAGCGCCACGATAACACCAGCGAGGTCCAGCAATGATCCATGTCTGTTCGCTTTCAAAAGTCGAGGAAACCGTCGCGAAGACCGGGGCCGAGCGGTTGCTTTCGCTGCTGGCCGCCGGCACCGAGGTGACGCGGCCGGCGTCGATCGCCCAGGAAAACCATCTGCATCTGGTCATGCACGATATCGCGGTGGCGCAGGAGGGCATGACCATGCCGGGCGAGGGGCATGTCCGCAACCTGCTCGATTTCGCGCGCCGGTGGGATCGTGCAAGGCCGCTGGTCGTGCATTGCTATGCCGGTATCAGCCGGTCGACGGCCTCGGCCTACATCATCGCGGCGGCACTGGCGCCGCAGCGCTGCGAGGTCGAGTTGGCTGAGACGCTGCGTGCACTGTCGCCGACGGCGACACCCAATCCGCGGCTGATCGCGGTCGCCGACGCGCTGCTCGATCGCAACGGCCGCATGACCCGTGCGATCGAGGCGATCGGGCGCGGCGCCGAGGCCTTCGAGGGCACGCCTTTCGAGTTGAAGATCGACGGCTGATTCTGGTCAGAGGCCTGATCAGTCCCGATCGGGCTAAGGCCGCGCTTATTTTCACGGCAGCCGTCCAAGCTATTTGGTGACCCTTTCCATGTATCGCGTAACCCCCTCCAAGCCCTTCGGTGCTGGTTCGAATGGTTCGCACTCTTGAAAGCCGAACTTGCGGTAAAGAACGATAGCGCTCGTCATGAATGAAACTGTCACCAGGTTCACTTTTCGGCACTTGGACTCCTCGATAGCATCGAGCGCCGTCTCAAGGAGGCGGGCTCCTACGCCTTTTCCTCGTCCTTCCGGACGCACGAAGAGCTTAACGATCTCGGCAACATCTCCATGGCTGACGTGGCCGACGCAGCCCAAGGCGACAGAGCCAATCCGTGCGAGGTACATCCCTGTGCTGGGCAAGGTGCACTTTTCCAACAAGCTCGCGGCATCGTCAGAATAGTAGGCGGAAATCACGTCTTCCGACGGAAAGACCGTGCACGCCGCATTGTGCAACGTCCCATTGACCCATCTCCGCGATAAGTGCGCGGGCCTCATGGAAGTCAGCAAGGGTCAGTGCCTTTGTAACGACAACCATCGCGCACCCATGGATGTGAGACTAGAAACAACCGGCTGGACGTGAGGGTAGAAACAATCGGCGAGACTTTACTTTACGCACGGTCTGGAAACTAGCGCCACAAAAGTGGCTGTCTGCCTTGAACCTCAAGCGGGGCGTGTAGAGAAATCCGCATTTCGGCTCACCTTGACCTGAAGTAGATCCCTAGGTCAGCCAATCTGCAAGCTTGGCCTTGCGCACGTCCTTCAACAGGCTGATGAAACCGTCGGCTTGATGGTTGGCGGTCAGCCGGCCCTTTTCGGCCGTTGCAATGCTGGCGTCGCCGACCACGCCGTTCGGGTTGAGATCGGTGGCGATCCAGGCGAAGGCGTGCGTTCCGGTGTGGCGCAGCAACGCAAATTGCTTTTCGGCGCGGGCGACGTTGGACACGAAATTGTCGGCCTTTGCCATGTCGACCAGATCCGGCCGGAAATGCAGCATCAGCGAGGTCTCGACATCGCCGCCATGGATGCCGTGGCGGTCCTCAAGCTCGCTATACATGCCGGCCGGCCGGCCAAAGCGCTGCCAGCTCGTCTTCACCGCCAGCATCTTTGCCCGCACGCGCAGTTCGCGGGTGATGATGCCCATGATCTCCTCGTTGCCGCCATGCGAGTTGACGACGATCAGCTTCCTTAACCCGGCCCGGGCGATCGACAGGCCGAGCTCGGTCCAGGCCTCGATCAAGGTCGCCGCCGGCAATGTAAGGGTTCCCGGCGCGTGCAGGTGCTCGTTCGACTTGCCCACCGCCTGGACCGGCAAGATGCGGATGTCGAGATCGCCGGGCAGGCGCGCGATCACCGTTTCGAGCATGCCGTTCATGATCGAGCTGTCAGTCGAGACCGGCAGATGCGGCCCGTGCTGTTCGATCGCCGCCACCGGCAGAACGGCGATCGTCGCCTCCGGGTCGATGGTGGCGTATTCTGTGGTCCGATAGTCGCCCCACCACACGCGTTTCGTTGCAACGGTCATTTTGAAACCTCGAGCAAACTGGCGGCGTTGGCGCTGCCCCTCACCCGTACCCTCTCCCCGTATAGAGACGGGGAGAGGGGTGCGCCAGCGTTGGAGCGCTTCCCTTCTCCCCGTCACTATACGGGGAGAAGGTGCCGGCAGGCGGATGAGGGGCAGCACCAGCCTTTGTCGTGTAACTGGAGATCAACGGCCTGTCGATTCCAGCCGGCTCCTCACCCTGCCGCGATGACCTCGATCTCGACCTTGAATTCCGGCCGCGCGAAACCGGACACGATCATCAGCGTCGAAGCCGGCGCCGGGCTGGTGAACAGGCGATCGCGCACGTCCATATAGGGTTTCAGGAAGACGCGGTCGGTGACATAGGCGTTGATGCGCACGATGTCGGAAAGTCCAAGCCCGGCGTCGCCGAGAATCGCTGCGATGCTTTGAAAACAGAGCTCGGCCTGCGCGCCGGCATTCTCCGGGATCTTATCGTCCGGCGTGATGGCGACCTGGCCAGAACACAGCACCAGCCGCTTGCCGGGCGGCACCTCGACGCCATGGCTGTAGCGGGCAAAGGGCGGCTTGATCGACTTCGGCGTCAGGAACTTGAACATGAAAATCTCCAGTCTGCTGCCAGCGTAAAGCCGGATCGGGCGAGCCCTCAAGATGCAGTGCATACTATCAGGGCGATTATGGACAGGCGTTCAAAAAATAGGCACGATGCCCCCGGTACGGCATGACCGGTCCGGCTTTCGCGCGCCACTGTTGCGCAAGGCGGGCGGTCCGGGCGATGGCATGTGTCTTGCTTCTTCGATCGATGGTGTCGAGCTCGGCGCGCGGCGCGCCAGAGCCAACTGAGGGTGGTGCGGATGGACGGAAAACTCAAGATTTCGGCTGGCGCGATCGTGCTGCTTGCCGCAAGCACGCTGAACGCGGCAGCAAACGAGAAGATCACCTTCGGCACCAACTGGCTCGCCCAGGCCGAGCATGGCGGCTATTATCAGGCGGTGGCTGATGGCACCTATGCCGCGTGCGGGCTCGACGTGACGATCATGCAAGGTGGCCCGCAGGTCAGTGGCCGGCCGCTGCTGCTTGCCGGCAAGATCGACTTCTACATGGGCGGCAACATGCTGCAGGCCTTCGACGCCGTGCAGCAGGAGATTCCGCTGCGTGTCGTCGCCGCCTCGTTCCAGAAAGAGCCGCAGGTGATCATGAGCCATCCGGGTCAGGGGCTCGACAGATGGGAGGATCTGAAGAACGCTGACCAGTACATTATCGGCGACGAAGGTGCACAGAGCTATTTCCAGTGGATGATCACGGAGTTCGGCTTCGATCCGGCCAAGCGCGTGCCCTATACGTTCAACCCCGCACCTTTCATCGCCAATCCGAAGTCGATCCAGCAGGGTTACGTGACCTCGGAGCCCTTCGCCGTCGCCAAGGAAGGCGGCTTCCAGCCCAATCTGTTCCTGCTCGCCGACTACGGCTTCGACACCTATGCGACGACGATCGAGACCATGCAGGCGACGATCGACAAGCGGCCGGAGGTGGTTCAGTGCTTCGTCGATGGCTCGGCCAAGGGCTGGTACAACTATCTCTACGGCGACAACGCTGCCGCCAACGCGGCGATCAAGAAGGACAACCCCGACATCAGCGACGAGCAGATCGCGTTCTCAATCGAGCAGATGAAGAAATTCGGCATCGTCGATTCCGGCGATACGGAAAAACTCGGCATCGGCGCGATGACCGACGCGCGCATCCAGAGCTTCTACGACAAGATGGTCAAGGCCAAGGTCGTGCCGGCCGACGTCGACATCAAAAAGTCCTACACATTGGCCTTCGTCAACAAGGGCGTCGGGATCGACCTGAAGAAATAGCACCCGGGCATGATGCAGGAGAAAGTGGCGCAAGCGCCGGCAAGCGCATCGGGCAAAGGTCCGATGCTGCTGGCGCTGCGCGGCGTCGGCAAAGTCTTTTCCAACGGCGTGACAGCGCTCAGCGACGTCGACCTGACGATCCGGGAAGGCGACTTCCTCAGCCTTCTCGGCCCGTCCGGCTGCGGCAAGTCGACGGCCTTGCGCCTCATCGCCGGTCTTGCAACGCCGACCTCCGGCCTGCTCGACTGGCGCGGCAACAGCGCTGCCGATCGCTCTGACATCGGCTTCGTCTTCCAGGAACCGACGCTGCTGCCGTGGGCCGATGTCTTCGACAATGTCTGGCTGCCGCTCAGGCTGAAGGGCGTGTCGCGGGCCAAGGCTGCGCCTGTCGTGATGGAGATGCTGGCGCGGGTTCACCTGACCGGCTTCGAGAAAGCCGTGCCGCGCGAATTGTCCGGCGGCATGAAGATGCGCGTCTCGATCGCCCGCGCCATGGTGACCAAGCCGCGCGTGCTTTTGATGGACGAGCCATTTGCGGCATTGGACGAGATCACCCGCTTCAAGCTCAACAACGATCTTCTGGAACTGTGGCAGGACGAGCGCTTTACCGTCGTCTTCGTGACCCACAGTGTCTTCGAAAGCGTTTTTCTCTCCAACCGCGTCGTCGTCATGGCGGCGCGACCGGGCAGGGTCTTCAAAGAACTCGCCATCGATGCGTCCTATCCGCGCAACGAGGCCTTCCGCACTTCGCCCGACTATGCCGCGCTCTGCCGCCAGGCGTCCGATGTGCTGATCGGCGCCATCAACTCAACCGCGGGACCGCATCATGACGGCCATTGATCATCCTGCCGTAACCCTGGATCCAGAGGAGGCGCGTCGCGTGCGCCAGGAGCGGCTCGAGCGGATCGGCCGCTGGCTGCTGCCGCTGGCGATCATGGTCCTGGCAATCTGGCTATGGGATCGCATCTGCATCTGGAACGACATCCCGAAATATATCCTGCCGCGCCCCGGTGTGGTGCTGCAAACGCTGTTCGACGATGCCGGGCTGCTGTTCTCCTCGCTGCTGGTGACGCTCAGGATCACCTTCCTCAGCCTGCTTCTGGCCGTCATCGGCGGCGTCGGGCTGGCGGTGTTGTTCGCGCAATCGAAATGGGTTGAGATGTCGTTCTTCCCGTTCGCCATCGTGCTGCAGGTGACGCCGATCGTCGCGATCTTCCCGTTGATCAACATCTATGTCGACAACCAGACGACCAAGCTTCTGCTGTGTGCCTGGATCGTCGCCTTCTTCCCGATCCTGTCCAACACGACGCTCGGCCTCAACTCGGTCGACCGCAATCTGCGCGACATGTTCAGACTTAACGGCGCGACGCGGTGGCAGCAATTACGCTACCTGCGCCTGCCGGCGGCGATGCCCTATTTCCTCGGCGGGCTGAAGATCGCCGGCGGCCTGTCGCTGATCGGCGCGGTGGTGGCGGAATTCGTCGCCGGGGCCCAGGGACAGTCGTCGGGGCTGGCCTCGCGCATCATCGAGGCCGGTTACCGGCTCAACGCACCGCGGCTGTTCGCGGCGCTGATCCTGATCTCGTTCACCGGCATTTTGATTTTCCTGGTGCTGTCGCTGATCTCGCACCTGATCCTGCGACGCTGGCACGAGAGTGCGCTGAAGCAGGAGCGATGATGGTGTTGGAGATACCAGCCTCTGGTCCTTACCATCTTGCTAACGTTCGTGTTCATCAGTCGCTCACGCCCGACCTTGCCGCTGCCTATGACAGCGACGGCTTTACGCTCGCCGACATCGCTGTCGCCGACGGCAAAATCGCCAGCATCGTCGCGAATCGCCTGTCCAATAAACCCGCAGGCGCCCTCGACCTCGGCGGCCGTATCGTCATGCCGTGCTTCGTCGACTGCCACACGCATATCGACAAAGGTCATATCTGGCCTCGAAAACCCAATCCGGACGGCACCTTCATGGGTGCGCTGAACGCCACCGGCGCCGACCGTGCTGCCCGCTGGAGCGCCGAGGACGTCGCTCGCCGCATGGATTTTTCGCTGCGCTGCGCCTACGCGCACGGCACCAGGGCTTTGCGCACCCATCTCGACAGCGTCGCACCGCAGGAGGAGATCTCCTGGCCGGTGTTCGAGACGGTACGGGAGAAATGGCGTGGCCGCGTCGAGCTGCAGGCCGCTTGCCTGCTCGGCATCGAAGGCGTGCGCGACAAGAAATGGTTTGAAAGCCTGGCCAAACGCGTCGCTGCGGCCAACGGCGTGCTTGGCGTCGTCACCTATATGCTGCCGGATCTGGAAGAACTTCTCGATCGGGTTTTCGCGCAGGCGATCAAGCATGGCCTCGACCTCGATTTCCATGCCGACGAGACCGACGACATCTCGGCGATCTCGCTGAAGAAGATCGCCGAGGCGGCGCTGTGGAACGGGTTTGAGGGAAACATCCTCGTCGGCCACTGCTGCTCGCTGGCACGCCAGCCCGATCTCGACGTGCTCGACACGCTGGACAAGATGGCGAAGGCGGGACTTGCCGTGGTGTCGCTGCCGATGTGCAACCTCTATCTGCAGGACCGGCGCGGCGACCAGACCACGCCGCGCTGGCGCGGCGTGACGCTGCTGCACGAGATGAAGGCGCGCGGCATTCCCGTCGCCGTCGCCTCCGACAACACCCGCGATCCGTTCTACGCTTATGGCGATCTCGACATGCTGGAAGTCTATCGCATGGCGACGCGTATACTGCATTTCGATCACCCGGTCGGCGACTGGCCGCAAGCGGTGACTTCGACGCCGGCCAGGGTGATGCGGCTCGACGGGTTCGGCACCCTTGCCGCCGGCGGTGGCGCCGACTTCGTCGTCTTTAGGGGGCGGAACTGGACAGAATTGCTGTCGCGGCCCGAATCGGATCGCATCGTGGTGCGGGATGGTCGCGCCATCGAGCGCCAATTGCCCGACTATGCCGAACTCGACGATCTGATGGAGAGATGATGGACATTTCGGCACTGAAGCGCGACCTCGACGGTCTGAAGATCGACGACCATCCGGCGATCATCCAGCAGAAGAGCCGCGATTTCTATTGGTACAGCCCGGTGCTGAAGCAACAGCTCGACCATGTGACCGGCGACCTGATCGTGACGCCAAAGACCGAAGTCGAGGTGATCCGCGTGCTTGCCGCGTGCCACCGGCATGGCATTCCGGTGACGCCGCGCGGCAGTGGCACCGGCAATTACGGTCAGGCGATGCCCTTGTCCGGCGGCGTGGTGCTCAATCTCGCCGAGATGAACGCAATCAAGGCGATCGCGCCCGGCCGCGTCGTGACCGGTCCCGGTGCCATCCTCGCCGACATCGACAGGGCGGCGCGCGCCCATTCCGGCCAGGAGCTTCGGATGTCGCCATCGACCTATAACACCGCTTCGATCGGCGGCTTCGTCGCCGGCGGCTCGGGCGGCATCGGCTCGATCCGCTGGGGCGGGCTGCGCGACCTCGGCAACGTCATCCGGCTCAGGACCGTGACGATGGAGGCGGAGCCTCGCATCATGGATCTTGCCGGTGAGGAGGTGCTGAAGGTGATGCATGCCTACGGCACCAACGGCATCATCACCGAGGTCGAGATGCCGCTGACCGCATCCTACGACTGGATCGACGCCATCGTCGGCTTCGACGATTTCATGGATGCGGCCGGCTTCGGCAACGATCTCGCCATCCAGGACGGCATCCTGGCGAAGCTGATCACGCCGATCGCCGCGCCGATCCCTTACGACTATTTCAAGCGGCACCAGAAATTCTTCCGGCGCGAGCAAAGCATCGTCGTCTGCATGATCGCGCCGCAGGCGATGGACGCCTTTGTCGCCCTCACGGCGCGCAGCAAGGGCGAGATCGTCTTCCGCGCTGACAAGGAGGCCGATCTCAAGGGCTTGCCGCCGGCCTATGAGCTGACCTGGAACCACACGACGCTGCGCGCCATCAGGGTCGACCCTAATATTACCTATCTGCAGACCCGTTATCCTTCGCCGGATCACCTCGCTTACGTCAAGGCGATGATCGACCGCTTCGGCGACGAGGTGCCGGTGCATCTCGAATTCATCCGCTTCGACGGCGCGATCGGCGTCGCCGGACTGCCGCTGGTCCGCTTCACCACGGCCGAGCGGCTCGACGAGATCATCCGCATCCATGAGGACAATGGCTGCTGGGTCTTCAATCCGCACCGCTACACGCTGGAAGAGGGCGGCATGAAGCAGACGGACGAGGTACAACTCGCCTTCAAGCGCGAGACAGACCCGCAAGGGCTGCTCAACCCCGGCAAGATGATCGCCTGGGAAAACCCGGACTACGACTATCGCTCGGGCAAGTCGTTCCTGTTCAAGGGGTTGCAGAAGGCGGGGTGAACGATGACGAGCGTGTGGCGCTGTCGCGCTGACCTGCGAGGTCTTCGGTGAAAATCCTCGTGCTCTATGCCCACCCGGTCGAAACCAGCTTCAACGCCGGTCTGCACCGGACGATCGTCGAGCGGCTGATGGCCGCCGGCCACGCCGTCGACGACTGCGATCTCTATGCCGAGGATTTCGACCCGCGGCTGACACGGGCCGAGCGGCTCGGTTATCACGACGAGCGCGGCGTCGGTGATCCGGCAGCGCCCTATGTCGAGCGCCTGCTGCGGGCAGAGGCGCTGGTGCTGTCGTTTCCGGTGTGGAACTACGGCTATCCGGGGATCCTGAAAGGCTTTTTCGACCGCGTCTTCCTGCCCGGCGTCTCGTTCAAGCTGGTCAATGGCAAGGTGCAGCCTTCGCTGCACAACATCCGCAAGGTGGCGGCGGTCACCACCTATGGCGGCAGCCGGCTCCACGCCATGCTGATGGGCGACCCGCCGCGCAAGCTGGTCAAGCGTGTGTTGCGCGCGACGGTCAAGCCAGGCGCCTCGGTGTCCTATCTCGCGCATTATTCGATGAACCTGTCGACCGATGAAACGCGGAAGAGATTTACGGCGAAAGTCGCCGCCAGCATGGATGCCTTCTGATGCGGGTCCTGGTGGTTTATTGCCATCCGGTCCCGGAAAGCTTTTGCGCCGCGATCCGGGATAGTGCCATCGAGGTGCTGGAGGCGAGAGGCTGGGAGGTGCGGCTGCTCGACCTCTATGCGGAAAATTTCGATCCGGTCATGGGCTGCGACGAGCGACGCTTCTATAACGAGCACGCCCCGCAGGATCCGGCGCTCAAGCCGCATTTCGAAAATCTCAACTGGGCCCAGGCAATCCTCTTCATCTATCCGACATGGTGGTACGGGTTGCCGGCAATGCTGAAGGGCTGGCTCGACCGGGTCTGGGCGACCGAAGTCGCCTTCCGACTGCCGGCCGGCAAGGGACGGATCCAGTCGCTGATGAGGCATGTGACGAAGATCGGGGTGATCACGACCTGCGGCGCACCGACCTGGTGGAGCGTCGTCGTCGGCCAGCCGGGACGCAAGACAATCCTGCGCGGCATGCGGGCGCTCTGCGCGACCCGCTGCAGGACGTTCTTTCTGGCGCACTACCTGATGGATGCGTCGACACCCCGGAGCCGGGCTGCTTTCCTTGCGAAAGTGCGGGCGAAACTGGAGCGGTTTTGAGCTGGCGGAGATCTCCTTCTCCCACAAGGGGAGAAGGGAAGGGCGCCCTACATCCGCACCCGTTCCGCCTTCGGATCATACATCGGCTTCAGCGACACTTCCGCGGCGAAGCGCTCGCCGGCGATCTCGATCTCGTACGACGACGACAGCACATCCGCCTCACTCTCTCCCTGGCACGGCACGTAGCCTAGGCCGATAGCTCCGCCGAGATGATGGCCGTAATTGCCCGAGGTGACCGGACCGACGATCTTGCCGTCGCGCAGGATCGCTTCATTATGGAAGAGCAGCGGTTGCGTGTCTTTCAGACGGAACTGCACCAGCCGCCGGTTCAATCCGGTTTCTTGTCTCCTCAGCACGGCATCGCGGCCAAGAAAATCGCCCTTGGCAGTCTTCACTGCGAATCCAAGGCCTGCCTCCAGCACATTGTCCTCGTCGGTGATGTCGTGGCCGAAATGCCGGAAGGCCTTTTCGATGCGGCAGGAATCCAGCGTGTGCAGGCCGCAAAGCTTCAGGCCGACATCGGCGCCGGCCTCAGCGATCGCCTCGAACACGTGTGCGGCCTGGTCGGTCGAGACATAAAGCTCCCAGCCGAGCTCGCCGACATAGGTGACGCGATGGGCGCGGGCCAGCCCCATGCCGATTTCAATCTCCTGAAACGTTCCGAACGGATTGGTTTCGTTGGAGAAATCGTTCGGGCTCAGCTTTTGAATCAGCTTCCTCGAATCCGGGCCCATCAGGCAGAGCACGGCCTCGGCCGCGGTGACATCGGTGATGACGACGAATTCATCGGCGAGATGTTTTTTCAACCAGGCGAGATCACGCTGCAGCGTGGCGCCCGGCACGACGAGGAAGAACACGGTTTCAGACAGCCGCGAGACGGTGAGATCGCTCTCGATGCCGCCGCGCTGGTTGAGCATCTGGGTGTAGACGATCTTGCCCGGCGCCACCTCCATGTCGTTGGCGCAAAGCCTCTGCAGGAAGACGCAGGCATCGCGGCCCTCGACACGGATCTTGCCGAACGAGGTCATGTCGAACAGGCCGACGCCGTTTCGGACGGCCAGATGTTCGTCGCGCTGGTTGTCGAACCAGTTCTGCCGTTTCCAGGAATAGCGGTACTCGCGCTCCTGACCCTCATGCGCGAACCAGTTGGCCCGCTCCCAGCCGGCAACCTCGCCGAACACCGCGCCGCGTGCCTTCAGATGTTCATGGAGCGGGGAGCGCCTGACGTTCCGAGAGGTCGCCATCTGCCGGTACGGAAAATGATCGGCGTAGAGCAGGCCGAGCGTCTCGGAGACGCGCTCTCTGAGATAGCGGCGGTTTTTTTGGAACGGCTGGGCGCGGCGGATGTCGACCTCCCACAGATCGAAGGGTGCTTCGCCATCGTTGATCCATTGCGCCAGCGCCATGCCGGCGCCGCCTGAGGAGACGATGCCGATGGAGTTGTAGCCGGTCGCCATCCAGTAGCCGGAAAGCTCCGGCGCCTCGCCGAGATAATAGCGATCATCAGGCGTAAAACTCTCGGGGCCGTTGAAGAAAGTGTGGATGCCGGCGCTGGCCAGCATCGGCATGCGGTTGACGCCCATTTCGAGGATCGGCTCGAAATGTTCGAAATCCTCGGGCAACTGGTCGAAGCAGAAATCTTCGCTTATGCCGTCCATGCCCCACGGCTTGGCCACCGGCTCGAAGGCGCCGAGCATCATCTTGCCGGCATCTTCCTTGTAGTAGGCGCACTCGTCCGGCACGCGCAGCACCGGCAGCCGGGTCAGGCCGGGGATCGGTTCGGTGACGAGATAAAAATGCTCGCAGGCATGCAGCGGGATGCTGACGCCGTTCTGGGCGCCAAGCTCGCGTGCCCACATGCCGGCGCAATTGACGACGATGTCGGCCTCGATCATGCCTTGCTCGTCGCCCTGCGTCCAGGAAGCGCCGGTGACGCGGCCATCCCTGGTGTGAACCTTGGTGACCTTCACATTCTCGACGATCGTCGCACCGCGCTGGCGCGCACCCTTGGCCAGCGCCATGGCGATATTGGCCGGGTCGCATTGGCCGTCGAGCGGCAGATGCACGGCGCCGACCACATCGGAAACATTAAGATGCGGGTACATCTGCTTGACTTCGTTTGGCGAAATCTCGCGCACGTCGATATCGAACGCGCGGGCGAGCGACGCCTGCCTATAAATCTCGTGCTTGCGTTCCTCGGTCAGCGCCACGGTGATCGAACCGACCTGGCGCATGCCGGTGCCGACATCGGTCTCGGCCTCCAGCCTGACGTAGAGGTCGGCCGAATATTTCGCCAGCCGCGTCATGTTCTGCGAGCCGCGCAACTGGCCGATCAGGCCGGCGGCGTGCCATGTCGTGCCCGATGTCAGCTGCTTGCGTTCCAAAAGAACGATGTCGGTCCAGCCGAGCTTGGCCAGGTGATAGGCGACCGAGCAGCCGGAGACGCCGCCGCCGATGATGACGGCCCTCGCCTTGGGAGGAATGGTTTTGGCCAGAATGGTTTTCTGGGGCAGGGCGCTCATGCGGCCTCACGGCGATAGCTGGACGCGAAGCGGCGCAAGCGAAGGGTTGCTTCCAGAAGCACCGCCTCAGGCTGGCAGAGGCTGACGCGAATATGGCCGGCGGCGGCCTCGCCGAAGCTCGAGCCGGGCATGACGCCGACCTTTTCCTTGTCGAGCAGAGCCCAGGCGAATTTCTCGTCGTCCGGCTCGAGAGCCGAGATGTCGAGCATGACATACATGCCGCCTTCGGAGCCGCGCACGGTGATGTTGTTCATGCCGCGCATGGCATCGAGGACGACGCCGCGCCGTGCGGCATAGCGTTCGGCGATCTCCTTGACGCCGTAGCCGTTTTCCAGCGCCTCGGCGCAAGCGAGGCTGATGAAGGCCGGCAGGCCGTAGGTGGTCACCAGATTGAGGTTGGTCAGCAGCGAGATCATCTGTTCGGGCCCGCTCAGCCAGCCCATGCGCCAGCCGGTCATGCCGTGGCTCTTCGACATGGAATTGATGACCAGCGTGCGTTCCGCCATGCCGGGCAGCGAACGCGGCGAGACGTGCTCGCCGCCGCCTAGCGTCCAATAGACCTCGTCCGACAGCAGCCAGAGGTCATGCTCCCGGCAGATCTGCGCCAGCTCTTCCAGCCGCTGGCGCGAATAGACGGCACCCGTCGGGTTGTTCGGCGTGTTGATCAGGATGGCGCGGGTGTTCGGCCGAAGTGCTGCGCGAATGTCGGCGGCGCGCGGCTGGAAACCATCCTCGGCCGGTGTCTCGACCACGGTGAAATCGGCGCCCGCCGCACTGAAGGTGTTGGGGTAGGTCGCGTAATAGGGCGCCACCACGATGGCATGGTCGCCCTGGTCGAGAACGGCCTGCACCGCCGCATAAAGTGCAGCCTGCCCGCCCGGTGTGGCGATGACTTGGTCGGGGTTGGTCGTAATGCCCGTGCACGCAGTCGAGGCCGCCGCCATGGCCTTGCGCAGGCGCGGAATGCCGGCAAGCGGGGTGTAGTGGTGATTGCTGGCGCGAACCGCCGTCACGCAGGCTTCGATCGTTTCCGTTGGCGTGTCGAAATCATGGTCGCCGACCGACAGCATGATGATGTCCTCGCCGGCCTGCTTGCGCGTCCAGGCGGCGAAATGGACCTCCCAGCCGTCCTTGCCCGAAGGCACGATGCCGGAAATGCGCGATGACGGTCTGGGCATTATGCTACTCCCGAAATTTCGTAGCCGGCCTGTTCGAGTCGGTCACGCAGGGCGGCGATATGAGGCGGCCCGACTTCGCAGCAGCCGCCGACGATGTCGGCGCCGGCCTCGACCCAGCCGACCGCCTGGTCGGCATAGGCATCCGGATCGAGGTCGTGGCGGGCGTGCAGCACTTCCACCGTGCCGCCATGCTTGAGCGCCTCGACCGAGGTGAAGCCGTTGGCATAGGCGCCAACCGGCCCGCCGAGAGCGATCAGTTCGGGCAGCGCTGCTGCAATGGCTTCGGGCCGGCAGCAATTGATCAGCCTGGCTGCGACCGGCAGGCCGTCGAGAGCTCTTGCTGCCGCCGCTATGGTTTCGCCGCTGCGCAGCCGCGGCGCGCCGTGATCGGCGAGCGTCCACGACACCCACACCGGCTTGCCGCTTTCCGACGCGGCGGTGACAGCCGCGCGCGCCTCCTCGGCCGACGCCATGGTCTCGCACAGGAACAGATCGACACCGTCGGCCTGCTCGGCAACGATGCGGCGGTAGATGTCGAGCGTATCCTCGAAGGATATCGTCAGGGCCGGTGCGTAGCTGCCGAACAGCGGCGACAGGCAGCCGGCGATTGCCGCGTCGCCGGCCTGGTCGCGCGCTTGCCTTGCCAGTTCTATGCCGCGCTGCTGCAGCGGCTTGAACAGCTCTTCCGCGCCCTCGCGCGCCAGCCGCTCGGGGGTTGCGGAATAGGTGTTGATGGTGATGACGCGGGCGCCGGCCCGAATGAACTCCGCATGCAGGTCGCGCACCAGATCCGGTTCGTCGATCAGCACCCTGGCCGACCATAGCGGCGTCGGCTCGGAGCTGCTGCGGCGGACCAGTTCCTGGCCCATGCCGCCGTCGGTGAGAATGACTGAATTCATGCGCGCAACCTCTCGTTGTTTGGATCCCACAGCGGTTCGTCCTTCTGCACGACCGCCTTGAAGCGTTCGCCGAAGATCTCGACCTCGACCGCAGTTCCCGGCTCAGTCAGGTCGGCGCGCAGCATGCCGAGCGCGATCGACCTGTCGATCCGATGACCCCAGCCGCCGGACGTCGTCTCGCCGACGATCCGGCCGTCATGCCACAGCGTCGACATGGTTGGCGCGTCGCAGTCGCCGGGGTTTTCGACGACCAGCGTGACAAAGCGCTTCTTCACGCCCTGCTGCTTCTCGTTTTGCAGCGCCGCCTTGCCACGGAAATCCGGCTTGTCCCATTTCACGAAACGCTCCAGCCCGCCCTGCAGGATCGAATAGTCGGTCGACAGGTCGCCTTTCCAGGCGCGATAGGATTTTTCAAGCCGCAATGAATCCAGCGCGTACATGCCGAACGGTTTCAGGCCATGCTTTTGCCCAGCCGCCCAGACGGCGTCGAAGATGGCGGCGGTGTCGTCGATCCTGGTGTGGATTTCCCAGCCGAGTTCACCGGCGAAGGACACGCGCACCAGCCTTGCCCAACGGCCGGCAATTGTCGTCTCCTGGTGGGTCAGCCAAGGCAGAGCAAGGTCGGCGGCGCAGACATCGGCGAGGATTTTTCGCGAATTGGGCCCGGCGAGGATCTGCGTTGCGTATTCCTCGGTCCGGTCGAACAGCCTGAACGAGGCGTTCTTCGGCATGCGCCATTTCAGCCATTCGAAATCGTGCCATTGCGCCACCGCGGCGGTGATCAGCGTCATCAAATTCTCGTCGTGGCGAACGGCAGACATTTCGGTGACGATGCGGCCCTTGTCGTCGGCAAAATAGACGAGGCCGATGCGGCCGGGTTTCGGCACCAGGCCGGTGATCTGTTGGCTCAACCAGTCGGCCGCGCCCGGACCGTCGAGATTGAAGCGGGAGAACCCGGGCAGGTCCAAAATGCCGGCGGCATCGCGCACGGCAAGGCATTCTTCGCGCACGCGATGCTGCCACGGCCCGTCGCGGCGGAAGGTCAGCGTCGCGGTTTCCGAGACGTCGTCGCCGGCCTGCGCGTACCAGGTGGCGCGCTCCCAGCCATTATAGGCGTCGAAGCAAGCGCCGAGCGCCTTGATGCGATCATGGATCGGCGACAGTTTGCGGTCGCGGCCTGCCGGCCAGGCATGGCGCGGGAACTGGATGGCATATTCGTTGCCGTAGATTTCCATGCCCTTGGCGACGCAGTAATCCGGGGCCGAGGCAAAGCCGGTGAAGCGGCGCGGATCGCAGGACCACATGTCCCATTCGGTTTGGCCCTCAGTCACCCATTCGGCCAGCACCTTGCCGACGCCGCCGCCCTGGGCGATGCCGAAGGTGAAGACGCAGGCCTCGAAGGCGTTCGGCACGCCGGGCATCGGGCCGATCAGCGGGTTGCCGTCCGGCGCGTAGGGGATCGGACCGTTGATGACCTTGGACAGGCCGGCGGTGCCGAGAATCGGCACGCGGGCGACGGCATCGGCCAGATAGTCCTCGAGCCGGTCGAGATCGTCTGGGAACAGCTGGAACGAAAAATCGGCTGGCATCGGATCGTTGTGGCCGACCCAATGGGCACGGCAATTGCGCTCATAGGGACCGAGATTCATGCCGTTCTTTTCCTGGCGCAGATAATAGGAGGTGTCGACATCGCGCAGCAGCGGCAGTTTCTTGCCTTGCTCCTTCGACCACGCGGCCAGTTCGGGGATTTCCTCGAACAGGATATATTGATGGCTCATCACCATCATCGGCACGTCGCGGCCGAACATCCTGCCGACTTCGGCCGCACGGTAGCCGGCCGCGTTGACGACGATCTCGCAGCGGATCTCGCCCTGCGCGGTCTCGACCACCCACTCGTCCTTGTCGCGGCGCACGCCGGTGACCGGACAGAAGCGAATGATCTTCGCACCCAGGTCGCGGGCGCCCTTGGCCAGCGCCTGGGTCAGCTGCGCCGGGTCGATGTCGCCGTCGCTCGGATCGTAGAGTGCGCCCTTCAACTCATGCGTTTCGATGAACGGGTAGCGGCGCTTGATCTCGTCGAGGCCGACCACATCGATGTCCATGCCCTGGTAGCGGCCCATGCCCTTGGCGCGTTGGAACTCCTGCATGCGCTCTGCCGTATGGGCCAGCCTGAGCGAGCCGGTGACGTGGTAGTTCATGGGGTAGCCGACCGCATCGGCCAGCCCGCGATAGAGCTCGGTCGAATAGCGCTGCATGTTCATCAGCGACCATGACGAGGAGAAGGTCGGCACGTTGCCGGCCGCATGCCAGGTCGAGCCGGAGGTGAGCTCGTTCTTTTCCAGGAGCACGCAGTCGGTCCAGCCCGCCTTGGCGAGATGGTAGAGCGCCGACGCACCGACGACACCGCCTCCGATGATCACCACACGTGCCGTAGTCGGCAAACCGGCCATACTCTTCTCCAGACCTCTAGTAGACAGGTGGCGAAACCACCCAGATGACCACCGCCGGCTCCGCACCGGGATTGCGCCAGCGGAACGGCTTGCCGTCGAAGCGAAACGAGTCACCCTCAACAAGCCGGTGCCAGACGCCTGATATCTCGATGTCGAAGCTGCCGGAAGCGACATATCCGGCTTCCTCCGTCGGCCGGCGGGCTTCGGTCTTCAGTTCAGCACCCGGCGCGAAGACCGAACGCAGCATCTCGAAGCTACCGCCGAGATCGGGTGACAGAAGCTCCTCCACCAGGCCGGAATCGCTTGTGCCAAGCGTGCGGCGGCTGCCGGCGCGGACGACCACGCCGCGCTCGTTCTCGACGGGCACGTCGTGGCTGAAGAACAGGCTGACCGGCACGCCGAACAATTCCGCGAAGCCTCTGAGATCGCTGAGCGACGGTATCGACAGGCCGCGCTCGACCTGACTGACCCAGCCGACCGAGCGGTCGAGCTTCAGGCCGGTCTCGGCAAGCGTCAGCCCGCGCGCCCTGCGCAGCGCCCTGATATCGCCGGCCAGCAGCCGTTCGCGGTTTTCCTGCTCCGATCTGACGGCGGTTGAGGTCAAAGCTTTTTTCTCGGTGAAAATCTCTCTGGTGAAATACCCCCTGGTGAAAAATTGGGGGCAAATTTCATGAGGGGTCAAGTTCGTGAAAAAATCAAGGCAATTTTCATGAGGCCACAAGATTTGCTTGCGCCGTTTTGACGGTTCAGGCAAAGGCTCGGCCACGAACGGCGAGTGAGGGCGTCCGGTCGAGGCTTGCGTTAGAGCGCCATGCGTCAAATTGGACCGCAATGGTGCTCTCTCATTTCTAGACGGCGCATGTATCCTTTCCGGAATCGATTCCGGTTTCCGGGGCACGCGCAAAGGGACGCCCATGCTGGAAAACAGGACTAAGATTACGGATGGCGCGGCGATCGTCGACGAGGCGATCACGTCGCGCCGTTCGGTGCGGGCGTTCCTGCCCGACATGGTCGACGACGAGACGATCCGCGCCATACTCGCCGTTGCCGCGCGTGCGCCTTCGGGCACCAACATGCAGCCCTGGCGGGTCTACGTCACCAAGGGCGAGGTCAAGCAGCGGATCACCGACGCCATCCTCAACTCCGGCATCCGTGCCGAAAAGGCCGAGTGGGACGAGTATCGCTACTATCCCGACCAGTTCTTCGAGCCCTATCTGACCCGGCGGCGGGCCAACGGCTTCGGCCTCTACAGCGTGCTCGGCATCGGCCGGCGTGAGGTCGACAGGATGCGCGCGCAGCACGACCGCAACTTCGTCTTCTTCGACGCGCCGGTCGGCATGATCTTCACCGTCGACCGGCGGCTGAACAAGGGGTCGTGGATCGATTACGGCATGTTCCTGCAGAACATCATGGTGGCGGCGCGGGGCAGGGGCCTGCACACCTGCCCCCAGGCGGCCTTTGCACCCTATCACAAGCAGATCAGGCCGGTGCTCAACATTCCCGACGAGGAGATCGTCGTCTGCGGCATGGCGCTTGGCCGTGAGGACAAATCCAAGCCCGAAAACGCGTTCCGCACCGACCGCGCGCCGCTGGAAGAGTGGGTGACGTTCGCCAGTTGAGGTGATGCCAAGCGTGGTGACGACGCGCCGCGTCGGTCTACTGCACTTCGTAGCCGACTTCCTCGCTGGCGTGACAGAGCGCTTTCCAGAACGAGCGCGCAAACGAGCGGAACACATAGATGTCGAACTGGTCGGCGCCGGTGCGCTGGATTTGGGCGAAGACATCATGATGCATGGTCGAGCGGCCGGCACCGACCGGGAAGGCCGGCAGCGCGAAGTCGATGGCGAAGAACTTTGCCAGCACCCATTCCGCCTTCGGTCCGGCGATGCGGATCGCGGTGCGGCCGTGCGACAGGTCGGTCACCGTGCCGATGTCAGGGGTGACGACCTTGGCAAAGGCCGACGCCAGGCCCTCGGCCTCGTCGACCACGGTGAATTTTCCCGGTGCAAATCCGAACACCGACCTCACGCCGTTGGTGCTGCCGGCGCCGGCGCCGTCGGGCAGCGCAAGGCCGGTAACGGTGCGAATGCCTGCTATCAACGCCTTCTCCTGGCCCGGCCAGGCAGCGAGCTGCAGGATCGATCCCGGCCTGGTTTCGGAGAGGATGACCTCGATGCCGCGTTCGAAATCGCCATGCGAGCCGGTGCGCAGCTCCAGCTCAAGCGGGGATTGGCGCTCAACCATGCATGCGGCTCCCGTCCGGATCAAAGAAGTGATTGGAGACGATCTCGACCGGGCCGAACCGGTTGCGCAGAGGATCGGAGATATGGGCGCGTGTGCCGCGTCGTGCCTTGCCGTCCTTGACCAAAGCGAGCGCGATGTACTTGCCGAGCGCCGGCGAATAACAGCAAGCGGTGATGTGGCCGATGGAATCGTGCGGATTGGCTTCGTCAAGCGCTTCGACGATGTGCGCGCCGCCGTTGAGCGGCTGGTTGTCCAGCGAGATCAGGCCGACGAGTTCCAGCCTGTCGGGCGCGATCAGGCCCTCGCGGTCCATCATCGCCGAGCCGATGAAGGGCTTCTTCCTGGACAGCATCCAGTCGAGATGCAGGTCTCGTGCGGTGGTGCGGCCGTCGATCTCGGCGCCGGTGACGTGGCCTTTCTCGATGCGCAACGTGCCAAGTGCCTCAAGCCCGTAAGTCACCAGTCCGAATGGCTTGCCGGCTTCGATCAAGGCTTCCCAGACATGGGTGCCGTAGCCGGCGCCGGAGTAGACTTCGAAGGCCATTTCCCCGGAGAAGGAAAGCCGGCAGATCATCACCGGCACGCCTGATATCTTGCCGCGCACGATGCCCATGAAAGGCAGGGTTGCGTTGTCGACGGCGGTGCCGGTGACGCAGGCAGCAAGAATGGCTCGCGCCTTTGGCCCGCCGATCGCCGCACCCGCCCACTCGTCGGTCACCGAGGTGACATGGACCTTCAGCTCCGGCCAGATGACGTCGAGGAAATACTCCAGATGCTGCATCACCTTGCCGGCATTGGCGGTCGTGGTGGTCATCAGGAAGTCCTGTTCGCCGAGCCGCCACGTCGTGCCGTCGTCGAAGGCGAGGCCGTCCTCGCGCAGCATCAACCCGTAGCGGGCCTTGCCGACGGCCAATGTCGAGAACATGTTGGTGTAAACCTGGTCGAGGAATTCCGCCGCGTCCGGGCCTTGCACGGCGATCTTGCCCAGCGTCGAGACATCGACGATGCCGGCGCTCTCGCGCGTCGCCCTGGCTTCGCGCACATAGGCCTGCTCGATCGTCTCGCCGGGATCGCCATAGATCATCGGGCGATACCAGAGGCCGGCCGAATACATGGTCGCGCCGTTGGCGACGTGCCAGTCATGCATCGGCGTCAACCGTTGGGGCCTCAGGTCGCCGAAACGCTCGGCGGCGAGTGAGCCGATCGACACGGCCGAAAAAGGTGGGCGAAAGCGTGTCGTGCCGACTTCGGGAATCGGCTTGCCCAGCGCCTCGGCCATGATGGCGAGGCCGGGTATGTTGGAACTCTTGCCCTGGTCGGTCGCCATGCCGAGCGTGGTGTAGCGCTTCAGATGCTCGACCGAGACGAAGCCTTCGCGATGTGCAAGCCGTACATCCTCCGCGGTCACGTCGTGCTGGAAATCGACGAAGCTTTTTCCATTGGCCCTGATCTCGAACACCGGCGCCGGGTCGGGACCGCCGGGTGCGGCTTCGACGACCGGCAGGGCCGTAGGCACGCCTGTTCCACCTGCCGCCGAAAGCCCGGCGGCGCGGCCTTCGGCGATTGCCTCGGCGGTTGAAAAGCTGCCGGTGAAAGCGCCGGCGCCAATCCATTGCTGGGTTGGCTTCGGTGGCAGGTAGGCTTGTCTGGCGGCATTCCATTCCGCCTTGGCGCCGGCCTGGCTGGCCAGATGGATGGTCGGCGACCAGCCTCCCGACATCAGCAGGCAGTCGGCTTGAATGCTGCGCGCCTCGCCGGCAAGCGCGCCGTTGACCATGTCGAAGCGCTGCACCTTGACGCCGGACAGCGCCTTGCGGCCTTCGGTGGCGACCACGGCGTGACCGAAAAGGATCTTGGCTTCCGCTTCATCGGCGAGCTCGCGCGTCTCGCTCGAAAGCTCCGGCCGCACGTCGACGATGGCGACAATCGCCGCACCGGCCTTCTTCAGCGCCAGGGCGGAGCGATAGGCGCTGTCATTGTTGGTGAACAGTGCGATCCTGTTGCCCGCCAGCACGCCGTACTCGTTGGCGTAGCGTTCGGCGGCATGCGCCAGCATCACTCCCGGCCGATCGTTGCCCGGAAACACCAGCGGCCGCTCGAAGGAGCCGGTGGCCAGCACCACCGACTTGGCGCGAATGATCCAGTAGCGATGGCGTGGTTCGCCCTTGCCGGGCCTCTCCTTGTGGTCGGCAACCCGTTCAAGCGCGGCGAGCGTGTTGCCGTCGTAATAGCCCCAGACCGTGGTGCGTGGCAGCAGGCGGACATTGTCATAGCCTTCGAGCTGGCCGGCGGCTCGCGCTGCCCAGTCGGCCCCGGGCATCCCGTCGATCGTCTCGCCCGACCAGTTGGCCGAGCCGCCGAAATGCGGTTCGAGCTCGCTGAGGATGACACGCGCGCCCTGATCGGCGGCTGCCCTGGCGGCCATCAGTCCGGCCGGACCGGAACCGACCACCAGCACATCGCAGAAGGCGTTCATGCGCTCGTAACGCGCCGTGTCGGCAGCGGTCCCGGCGCGGCCGAGACCGGCGGCGCGGCGGATGAAATGCTCGCAGAACATCCAGAAACGCGTGCTCTTCAGCGGGCCGATCGCGGGCCCCATGAAGGTCTTGTAATAGAAGCCGGCGGACAGAAGCTTGCCGCCGAGCTGGTTGGCGGCGCTGACATCCCAGGCCAGCGATGGAAAGCGGTTCTGGCTGACGGCGGTCAGCCCATCATAGATCTCGACCATGGTCGCGGCGATGTTCGGCTCGCGAACCTCGCCCCGCAACACCGTCACCAGGGCGTTCGGTTCCTCGACGCCTGCTGTCAGCACCCCGCGAGGACGGTGATATTTGAACGAGCGTCCGAACAGGGTGACGCCATTGGCCAGCAGCGCTGAGGCAAGCGTGTCGCCGGCATGGCCGGTGTAAGGCGCGCCGTCGAAGGTGAACCGGATGGTTCGCAGCCGGTCGATCCGGCCACCGGCATCGGTGCGGCGCGGGCTCATGACTTGCCCTCCGCCTTGTGCCGGGCAGCCACTTTGTGGTCGCCGCGCGTGAACGCGACGCTGGAGATCTCGTGTGTCAGCGTGTTGCGCACGACCCTGAGATGGGCACGGCAGCCGCCGGAATGCTGCCAGATCTCGTTGTGGTCACCCGCCGGGTTCAATCGGTCATAGACATAGGCGTTCCAGGCATCGAGGTCCTGCGAGGCAGGCTGAGGGCGCTCGCGGTTGCTGTCACCCTGATAGGTGAACTCGATGAGGTCGCGCGGGCCGCAATAGGGGCAGGTAATCAGCATGCGATTGTATCTTCTCGTTTGACCATGATCTTGGCCGAAAACCGGTTTCCACTCTTTGTTACGCCGACCTGCGGTTCGGGATCATGGTCTAGTGCAGCCGCGGCGTCGCGCCCTGGCCCTTGTCGTCGATCACCAGTCCGCGATGGAAGCGATCCAGCGTGAAGGGCGCGTTGAAGTCGTGCGGTTCATCCTTGGCGATGGTCCAGGCAAAGCACCAGCCGGAGGCCGGCGTCGCCTTGAAGCCGCCGTAGCACCAGCCGCAGTTGAGATACATGCCCGGCAGCGGGCCGGTGGTGATGATCGGAGAACCGTCCATCGACATGTCGCAGACGCCGCCCCAGGAACGCAGCATGCGAACCCGGGCGAGACCCGGAAACAGCGCCAGCATCTCGCTCATCACCTCATCGACAACAGGCAAACTGCCGCGCTGGGCGTAGCTGTTGTAGCCGTCGAGATCGCCGCCATAGACAAGGCCGCCCTTGTCCGACTGCGACATGTAGAAATGGCCCATGCCGAAAGTCAGGACTGTGTTGATGAACGGCTTCAGCGATTCCGTCACAAAAGCCTGCAGCACGTGGCTCTCGATCGGCATCGTATCGATGCCGGCGAGCCGCATGACTTGCCCGGTGCTGCCGGCCACCGCGACCGCCACCTTCCTGGCGCGGATATCTCCGCGCGACGTCGAGACGCCTGATATGCGGTCGCCGTCGCGCAGGAAGCCGGTGACCTCGCAATTCTCGATGATGTCGACACCGCGGCGGTCGGCGCCGCGCGCATAGCCCCAGGCGACGGCATCGTGGCGGGCGGTGCCGGCGCGCCGCTGCATCAGGCCGCCGACGATTGGGAAGCGCGCCGTGGCGGAGACGTCCAGCGCCGGCACCAGGCGCGCGATCTCGGCCGTGGTCATCAGTTCGGCGTCGACGCCGAGATGGCGCATGGCGTTGCCGCGGCGGGCAAAATCGTCGAGCTGGGCCGGCGTGTGCGCGAGGTTGAGGCAGCCGCGCTGCGAGAACATGACGTTGTAGTTGAGGTCGTGCGACAGGTTCTCCCACAGCTTCATCGAATGTTCGTAGAAGCGCGTGTTGGCAGGCAGCAGGTAGTTGGAGCGGACGGCTGTCGTGTTGCGGCCGACATTGCCGGAGCCGAGCCAGCCCTTTTCCAGCACTGCGACGTTGGTGATGCCGTGCTCCTTGGCGAGATAATAGGCGGTCGACAGGCCATGGCCGCCACCGCCGATGACGATCACGTCGTAGGACGCCTTCGGGTTCGGCTTGCGCCAGGCCGATTTCCAGTCCTTGTTGCCGGTCAGCGCATTTTTGAGAAGCGAGAAGGCCGAATATTCCGCCATTCTTTTTGTTGTCCGTTCTGGCTTTTCGTCAGCCGTTTTGGGCGATGCGGCACATTATAGAGCAGGCCGCTGCCGCAAAGCCAATATTGCGCCATCGCTTTTCGACTGGCCGACTCCGAAGGGCGGGCAGGGCGGGACGGCTTGCTCCCCGGTATGAGCGTCTTTATCAAGGGCGAGCTTTAGAACGCCTTACCGCCTGTGAGTCGCCAAACGATCATGCTTTTCCGACTGCTCCGCTTCGTTCTGGTCCTGGCGATCGTCGCCTCGGCGCCGCTGTCGCTTGATGCGGCGGCGCAGGGGCTTGATCAGGCTGTCTCCGGAGTGGTCGCCGACCAGCAGAAAATCCTGCAGGACCTGACGACAAAGACCGACAATCTCGAAAAGAAAATCCACGAGGACGGTGACGACGACGCCAGCCTTGTCGACATCCGCCTGCAGCTCGAGGAAATGTCGCAAGGTGCGCTGAACAGCGCGCTTGCCTTCCGCCCACGCCTTTCGGAGATCAACGCAAGGCTCGATCAACTCGGGGCGCCGCCGGCCGCGGGCCAGCCGCCCGAACCCGACATCGTGACCAGCGAACGCCAGGCGCTGGCGTCCGAAAAGGCCGAGATCAATGCAGTCATCGCCGCGGCGCAAAACCTGTCGATCCGCATCAGCGGCCTCATCGCCAAGATCGGCAATATGCGCAGCGAGCTGTTTCGCAATCTGCTCACCAAGCGCTACGTGCTGTCCGACGCGTTGAGCCCTGAGGTCATTTCCGATGCCAATGGTGAATTTACCGGCTTCAACAAGGCAGTGTCGTCGTGGCTGAGCTTCGTCTTCAAGTTCAAGTTCCAGGCCGTGCTGGCCGCGACCTTGACGGCGCTTTCCCTGGCGGCGGTGCTTTTTGTCGGTGGGCGGCGTTTGTTCGGGCGTGTCTTCGAAGCGGACCCGTCGGTCGAAGATCCGTCCTATCTCAGCCGGTTGTCGGTGGCGTTCTGGTCGACATTGCTGCCGACGCTGGCGGTCGGCGTCTTCCTGGTCTCGACCGTGTTCTTTTTCAACTACTACAATGTGTTGCGCGGCGACATTGGCGTTTTCCTGAATGCGCTGGTCGGGGTCATCGCGGTGGTGTTCTGCGTCAACCGACTGGCCAATGCGACGCTGGAGCCGCGGCTGCCGAACTGGCGGCTCATCCCCGTTGAATCAGGCCCGGCACGCTGGCTGGTGCGGCTGACGACCGCCATGGCGGTGGTGATCGGCGTCAACTATTTCCTGTCGGTGGTCAACGACACGATGGGCTCGCCGCTGTCGCTGACCATCGCCAGAAGTTTTGTCGCCACCGTCATCGTCGGCATCATCCTGATCCTGATGGCGCTGCTGAAGCCGTTCAAGGCCACCGACGGAAGCTGGCGCCCCTGGCCGGCGTGGCTGCGCTACACGGCAGTCGCGATCGGCCTTTTCACCATTGCCACGGCGCTGCTCGGCTATATCGGCCTTGCCATCTTCGTCTCGCTGCAGGTCGTGGTCACCGGTACCATTCTGGTGACCGCCTATATCGGCTTCCTGTCAGCGCGGGCGATCAGCGAGGAAGGTGGCTTTGCCAACACGTCGATCGGGCGCTGGCTATCGACCAATTCCAGTTATGAGGAGTCCGCGCTCGACCAGCTCGGCCTGGTCGTCAGCGTCGCCATCAACCTGATGATCGTGCTGGTGTTCCTGCCGCTGATCCTGTTGATGTGGGGCTTCCAGCCCGGCGACATCGAGGCCTGGGCCTACAAGCTGGCGACGGGCCTCACCGTCGGCTCGGTGACGATCTCGGTGACCGGCATCCTCACCGGCATCGTCGTCTTCATCATCGGCTATTTCCTGACGCGCTGGTTCCAGGGCTGGCTCGACGGCTCGGTGATGGCGCGCGGCAAGGTCGATACCGGCGTGCGCAACTCGATCCGGCTGGCGGTCGGCTATGCCGGCGTCGCGCTCGCAGCCCTCGTCGGCGTCTCGGCGGCGGGCATCGATCTCTCCAACCTGGCGCTTGTCGCCGGCGCCCTGTCGCTGGGTATCGGCTTTGGTCTGCAGAATGTCGTCTCCAACTTCGTCTCCGGCTTGATCCTTTTGGCCGAGCGGCCGTTCAAGGTCGGCGACTGGATCGTCGCCGGTGAGATCAGCGGCACGGTCAAGAAGATCAGCGTGCGCGCTACCGAGATCGAGACGTTCCAGCGGCAGTCGGTGATCCTGCCCAATTCAAACCTGATCAACAATGCGGTCGGCAACTGGACGCACCGCAACAAGCTCGGTCGCATCGACATCAAGGTCGGCGTCGCCTACGGCAGCGACGTCAAGCAGGCCCATGCTGTGCTGTTGGAGATTGCGCGCGGCCATCCGCTGGTGCTGAAAAATCCGGAACCCTTCGTGCTGTTCACCAATTTCGGGGCGGCCGCTCTCGAATTCGAAATCCGTGTGTTCCTGGCCGACGTGATGAACGGCAACATCGTGCAGAACGACATTCGGTTTGCCGTCCTCGACGAGTTCGCCGATCAGCATATCGAAATTCCGTCGGCGCCGCGCGCCGTCGTCGAGACCAAGAAGCATGAGGCGTGGCCAATCGATGACGACAAGATCGAAGTCGATTTTGCGGAACAGGAGCAAGCAAAGGCGGAAGCCGTGGCCGAGACGAAACGCCTGGCCAGATCCGGGCGCAAGACCCGCAAGCCGGATCCCGATTAGGGTAAATTGATATTCAGCCGGCCTGCGAACGGCTGATACCTGCGCTTCCGACGCAGCCAAAGCAATTGCGGCATGAATGCGGCATTCAGTTGCCGTTCAGCTGGCATCTCATATAAGCTCACATGCAAACGGCGGGAATGCCTTGCGAGATGCAACAGAGGCGGTGGCAACACCGATATTGCAAATGTGGAAGTCGCTCGTCGCCGCCATCGCTTTTCTTGCCGTGGGCGGTTCAGCCTTTGCCGCCAGCGCCACCAACAAGGACGCCGAGACCCGCACACTCGTCGTGACCGAAGGCGGTAGCAAGACGGAGCTGGCGCTGGCCGCCGGCGAAACCGCTGAATTCTGCCCGACCGGCTGTTTCGTTACCATGCCGAATGGCGACCTCGAAGCGCTGACCGGTTCGGAAACAATCGAAATCTCTGGCGGCGTCGCCCGCATCAAGTAACCGCGTCAAAAAACGTTGACTAGTTTTTAGAAGGCCGGGCAAATGCCCGGCCTTTGATCGTTTCGGGTTATCGAAATTTAACGATGAAAGGGAAAATACCGTCACGCAAGCCAGGCCGGGCCGGACGCTTTAACGATCGCTGCGCTGTTGCCCGCTATATCGGGCCGAAGACGCCGAAGCATGGGGTTTTGGATCGGCGCCTGATCCTTTCCGAAAGGTCGGCTTTCGGGATCATGCGCTTTTAGGCAGGGCAACGAAGAATGGATGCGCGGTCGGACAGGAACGCAATCCCGCTTGCTGTCGATCTCGACGGCACGCTGATCGCGACGGACCTGTTGTGGGAAGGTCTGTTCATCCTTCTCAAGAAGAATCCGCTCTATGTTTTCCTGGTGCCGTTCTGGCTCGCCGGCGGGCCGGCGCGGTTGAAGCAGGCCATCGCTCAACGCATCGACATCGATCCTGCGTCGCTGCCCTACCGCGAGGCGCTGCTTCAGCGCCTTCGCACCGAACATGGCGAAGGCCGCAAGATCGTGCTGGCGACCGGGACGCCGCGTAAATTCGCCGAGGCGATCGCCGCACATCTCGGGATATTCGATCGCGTCCTGGCGACTGACGGCCCCCACAACATGACGTCAGGCAGAAAGCGCGCCTCGCTTGTCGCCGCCTATGGCGATGGCGGCTTCGACTATGCCGGCAACAGTCGGCACGACCTTAAGGTATTCGACGCCGCGCGCACGGCAATCGTCGTCGCGCCCGACCGTCATGCCGCGCGCTGGCAGGCCGCGCACAGTGCTGAAATCATGCCGGCGCCGAAGCCGACATTCAGAACCATCGTCAAGATGCTGCGCGTTCATCAGTGGCTGAAAAACTCGCTGATCGCAGTGCCGATGGTGCTGTCGCACGAGTACTTCAACGCCGACATGATCTGGGAATGCCTGCTGGCATTCGTCTCGTTCAGCGCGGTCGCTTCCGCCATCTACATCCTCAATGATTTCTTCGATCTCGCGCTCGACCGCAAACACCTGACCAAGCGCAACCGGCCATTCGCCAGCGGCGCGCTGTCGATCCCGTTCGGCCTCGGTTCAATGATGGTGCTGCTCGCAATAGGCGTTGCTGCAGGGCTTCTGCTGCCGATCGAATTCCTCGGCGTGCTCGGCGGCTACATGGTCATCACCACCGGCTATTCGCTGTCGTTCAAGCGCATGCTTCTGATCGACGTGCTGATATTGGCCGGTCTCTACACCATCCGCGTTCTGGCTGGCGCCGCGGCGACCGGCGTCGACGTCTCGTTCTGGCTGCTGGCCTTCTCGATCTTCTTTTTCCTGTCGCTGGCGCTGGTGAAGCGGTTTGTCGAGCTGCGCACGACTGCCATTCCGGCCGGCGAGCGCATTGCCGGCCGCGGCTACCGCACCGAAGACCAGGAGATCGTCGCCCAGGCGGGCATGGCGTCGGCCTTTTCCTCGGCGCTGGTGCTGGCGCTCTATATGGACAGCGCTGCGGTGCGCGAACTTTATCCGCATCCTTGGCTGGTCTGGCCGCTGGCGCCGATCGTGCTTTACCTGACCATGCGCGTCTGGATTCTCGCCCGCCGCGACCAGATGCATGACGATCCGGTCGTCTTCATCATCCGCGACTGGCGCAGCCAGATCGTCGTGCTGATCGGCGCTGTGTTTCTGGTCGTCGGAGGCTGGTAGGCGTGGGGCAGGAGCGGTTCCAGAGCTTCGGTCTTGCCACGCCACCGGCACTCAATGTGATCCCGGCGGACGACGCTGTTGCGCTGCTGAAGAGCGGCAAGGCGACAAGAAACGCTTTGCTCGCCTACGGCAACGGCCGCTCCTATGGCGATTCCTGCCAGAATGGGGCCGGCACGATCATCGATATGCGGCCGCTGAACAGGATCCGCGCCTTCAATGCCGAGACCGGCGTGATCGAGGCCGAGGCCGGCGTGCTTCTGTCCGACATCATCGCCCATGCAGCGCCATACGGCTTCTTTCCCGCCGTCGTTCCGGGCACGCAGTTCGTCACGCTCGGCGGCGCCATCGCCAACGACGTTCACGGCAAGAACCATCACCGGCGCGGCACCTTCGGCTGCCACGTCGAATCCTTGACGCTGCTCAGATCGGACGGACAGGCCCATTACAGCTCGGCCACCGAGAATGAACGCCAGTTCGCGGCGACGATCGGCGGCATGGGGCTGACTGGCCTGATACTGTCCGCATCGATCCGGCTGATGAGGGTGCCATCGCTCGACATCATCGAGAAGGTGACGCCGTTCCGTGATCTCGGCGAGTTCTTCGAACTTGCAGAAGCGGCCGATCAGGCCAACGAATACGTCGTCGCCTGGATCGACCAGCTTGCCGGCGGCCACAGTCGCGGGCGCGGGCTGCTGTTCACCGGCAATCACGCCGAGTATGGCTCCCATGTGGCCTTGCGTGCCGGTGGAAATCTTTCGGTGCCGTTCCAGCCGCCGTTCAACGTGCTCAACCGGCCGTTCCTGACTGCCTTCAATGCCGCCTACCGGTGGAAGAAAGGCCGGTCGACGGAGGCGCGTCAGGTCGGCTACCAGGGTTTCTTCTTTCCGCTCGACGGCGTCGGCAACTGGAACCGCCTCTATGGACCGAATGGGCTTTTCCAGCACCAGAGCGTGATGCCGGAAGACGTCGCGCGCCGAGTGGTGCCGGCGTTGCTTGCGGCGGCAAAACGGGCCGGGCAGGGCTCGTTCCTCACAGTCCTGAAGCGCTTCGGCGGGGTCCGCTCGCCGGCACTGCTGTCGTTCCCGCGGCCGGGTTTCACGTTGACGCTGGATTTCCCCAACCGTGGCAGGGCGACGCTGGCGCTGCTGAAGGAGCTCGACCAAATCACGGTCGAGGCCGGTGGTGCGGTCAATCCCTACAAGGATGCCCGCATGGGCGACGACGTTTTCGCAGCCTCCTTTCCGGAATGGCAACGCCTCGAAGCGATCCGCGATCCCGCCTTCATGTCGAGTTTCTGGGCGCGAACGGCGCAAAGGCTCGAGGCGCGACACGGAGCCGCCGAAGCCGCGGAATAGATAACATTCGAATAGTTCGTGGTAAACAGATCGATAATTCAAGCTTTCCTCGAACTTTTTTGTGCTTCACGAAATGTTTGGAAGTTTTCAGTAGAACGGAAAAGGTTGATGGAAAAAACATGAAATACATCGTCTCCATTCTGTTCACGGTCATGACCAACGCTGCCGCGCAACTTATGCTGAAGCAGGGCATGATGTCACTCGGTCCGATTTCCTTCGAGGGCAGCAATCCGTTGCTGAAGCTGTTGCAGATCGTCTTCAGCCCATGGGTTTTCCTCGGCCTGTGCACCTTCGTCATCTCGATGGCGGCGCACATCTATGTGCTGTCCAAGGTAGAGCTCAGCTTCGCCTATCCGTTCCTCAGTCTCGCCTATGTCGCCGTTGCGATCTTCGCCTATTTCATCTTCCGCGAAGACCTCAATGGCTGGCGTATCGCCGGCATCGCTTTCATCTGCGTCGGCACGGTGCTGATCGCCCAAAGTGGCAGGGATCTGGGTGGCCGGGATTTGGATAGCCGGGATTTGGGTGGTCGCGGGCATGACGAGGAAACGGCCTCCTTTTCGTCCGACAAGATTCAAAGTGGGATCGTTCGATGAGACATGTGATCTTCGGCGGCGACGGTTTCGTCGGCCGCCACCTTGCCCCGAAACTCCTGGCCGATGGCGGGGAGGTGGTCGTCGCAGATATCGCCAAAAGCGACCTGCCGCATTACCGCTCGGTCCGATATGTCGGGTGCGACGTCACCGATCCGGCCTCGGTCGCTTCGGTTGGGCTGAAGGCCGACGACATGGTCTACAATCTGTCGGCGAAAATGCTGTCGCCGATCCAGGTGCGCGCCAGGCGCCACGAATTCTTCTTCCCGGTGAATTTCCACGGCACCGAGCACATCATGCAGGCGATGGACAGAGCCGGCGCGCCCAAACTCGTCCATTACACGACCGACATGATCTACGGCCACACGGTCACGCAGCCGATGACCGAGGAGCACCCGGTCGCGCCGCTCGGCGAATATGGCTGGTCGAAGCAGAAGACCGAGGAACTGGCCGTCGAATGGCGCAAGCGCGGCATGTCGATCTCGCTGTTTCGGCCGCGCCTGATCATCGGTCCCGGCCGCCTTGGCATCCTCGAAAAGCTGTTCAAGCTGATCGACTGGAACCTTCCGGTGCCGACGATCGGCTCGGGCAAGAACCCGTATCAGTTCATCTCGGTGTTCGACTGCGCCGAGGCGGCGCGCGCTGCGTGGAAGGCCGGCGTGCCTGATGAGGCTTATAATCTCGGCTCGCTCAACCCGCCGCCGGTCCGGAAATTGCTCGGCGACCTGATCAGGCATGCCGGCTCGAAATCGATCCTGATCCCGACCCCGGGCTGGGCAGTCAAGCGAACGCTCGACCTGCTCGACCTCTTGAACATGCCAATCATGGATCCGGAGCAGTATCTGATCGCCGACGAGGACTGCGTGCTCGACGTGTCCAAGGCCGAACGCCAGCTCGGCTGGGTGCCGCAATATCGCGACGAGGACATGCTGATCGCCGCCTACAGCGAATATCGCGCCAAGAAAGACGGCCATGCCGTCGCCGCCAACCATGTGCCCGCCGAGTGAAGGGCCAGCAGGAGATTCTTGAGATGGCCGTCATGACCAAGCCAGACCACACGACAGCGCGCGCCACGGTCAGCGCGCGGGCACTTTCGCCCGCCACCACCGCCAAGCCCGATCTGATCAGCGTCGAGCAGGCCAAGGCGATGGACGTCGCGCGCATGACCGACCTGTTCAAGGCGCATCTCAACCCCGGCCAGCTGCATTTCATGAAACTGCTCGGCTTCCACAAGATCAAGATCGAGCGCGCCGAAGGCATGTTCTACATCGATCAGAACGGCCGCAAGATCCTCGATTTCTTCGGCGGCTTCGGCTCGCTGGCCTTCGGCCACAATCATCCGCGCCTTCTCGAGGCGCGCAAAAAGTTCCAGGAGGAGAAGCGGCAGGAGATCGCCATCGCCTTCATGTCGCAATATGCGGCGGCGCTGGCGCACAATCTCGCCAAATGCTCGCCCGGCGACCTCGACATGGTGTTTCTGGGCTCGTCCGGCTCGGAAGCCATGGAGGCGGCGGTGAAACTCGCCGAGCGCGCCGCCGGCCCGAAGCGGCCGAAAATCGTTTATGCCGAGAATTCCTTCCACGGCAAGACCAAGGGCGTGCTGGCGATCACCGACGGCTCGCTCTATCGCGCCGACTTCAAGATGGCCGACAATGTCATGCGCATTCCGTTCGGCGACGTCGAAGCGGTCGAGCGCACGTTCCGCTCCGATCCCGAGGTCGGCGTCATCGTGCTCGAAACCGTCCAGGGCGGCGGCGGCATCATCCAGGCGCCTGCCGAATACTGGCAGAAGCTGCGTGCGCTATGCGACCAATACGGTGTTCTGTGGGTCGCCGACGAGGTGCAGTGCGGCTATGGCCGCTCCGGCCGCTTCTATGCCTTCGAGCACTACGGCGTCGTTCCGGACGTCACGGCGCTGGCAAAGTCGCTCGGTGGCGGCAAGGCGGCGGTCGGCGCGATGATCGCCAGGCGCGAGGTCTACATGAAGGCCTATGGCACGCCGAAGACGGCGATGATCCACGCCATGGCCACTTTCGGCGGCATGGGCGAGGCCTGCGTCACCTCGATCGAGGCGCTCAACGTGCTTTACGACGAGGGGCTGATCGACAACGCCGCGGTCACCGGCGACTATCTGCTGCAACGCCTGCAGACGTTGCGGGAAAAATACCCGAAGATCATCAAGGAGGTACGCGGCAAAGGCCTTATGGTCGGGCTGGAATTCCACGACTTTTCGCAGACCTTGCCGATGGTGCTGCGGCCTGTGGTCAGCGTGCTTGACGACAAGCTGAAGGGATCCTTGTCCGGTTTTGTTGGTGCTTTGCTGCTGCGTGACTACGACGTGCTCGTCGCCTTCACCGAATACAACCGCAACGTCATCCGTCTCGAACCGCCGCTGATCTGCCAGCGCGAACATGTCGACCGCTTCGTCGAGGCGCTCGACAGCCTGTTGTCGCGCGGCATCGTGTCGATCGTGAAGGATTTCGTCAAAAGCCAGGTCCGTTAGCCAGGTGCGCCGAGCGAGACCATGCTGAGCAAGTCTCCGGCTCCGACAAACCTGCTCGACCGGCTGACCAAGGCCGGTCTGGCATGGGGCGAGGGCACCTATGCGCGTCTTGCCGCACCGATCGGCGCGGCTGCCTTCGCGCTCTACATCCTGCTGACCGCGGCGACGGCATGGTTCATGCCTGACGCCAATTGGGACATGCTGCCCTACCTTGCGATCGCCGAGGAGGGCACCTATCGCGATGTGCAGGCGCTGCACGACTATGCCTATGGCACGGTCAGGGACGGGGTGAAGGCGGGCGACTACAAGGCACTGACCGATGATGGCGGCGGCTTCCGCAGTCATATGGCCGGGAACGCCGCCGATTTCCATTCGCTGCTCGGCATGTACCGGATCAAGTTCCTTTACGCCGAGATCCTGTCGACGATGAGCTCGGCGATGTTGCCGGTCGCGGCGATGCGGCTGCTGCAGGTGTTCTCGGTGCTGCTGTTCGGCGCGATCACGCTGCTCTGGCTGCGCTCAGTGGGCGCGCTGGCGCTGGCGCCGGTTCTCGGCGCGGTGCTGATGATGGCCGATTTCGGCGACGCGGCGCGGGCGTTGACGCCTGACCTGCTGTGCTCGGCGCTGTTCCTCGGCGGGCTCTTTGCCTATAGGCGCGGTCGTGAAGTGGCCACCGCGATCCTGCTCTTCCTCGCTTTCATGGCTCGGCCCGACAATATTGTTTTCCTTGCTATTTTTGCCGTGCTGCTGTTGGTCTTCCGGCAGAAGGCGTGGGGCGCGCTGGCCGGCTTTGCCGCCTCGCTCGTCGCCTATTTCGCCATCTCGCACTGGGCGCAGCATCCCGGCTGGTGGCCGCATCTGTGGTTCTCCTCGATCGAGCAGCACTACAATATGGCCGGCTTCGATCCGCCGTTCTCGGCTGTCGCCTACCTCCGGGCTTTTGCCGCCTCCCTGATCCGTGCCGTCAGCCTGAACAACTGGGTCGGCGTCTCGGTGCTGGCGCTGGCGGGGTGGTATGCCTCAAGCCGTGCCGGCTTCAAGCTCGACCGCCGCGCCGGCATTCTGTTTGCGGCATTGGTGCTCGGCGTATTGGCTAAATTCACGGTCTTCCCGATCCACGACACCCGCATCTATTTTCCCAATCTGATCCCGCCGTTCCTGCTGCTCGCCGGGCCATTCATGGCGTTGTGGGCATCAGCGAGCACCAAAGGGCGCGGCGCCGCGCCATTGCACGTCATTGCTGGAGACAAGTCATGAGTTCCGTTTCCAGCCTGGCGCGCATCGCGCTGTCGCTCGGCCTCCCCGCTGGCATCCTCGATCGCGGGCCGTCGCTGCGCGGTACGAAGTTCCTGGCGAAGGCCGCGCTGAAGGCGCGCCTCAGTGGGGCAAAAAGGCGGTTCCAGATGGTCAATATCGGCGCCTGCGATGGCGTGTTGTTCGACGATGTGACGCCGTGGCTGCACCGCATCCCGCACGCTCGCGCCGTACTGGTCGAGCCGATCCCGCACAACCAGAAGTGGTTGCGCGCCAACTATACCGATACGGGCCGCTTCATCATCGAGCCGGTCGCGGTGACGAAGAGCAAGGGAACGATCACGGTCCACACCTTCGATGCCGCCGCACTCGAGGCTGGCACGCTGCCGATCGAGTTCATCGGCTGCTCGTCGGTGACCGACACCAATCTGATGTCGGGCAAGAATGCCTGGGGCCAGGCCGATGCCAACTTCAACAAATTCGCGCCGCACCTCAGGGATATCGAAGTGCCGTCGGAGACATTGCAGACGCTGCTCGACCGCAACGGCATCACCCATATCGACGCCTTCCTTGTCGATTGCGAAGGCGCCGACTGGATCGTCTTCGAGCAGCTCGACCTCGAGCGCTACCGTCCCGGCATGATCAAGGTCGAGGTTGGTGCGTTGCCGGCGGCCGAGATCGGCCAGGTCGTGGTCAAGTTGAAGACCGCCGGGTACCAGGTCGGCTTCCAGGCCGAGGACATCTGGGCCTTCGCCTGAGGGATAGCCCGGAGCCCGATAGCACCTGATTTTTGCGGGTCGCGTCGCACTTGCAGCGTGTCGCAAACAGGCGGTAGCATGGCGGCTGTCGCCTGCATATTGTGCGCCGATCAAACGGGCGCCGGTGCCCGCTTTACCACTTTGGAGTCGCGGGCAATGGCAGGGTTTCCGGAAAAGGCGAAGGTCGTCATCGTCGGGCTGGGCGGTATTGTCGGCGCATCGGTCGCCCATCACCTGATCGAGCGCGGATGGGACGACATCGTCGGCATCGACAAGTCAGGGATTCCGACCGATATCGGCTCGACAGCGCATGCTTCCGACTTCTGCTACACCACCAGCCATGATTTCCTGTCCTGCTGGACGACGCTCTACTCCATCGATTTTTACGAAAAGATGGGTCACTACGCCCGTATCGGCGGCCTCGAGGTTGCCCGGGTCGACGACGACGATCGCATGGCGGAGATCAAGCGCAAGATCGCCTCGGCAAAGGCTTTCGGAACGCGTGCCCGCCTGATCGAGCCGGCCGAGATCAAGCAGAAATTCCCGCTGATCGAAGAAGAGATGGTGCAGGGCGGGTTGTGGGATCCCGATGCCGGTCTTGTCATCCCGCGCTCGCAAACGGTCGCCGGCAAGCTGGTCGACCAGGCGGAGGCCTCCGGAAAACTCAAATCCTTCGCCAACACGCCGGCCAGGTCGCTCGTCGTGGAGAACGGTCGCATCAAGGGCGTGGTGACCGATCGCGGCACCATCGAAGCCGACTACGTGATCGTTTGCGCCGGTATCTGGGGCCGGCTGATCGCGGAAATGGTGGGTGAGGACCTGCCGGTCATGCCGATCGACCATCCGCTCACCTTCTTCGGGCCCTATACCGAGTTCGCCGGCACCGGCAAGGAGATCGGCTGGCCGCTGCTGCGTGACCAGGGCAACTCGGCTTACATGCGCGACACCGGCGATCCCAAGACCGCCGAAGGCGGACAGATCGAGTGGGGCTACTACGAAGAAACGAATCCGCGCCTTTGCCATCCGCGCGACCTGCTGGAGAAGGACCAGGCCCGCCTTTCGCCCTCGCAGCGCGACCTCGACATGGAACAGATCCTGGCGCCGCTCGAGCGCGCCATGGAATTGACGCCGATCCTGGGCGAACTGGGCTACAATGAGAGCCATTCCTTTAACGGGCTTCTGCAGGTGACGGCAGACGGCGGCCCCTCCATGGGCGAGAGCCAGAAGGTGCGGGGCCTCTGGTATGCCGTCGCGATCTGGGTCAAGGACGGCCCCGGCATGGGCAAGCTCATCGCCGACTGGATGACGGACGGCCGGACGTCGATCGACCACCACGCCATCGACTATTCGCGCTTCTATCCGCACCAGACGCAAGAGCAGTTCATCTGGGACCGCTGCACCGAAACGGCGATGAAGGTCTACAATCCGGCCGTCCATCCGCGCGAGCCCTTCTCCAAGGCCCGCGACGTGCGCCGCTCGCCCTTCTGGGAGCGCGAGAAGGAACTCGGCGGCTATTTCATGGAACTCGGCGGCTGGGAGCGCGCCCACGGCTATGCCGCCAACGAGCACCTGCTCGAGAAATACGGCAACCGGGTGCCGGTGCGCGAAAACGAGTGGGACAACCGCCATTTCTGGCGCGTCTCCAATGCCGAGCATCTCGCCATGAGCGAGGATTGCGGCATCGTCAACCTGTCGCATTTCGCGATGTACGACGTGGAAGGCCCTGATCATGTCGCGCTGATGGAGTGGCTGTGCGCGGCCAGGATCGGCGGCGACGGCAATATCGGCAAAGGCATCTACACCCATTTCCTCGACGACGAGGGCATGGTGCGCGCCGACCTGACCGTCATCCGCATGGCCGACCGCTGCCGCGTCATAGACGGCGCCGATGCCGGCCCGCGCGACTTCCACTACATGCGGCGGACGGCAGAAGACAAAGGGTTCGATGTCGCCATCACCGACGTGACCGAGAAATACGTGACCGTCGGCATCTGGGGTCCGAACGCGCGCTCGACCTTGCAGAAGGTCGTCGAGGACCCGGATGGCCTGACGCCGGAGAACTTTGCCTTTGCGGCGATCAAGCCTGTCAGGATCGCCGGCAAGGACGTGACCGCTTTCCGGATCTCGTATGTCGGCGAGCAGGGCTGGGAACTGCACATGCGCTACGAAGACGGCCTGGCCGTATGGGATGCTTTGCGTTCGACCGGCGTGATGGCTTTTGGCGTCGAGACCTATGCCAACAGCCGCCGCATGGAGAAGAGCCTGCGCCTGCAGAATGCGGATCTTTTGACCGAGTACAATCTGCTGGAGGCCGATCTTGCCCGCCCGAAGGTCAAGGAGGCCGATTTCAGCGGCAAGGCAAAGCATCTGGACTATCGCGCCCGTGCGCATCAGCCGGCCATGCTCTGCACGCTTGTCATGACGGACAATGTCGATTCCAGGGGCGTGGCCCGCTATCCCGTCGGCACGATGCCGGTGATGGACCCGCAAACGGGTGAAACGCTGGTCGACGAACTCGGCCGCCGATCCTTTACGACCTCAGTCGCCTACGGCCCGACCATCGGCAAGAACATTGCGCTCGCCTATCTGCCGTGGGCGTATTGCCAGGAGGGCCGCAAGCTAGACGTCGAGTATTTCGGCGAGACATACCCGGTCGAAGTGGCCGCCGTCGGCTACAGGCCGCTCTACGACCCGGAGAACCTCAAACCACGCAGCTGAGCCTCCCACAATAGAAGGTGAAGGGCGGACTCGCAAAAACGTGAATGCAAGGACTTAAGGCGCGTCACGTTTTGTGGGGAGTCATGCGCCGCACCTTAAGTTCTCGTTTTTATGCAAGTCGTGACCCAGGGCATGCTTTTGGACGACATGCATTAGCCCGGCGCTGGGCTTTTCGCTTTGTGGCGCGACGATTTTCGCTTACCTTGCGGCATGTCTGCTTTTCCCCGCGCAGGACATCTCCTCTCAGGCGCCGCCGCGCTGGTGCTGATGCTCGTCCAGGCGCCGGACTCCCGCGCTGCCGAACCCGTCGACGTCGAACTGGTGCTGGCGGTCGACGTTTCGCTGTCGATGTCGCCGGCCGAACTCGAAATTCAGCGTCGCGGCTATGTCGCGGCACTGACGCATGACACGGTCCTGCAGGCGATCGCCGACGGCGCCTACGGCAAGATTGCCGTCACCTATGTCGAATGGGCCGGCACGACATGGCAGCACATCATCGTGCCGTGGACGGTGATCGCCAATCGTGCCGACGCCGAGCGGGTGGTCGAGCAACTCTCCGCCCATGCGCCCAACAGCGCGCGGCGCACCTCGATTTCCGGTGCCTTGCAATTCAGCAGCGATCTCTTCGCCGAAAGCGGCTTTCAAGGCGTCAAGCGAGTCATCGACATTTCAGGCGATGGCCCCAACAATCAAGGTGCTCCCGTCGACATCATCCGTGACGAACTGGTCAGGCAAGGCATCACCATCAACGGCCTGCCGCTGATGACCCGGGGCGGCTTCACCAGCGTCTACGACGTCAACTATCTCGACCGCTATTACACCGACTGCGTCATCGGCGGGCCCGGGGCGTTCATGATCCCGGTCAATGAGTGGACGCAGTTTCCCGAAGCGATCCGCCGCAAGCTGGTGCTTGAGCTCGCCGGGCCTGCCTCACCGCAAAGGGCGGCGGAAGAAGCAGCGCATCCGCCGGTGGTGCTGGCGCAGGACAAGCCGGCCACCGACTGCCAGGTCGGCGAGAAGATGTGGCGCGACCGAAGCTGGATGTTCGACACCCGCTAGACTTCAATCGCCATCCGCCAGAGGTACGCGTGCAAAATATTGCCTTGTCTTGTCTACGCGACCAGCAACTGCTTGCGATCGACGCGCTCCTGCTGCGGCGAGCGCGCATAGAGCTCGCGATAGCATTTGGAGAAATGCGAGGCGGAGACGAAGCCGCAAGCGACCGCCACTTCGACCACCGGCAGCGATGATTGGATCAGCAAGTGCCGGGCCCGGTCGAGGCGGATCTCCAGATAGTAGCGGGCAGGGGATCGTCCCATCTCGGTGCGGAACAGGCGCTCGATCTGCCGGCGTGACAGGTCGACATGGTCGGCGATCTCGATCAACGACAGCGGCTCGGACAGGTTTGCTTCCATCAATTCGATGATGGTCAGCACCTTGGAGTTCTGCACGCCAAGGCGTGCGCGCAGCGGCAGGCGCTGGCGATCGGTCGGGCTGCGCACGCGGTCAGTCAAGACCTGCTCGCAGACCCGGTTAACCAGATTGTCGTCGAAATCGTCGCCGATCAGCTTCAGCATCATGTCGAGCGCCGCGGTGCCGCCGGCGCAGGTGTAGATGTTCTGGTCGATCTCGAAGAGGTCGGCAAAGACATTGGCCTTCGGGAACGCTTCGGAAAAGCCCGGCAGGTTCTCCCAATGAATGGCGCAGCGCTTGTTGGACAACAGGCCGGCGGCGGCCAGTATATGAGCGCCAGTGCACAAGCCGCCGATGGCGACGCCGCGATTGTATTCCTCGCGCAGCCAGGCGAAGGCCGATTTGTTCTGGTAGCGCTCGACATTGATGCCGCTGCAAACGACCGCCATGTTCGGCCGTTCGGAGCCGGACATCTTCTTGCGTTCGTCCTCCAGCGAGGTGTCGACGGCGCATTCGACGCCGTTCGAGGCGCGCACCGGCTTGCCGTCGATGCTGGCGAGCCGCCAGCGGTAGGCCTCGTAGCCGAGCATCCGATTGGCCGAGCGCAACGGATCGAGCGCCGTTGCAAAGGCGATCATGGTGAAATCGGGGACCAGGAAGAATACAAACGATCGCCTGATCGGATGATTTACGACGTTCACAGGGTAACCCTCACGCTGCAATGGCGCGAACAGGATGTCGCGATCAGCATAGCGACATCAGGAAAAATCTTTCCTGTCAATCGGCTAGGCGGCAACGGAAAGACTTTATTTGCGACATGGGTCGCAAATGGGCAATCGCTATGCGATGACGACCCAACCTGCTGCCGGCTTGAGCATAGGCCGCATGTGGTCGGGGCATGACCAGGCACGCCGCCTCGGCAAACCGAAGCGGCGTTGTGATCAACTTCGAAGCAGCGAGCGCCGCTTGCGAGCTTGGCAGATCAGGCGACGAAGCCGAGGCGCGCGGCGGCCACGGCGCCGGTCTGGCCCGGCATGGTGTTGGCAAGGCGCTGGCGCTCGAGCGCGGTCGTCAGGCTCATTTCGCGGCGAGCAAAAAGGCGGGCAAAAAGCTTCATCATCATCTCCATTCGGTTGCTCAGACGGGTCGCCTTCGCGTGATGGAGTGGGGCAGCTCGTTGGCTGGCGCTGATATAGGCTTACGTGAAGGGAAACTAAATCGCAAAAGCGAAGCACTTGATAGGAAAAGCGACACGGCATGCGACGTATTTGGGCATTCCGCCAGATTAATGATCACTTACAAGGCGTTAGTTCAAAATTTTAGCTGCTATGCGGCCCGGTCATAGGCACCATGCAACGACGGCATGGCTCGGAAATGGCTGCAATAAAAAGGCCTGCCGGACATGGTCTGTGCGGCAGGCCTTCAGCTTTTGATACACACGATCTATTTTGCTCCGCCAGCCCAGGATCCAACGCCGTGGCGAGTGCCGGTCTTGGTGTCGGCGGCTTCAGGCCAGCCGATATCCTTCTGCAGTTCGATCGGCAGAGAGCGGATGGCGCGTTCGGTCTGGTAGCGGGCGCGGGCCGCGCTAAATTCGGTCGCGATGCGGCCGATGGATGACAGGATGGACATTTTAATTCTCCTTTAGGGTTGGGTCGGGTGCCGGTCGCTCGGCGGACCAAGCGCTACATCCGGTTTGTTTCAGCTTCATTTCGTGTCGATTGCAGATCAGTGTCATCGCCGTCCGCCTTCGATGGAGTTGACTATCCTCCCAAAGTGATGTTCAATCAAACGAAATGGAATGATAGTTTGCATCAGAAAAATTGAAGGTCGATCCCGATGAACGCCCCACTCAATCATCCGTTGCCGCTGCTCGATCTCGACGTCTTGCGCACCTTCGTGGCGATCGCCGAGACCGGCAGTTTCACCACCGCTGCCAGTGCTGTCTTCCGCACGCCGTCGGCCGTCTCCATGCAGATCAAAAAGCTGGAGGACATTCTCGGCCGCTCGGTGTTTGCGCGCGACGCGCGCTCGGTGACGCTGACCACGGATGGCGAGATGCTGCTCGGCTACGCCCGCCGGCTGTTGTCGATCAACCGCGAGGTGGTGTCGAAGTTCATCATCCCCGACATTGTCGGGGTGGTGCGGCTCGGCTCGCCCGACGATTATGGAGAGCGCGTGCTGCCGCACGTGCTGAAGCGTTTTGCACAGTCGCATCCTTCGATCGCCGTCGACGTGACCATCGACCAGAGCGTCAATCTGCGTCGGCGCATGGACGACCGGGCGCTCGACATCACGCTTCTCACCAATTCCTACAAGACCAGCGCGCTCGGCGCCGAAGTGCTGCTCACCGAACCGATCGTCTGGGCCGGCGCCAAGGGCGGCTGCGCGCATCTGCGCGAACCGCTGCCGGTGTCATTGTGGGAAGAGGGCTGCGCCTGGCGGGCAGGCGCCCTCGAGGCGCTTGGGCGTGAGGGCCGCAACTACCGCGTCGCCTATATGAGTGCGCACACCGCCGGCCAGCGCGCCGCAATCATGTCCGACCTCGCGGTGGCGCCGCTGCCGAAATCGTTCCTCGGCAGCGACATGGTCGAGCTTTGCCCGAAGGACGGCATGCCCGACATCGGCACCTACAATCTGGCCATGGTCGTGGCGCCGGACGCCAGCGCGCCAGTGAACGCCGTTGCCGATCACATCCGCGCGACCTTCGAAGTGTTCAAAGAAACCGGAAAGTTTTGATTCAGGACTTCGACGGCGCAGACAGGTTGTGAGTGGAGACTTCACGACCTGTCCTTTGCAGTGCCAATTCGCCGGCATTGGCATGATAGCTTTCGGTGTCGCTGGCTAAAAACGTCACGATGCTGTCCCGCGCGCGCCGCGCTTCTGGCATGTCGATCAGCGGCCAGGCATGGAACATGCCTTGCTCGTGCACAACCTCTATCGCGACACCGGCGGCACGGGCCTTTTGCGCGAAGATCAGATTGTCGGGGGTCAGCATGTCGCGCGAACCGGTCAGAAGCAGCGTTTTCGGCAACACCGAGAGGTCACCGTAAAGCGGACTGATGCGCCAGTCGCTGGGATCTATGCCGGCACTGTAGAGCCGGACTGCCTCCAGCCCGCCAGGAATTCCCAGCCACGGATCGTAGCGTTCCGCCTCGAACACTTCGGGGTTGGCGAGCGACAGATCGAGCCCGGGCGAAATCAGCACATGGCGCGACGGCAATGGCAGGTCGGCTTCCGCGGCCATCATGGTCAGCACCACGGCCATGTTGCCGCCGGCGGAATCGCCAATGAACACGATGTCCTGCGCTTCCGTTTCGTCGAGCATCTGACGGTAGACCTTGCCGACCATGCCGAACATGGCGTGGAAATCGTGTTCGGGAGCAATGGGATAGATCGGCACGGTGATGCCGAAGCCCAGCCGATCGGCCATATCGGCGATCAGTCCCCAGTGGTAGGACGTGATTTGAAAGACATAGGCGCCGCCATGCAGGTAGAGGATCCGCTTTCGCTCGCCGGTCTTCGGCGCGATCTCGTACACGGGAAAGCCGTCCACGCTGCGCGTCGCGATCTCGAAACGCTGATGCAGCGATGCGGGCGGCTGATGGTTCTCCGTCTTGCGGGCGTAAGCGATCCAGCGCTGCAGGTTTTCCGGGCTGGAAAAGGCTTTCTTGCGGCTATACCTGAGCACGAAGGAAACGACGTGGCTTTTGATACTGGGCATGCGGACACACGGACTTCGGCTGAGCCGACTAAGAGAACCCCTCGCAATCGAAGATCGTGCCTTCGCCCAGAATGTCAAGATTTGCGCGGTCTCAACACGGCCCTGTGATCTGGCTGGCAATCAAGGCCAGCGCAGCATCGCTCAGCGCCTGGGCAGCAGTACGGCGCGCAGCCGACGGTCGCTTGCTGCCGGAGCCGGATGACGGTTCCGGCGCTTGGCCAGCAGCTTGCATTTGTCGGCGAAGGTCATCAGCGCGCCGAACCCAGATGTCGGGCCGAGAAGGTGACCTGCGGGTCGTTGCGCGGCGACACGGGCCAGCCGATATCCTTCTGAATTTCGGGCGGCAGGCTGTTCATGGCCCGGACCGACCTGTTCCTGTTGTGCGCATGCTTGATGGCCGTACCAAAGCGGCCGAGGCTTTCGAACATCGACATCTTCATCTCCCTTGGAGTGCTGCGGCGGCTGAAAGTTATTTCCTGCCTGCCGTTCGATGCCGGTTAAATGCGCCGCGTGTGTATCGGGTGGATTTCGCTGATAACAGCGCCTTGTTTCTGTTTGGGCTGATCCGGAAACATATGCATGCAAATGAGAATGAGGGTGAGTGCAGCTTTTAGCAGCGGGATGCTACCCCCTGCCGCGCCGGGCGGCGTGGCCTTCGCGCGAACGACGCCGTGGGGCGGCATCGCCGGCAATGCCGTCCTCGCTCACGGTCTTGCGTGGTGGCAGCTTCACCGCCGCCGATAGTTTCGGGAACGGGTCGATCTTGTTCGGCAGCGCCATGGCATAGACGAAATGCTCCTGGAATCTCGGCTCCAGCGCCGTCTCGATCTTCTCGATCCGGCTCACCGTTTCCTCGATCTCGCGGCGATAGCCGCGATTGAGCAGCGCCATGCGCGCACCGGCACCGGCGGCGTTGCCGACGGCCGAGACCTTGTCGAGATCGCAGTCGGGAATCAGTCCCAGCACCATGGCGTATTTCGGATCGATAAAGGAGCCGAAGGCACCGGCGAAGTGGATGCGGTCGACATGATCGGTGTGCTGCTTTTCCATCAACAGCTTGGTGCCGGCGTAGAGGGCCGCCTTGGCGAGTTGGATGGCGCGCACGTCGGTCTGGGTGATGGTGATCCTCGGCTCGCCTTCCTTCAGCACGTAGGAGAAGGTGCGGCCATTGGCGGTGACGCGCGGCGAGCGGGCGCAGAGCCCACCGTCGACGACGCCGTCCTCGGAGATGATGCCGGCCAGGTACATCTCGGCGACCACCTCGATGATGCCGGAGCCGCAGATGCCGGTGACGCCGGTTGCCTGGACGCTGTCGAGGAAGCCGGGCTCGTCGGACCACAGTTCCGAGCCGATGACGCGGTATTTCGGCTCCAGCGTGTCGGGATCGATGCGGACGCGCTCGATGGCGCCGGGCGCAGCGCGCTGGCCGCCGGAGATCTCCGCGCCCTCGAAGGCCGGACCGGTGGGCGAGGAGGCCGCCACGACCCGCTGGCGATTGCCGAGCACGATCTCGGCATTGGTGCCGACATCGACGATCAGCATCATCTCGTCCTGGCGGTGCGGGCCTTCCGACAGCGTCACCGCAGCCGCGTCGGCGCCGACATGGCCGGCGATGCAAGGCAGCATGTAGAGCCTGGCGCCCTGGTTGAGCTTCAGGCCGATATCCGACGCCTTGATGTGCACGGCGCCCGAGACAGCCAGCGCGAAGGGCGCGCCGCCGAGTTCGGTCGGGTCGATGCCGAGGAACAGATGGTGCATGATCGGATTGCCGACGAAGACGCAATCCAGGATGTCGTTGCGCTGGACGTTGCCTTCCGCGCAAACCTTGTCGACGAGACCCGAGATCGCCTCGCGCACCGCGACCGTCATGCCTTCGCGGCCGTCCGGGTTCATCATCACATAGGAAACGCGGCTCATCAGATCCTCGCCGAAGCGGATCTGCGGGTTCGACGTGCCTGACGAGGCGGCGACGCGGCCCGACAGCAGCGACACCAGATGCATGGCGATGGTGGTCGAGCCGATATCGCAGGCAAGCCCGTAGGCCTCGTTCTTGAGGCCGGGCCACAACGAGATGACCCGCGCGGTCTCGCTGTCGGCATCCTTGTGGATGGCGGCGGTCGCGGTCCAGTTGCCTTTGCGCAGGATGACTTGCACCTGCGGCAGCAGATGGAAATCGAAATCGAGGCTGTTGAGCCCCCAGTCCTTCATCAGCGCGATCTTCAGGCGATCGAGATCGCCTGATGGATTGTGCATGTCGGGCTCTTCGATCTCGACATAGCACATGTGGATTGCCGAATCGCGGGCAATGACCCTGGTGTCGGCATCCTTGCGAATGGTCTGTGCGTTGATGACCGTATCCTGCGGCACATCCACGACGAGATCGCCGAGGATCTGCGCCGAGCAGGACAGGCGGCGCCGTTCGGGAAGGCCGCGCACGCGTTCGTAGCGTTCCTCCTTGGCGCCCTTGGGCGAGATGTGGTCGTTGGAAGAGACGATCTTGTGCTTGGCGAAATTGCCTTCCTGCACCTCGACCTGGCAGCGCCCGCAGGTGGCGCGTCCACCGCACACGCTCTCGACATAGACGCCGAGCTGGCGTGCGGCATCGAGCACCGGCGTGCCGACCGGAAACCGCCCGCGCTTGCCGGACGGCATGAACAGCACGAGTGGATCGGTGATGTTGGCAGGAGAGTTCACGATTGCGCGCTTATCCTCGGGCCATACGGGCTTCACGACCCCCGCGCCGGCGACCGCCATTGCCATTGCCTTCGCCCGGCGCATTGACTTGCGTGGGCGCCGCGATCGCCTGGCCGCCTTCGGCCGGCTTATAGTCCTTGTAGGTCCTGATCCAGTTGGTGCAGTTCTCGTCGGTGCCGTTCAGCACATTGGCGCCGCGCACCGCTTCCATCTCTTGCGGACGCACCGGGTTCATGATCGCCGAGGTCATGCCGGCGCCGATCACCATCGGAATGAAGGCAGCATTGATGCCGTGGCGGTGCGGCAGGCCGAACGAGATGTTTGACAGGCCGCAGGTGGTGTTGACCCTGAGCTCTTCACGCAGCCGGCGCAGCAGGGCAAAGACCTGGCGGCCGGCGTCGCCGAGCGCGCCGATCGGCATGACCAGCGGGTCGACGACCACGTCATGCGCCGGAATGCCGAAATCGGCGCAGCGCTCGACGATCTTCTTGGCGACGGCGAAGCGCACATCCGGATCCATCGAAATGCCTGTCTCGTCGTTGGAGATGGCAACCACCGGGACATTGTATTTCTTGACCAGCGGCAGGATGGCTTCGAGCTTTTCTTCCTCGCCGGTGACGGAGTTGACCAGCGGACGGCCCTTGGCGACCCTGAGCGCCGCCTCGATCGCCGCGGTCACCGAACTGTCGATCGACAGCGGCAGGTCGACCAGCCCCTGCACGATTTCCAGCGTCTGCACCAGCAGGCCGGGTTCTGTCTCGTTCGGGTTGACCGAGGTGACGCCGGCATTGACGTCGAGCATGGTCGCGCCGCAGGCGGCCTGTTCCAGCGCGTCCCTGATGACGGTATCGAAATTGCCTGCGATCATCTCGGCCGCGAGCTTCTTGCGCCCGGTTGGATTGATGCGCTCACCGATCACGCAGAAGGGCTGGTCGAAGCCGATGATGATTTCTCGTGTCGCCGAGGCGACGATCGTCCGGGTCATGCAATCTCTCCCTCGTGATATAAAGACTTCTTTATATCGTTTCTGTTTTCGATCAAGCGAATGGTGGCGTCCGCGCCATCAATGCGCGGTCTTGACCATGTCGACCTGCGTTTCGGTGATCTCGTCGTGCAAAATGTGGTCGAGCCGGTCGGCGACGAGCTGATCGTCGCGGCGGATTTCGCGTTTCCAGGGCTGGCGCCCCTTCAGCACGCCCGATTCATCGACGATCTCGGCGACATATTCCTCCTGGCGATAGGCCATCACATGGACGCCGCAGACGCCGGGAATTTCTTTCACCTCGTTGATGATATCGATGCAGAGCTGCTTGCCTTCCTTCTTCTGGTCCTGGGCGCCTTCCAGCCGCTTGACGATCGAATCGGGGATATGAATGCCCGGCACGTTTGAGCGGATCCATTTGGCGGTCTTGGCCGAGGCCAGCGGTCCGACGCCGCACAGGATGAAGCATTTTTCCGTAAAACCGAGATCGCGGACCTGCTGCATGTAGGTGCGGAACATCGGTACGTCGAAGCAGTACTGGCTCTGCACGAATTGCGCGCCGGCGGCGATTTTCTTGCCCAGCCGGTAGGGGCGGAAATCGATCGGCGGCGCGAAAGGGTTGATCGCCGCGCCGAGGAAAAGCTGCGGCGGCGTCGTCAGCTTGCGGCCGGACAGGAACTTGCCGTTGTCGCGCATGATGCGGCAGGTTTCCAGCAGTGACATGCAGTCGAGATCGAATACCGGCTTGGCGCCTGGCTGGTCGCCGGCCTGCACGCCGTCGCCGGTCAGGCACAGCATGTTGGCGACGCCCATCGCCGCCCCGCCCAGCACGTCGCCCTGGATGGCGATGCGGTTCCTGTCGCGGCAGGCGATCTGCATGATCGGGGCATAACCCATGCGGGTCAGCAGCGCACAGATGCCGACCGACGACATGTGGCAGTTGGCGCCCGAGGCGTCGACGGCGTTGATGGCGTCGACCCAGCCGTCAAAGATTTTGGCGCGGTTGTAGACGTCTTCCGGATCGGCGCTGTCCGGAGGGTTGAGCTCGGTGGTCACGGCGAATTCGCCGCGCCTCAGGACGCGCTCCAGCCGGCCGCGCGAGGTGTGGCCGGGCAGGGGGTCGAGCGGCAGATGGATGCCGGCCGGGTTCTCGTCGGGCTGGCGGCCGATCATGCCGGTGCCCCAGGTTTTGGAACGTTGCGCGCGGCTTCGCGGGCTGCGGCGGCCTGTGCGGTCACCCGCAGCCATGCCGAGGTCTCGCGCAGCGACTGGTCGACCGGCTTCTGCACGTCGAGGATCTTGTCGCCATGCACCATATTGCGTGAACCTTCCCAGGCCTTGACCCAGACGCACGGCATATCAGGCTCGACCTCGCAATTTCCGTTGGCGCGCACACCGCCGCAAGGGCCGTTGCGCAATTGCTTGGGGCAATTCATCGGGCACGACATGCCGGTAGAAGAAAGGACGCACTGGCCGCACATGCGGCAGTCGAACATAAAACCCTTGACGCGTTTTTCGACGAATTTGATCGGACCTTCGACGCGGCCGTAACCGATGCGCTTCCACAGCGGATGGAGGAGCAAAAACATGTCGGAGAACCTGGCGTAGAACCATTCGAGCAGTCGCGAGTGGCGGACGGACCACAGCCTGACAGCGAAGGAGCGCTGCACGCGCCGCTGCGGCGACACGTCGGCCGGCTTGTAGTCGGATTTCGGCGCTGCCTTCTTGACCAGAGTGGCCTGGGTAATCGCCGGGGTCGTTTCAGACATCTTCTTTTCCGCCCGCCTTGACCAGAGCGACCAGCCGCTCGCGGTCGTATTTCGCGTCGATGTCCTGAAAGGCTTTTTCCGCCTCGCCTTCAAGATCGTCGCTGACCGACACGGGGTCGGCCTTGCGCCATTCGGCAAGGTAGTCGTCGGTGCCGCCGGCGCCGGTGCGCATCGCGCACATGTCGATCGCCTCGGTGAAACGCAGCGGCAGTTCGCGCTTGGCGTTCTGCCGGCCCTTCTTGACGATGACCTGGGCGGGGATGTCGCGCCAGTAGACGACGATCAGATCGGCCATGAATTTCTTACTCCTCGCGCATGACCCCGAAAATCGGCATCGATTTTGGAAAGGATCATGCGCCGACTCAAAGTGCTACAGCGTCCTTTGCGCGTCCAATGGGACGCGCGGCGCTGTAGTGAGTGCGAGCATTGCCGGAAGCGCTGTCGGGCTGCTTGTTATGGGACGACGCGCGCGCATTCAAAAGCGACGCAATTGGCAGCCGCAACGGAAACGCGAAAATATTCGATGCTTGGCCTGGTTTTGATCAGCCGGCGCGACGATCGAAGTTGCCGACAAGCTTCCTGTGGAAGCGGACATAGCCTCGCTCGGTCGTGCGCAGATGTTCGGCGACAATTTGGTGGAAACGCGGCAGGCGGTGAAAGGGAACGGCCGGATAAGAATGGTGCTCGGAGTGGTAAGGCATGTTCCACGCCACGAAGCGTACCAGCCTTGTGGTAAAGGTGGTGCGTGTGTTTTCGAGCATGTTGGCGACATGCGGGCAGAGCGCATGCTCGGCCAGCAGATAGGCCCGCAGAAACGGCTGACCGACGAGCACCGGCACAATCCAGACCCACAACAGCAGCGCCGACTGCACGGCCAGGGAGGCTGCCAGCAGCACCGCATAGGCGATCAAAAACCAACGCGCTTGCGAAATCACCTTGTCGCGGCCCTTGTCCGGCACGAAGCCGTCGCGGTTGCGGCCGGCGGCGTTGACGACGATCACGCGCGCCATGCCGCTCCAATAGGGGATTCCGGAGAGATAGCGCAGATACTGGCCGATGGTCTCCGGTTTCGGAGCCATCAGTTCGGGGTCATTGTCCGGATCGTGCGTGTGACGGTGGTGCGCGAAATGGAAATAACGGAACCATGCCGGCGGCAGTAGGATCAGGAAGCCGGCGACAGTGGCGATGGCGCGATTGAGCCACGGCGTCCTGAAGGCCGTTTCGTGGATCGTCTCGTGCAACAGCGTGAAGAAAAAGACGACCAGGATTCCCTGCGGCAGCACGAGAACCGGCCAGAACGGAATGCGGGCGGCGATCAGCGCACCCAGCACCACAACCAGCCCGCCGTGAACGGCCAGCCGGACAATGCCAGGCCTGTCCAGTTTGGCGGTGAGGTCGCGACGATCATGGACCGAAAGGCTGGCGATGATGGTGCGGTGATCGATTTCGCTCATAACGGCGCAAGCTTATCGCCAGAGCGCTGTCCGGTAAATCGGCGCTCGTTGCCAGACGCCGGTTTTTGCGCCGGTCCAGCGATGGAACCAGATCGTCGGATGGCACCATTGTTTTCAAGGCAGGCCGCGGCGCGGCGCCCGCAAAGACATAGTGCTAGTCGTGAAAATCTGACGGCTGATACCCAAATCGAATCGCAGCGATGGGCGGTTAACTGCCGCCCGCTAAACGCCTTGCGAAGGACCGGCGTGCGGACTGAGCGGTCGTTCACCGGAGGCATTGAACGACCGGAGGCGGCCGATTTCGGCCATCACTCACCCAGAAAAAAGCGCGGTCAGTAGCTGTCGCTCTGCGGTAGACCGTCTGTGATCTCGTAGTAGTCGCCCTTATCCCCGACAAATGTGTGTTTGGAGAGATGCAAGCCGGTCGGGCCATCGAATAGACCCATCGCGACCGCTGTGAACTGGTAGCCTTCAATCGTCGGCTTCCAGAACAACGTCGAGCCGCACTCAGAACAGAAGCCACGTTCGACTTTGTCGGATGATTGGAACCATCGGACGTGCTGTTCACCCCCGACTGAGAGCGCGTCGCGCCGGACATTCACAGCAGCGAGGACGTGGCCAGATTGCCTCCGACACATCCTGCAATGGCAAGCTTCAGGCTGATGTTCAATTGGACCTGTGACCTCGACGCTGACACTGCCGCATAGGCACGCGCCCCTCAACATGGCACCTCTCCACATCCGACATCGCCGTCCTCGCTAGGTCGGCGGTACTCACAATTCGTAGGCTAAATTGTACGACTGGAATTGGCCAACCACATGACGTTCGTGTTGCGTATGGCGAAGGGCGAGCGACCCCGAACCGGACATTGGTGCCTTTCGTGACGAAGGTCCACACGGGTCGATTGTTACGATTGCGCCGCAAACGTACACTTGAGGTCTGTTATCCGCTCAATCGAGCCGTTCGTCGCGATTGACGTGGACGGCTGCAAGGGGGTCGTCTCGCGTCCTTCTACGTGGGTACCAAGCGTCAGGACTTCACCACCAGCGCGTGGGTTCGCTTGGACCGCCGGGTTAACCCTGATGATCGGCCTCAGGACAGCGGGCTCAGCGCCTGAGCTCAAGGATGTCGAGCTTCGATTCGTGATAGGGGGCCGGGAACTCGATGCGCCATTCGTTGGCGCTGTTGCGAAAGGCATAGCCGACCTGGTCGCTTTGCGGGCCGCTGCCATAGGGCTTTGCGGGATCGTTGTTGACAAAGAAGGAGCCGAGATAGATTGCGCGCTTTTCGCCGTCGTCGAAGAAACGGCCCCTGGTGCGCTGCGAACCGGTGAGTTTTTCCAGCATCCAGCCCGAACCATCGTCGCTCACCTTGCACTTGAACCAGCCATAGATGACGAGCGGGCTCAGTCCGCCGGCCTTGATGGTACGGCATTGCCAGTTGCCGGTCAGGTCCTTGTTGGAAAACGCGACCAGCGGTTTTGCCAGCAAGGCGTCGAGCTGCTTGACCTCTGCGGCTTCGCCGGCCTTGGCTTCATCAAGGGCTGCCTTGCGCGTCTCGTCATATTTGCCCAGCCGCACCTTGTCCGCGGGCGTGATCAGCTTCCGCACCTCGCCATCGGCGAGCGCGGGCAGGGCGAAGCAGAAAACGCTTGCGGCAATCAAGAGGCGAGCGATCATCGGGGCGTTTCCTGGTCGAAAGCTGGAACAGCCTGTTTTCTCGTTTGGCATACAACTTACCCGTTCGCGGCGGCCTGTCATCCGTGCTTAACAGCGGTCAGCTTAAAACTCTTGGGTTTCACCGATGCGGATCTTGCTTACGGGGTCGTCAGGCTGGCTGGGCAGCGCGCTCGCGCCGCGCCTGCGGGCGCTTGGCCATGACGTCATCGGGCTGGATCCGGTCCCGTCGGCGCAAACGCAGATGATCGGCTCGGTCGCCGACCGTGATCTGGTGATGCGGACGGTCGGGGAAAACCGCATCGAGGCGATCATCCACAGCGGCGCGCTGCACAAGCCTGACATCGAACACCAACGTAATGAGGATTTCATCGAGACGAATGTGCGCGGCACCCTGAACCTGCTCGACGCGGCGGTGTTGTCAGGCGTTCAGCGCTTCGTCTTCACGTCGACGACCTCGCTGATGATCTCGAAAGCCATACGCGCCGGCCTGACCGGCGGTGCGCGCAAGGCCGCCTGGCTGACGGAAGACATGGCGCCCGAGCCGCGCAACATCTACGGCGTAACCAAGCTTTCGGCCGAACATCTTTGCCGCCTCTATCACGTCCAGTCCGGACTGCCGGTGATCGTGCTGCGTACCGCCCGGTTCTTTCCCGAGGCAGACGACATGGCGCATGCGATCGAGCAGTCGGACGCCAACACCAAGGCCAATGAGCTGTTGTTCCGCCGGCTGACCGTGGACGATGCCGCAGAGGCCCATGTCGCGGCGCTGGAGAAGGTGCCGCAACTGGGCTTCGATATCTTCATCGTCTCGGCGCCAACGCCATTCCGGCCTGACGATTGCGAGGCATTGATCGCTGACGCGCCGCCCGTCGTCGCCCGCTATTTTCCGGAATTTCCGGCGCTCTATGCGCGAAAGGGCTGGACGATGTTTTCTTCGATCGATCGTGTCTACGACGCCTCGCGGGCGCGGGACAGGCTGGGCTTCGTCTGCAAGACGAGCTTTGCCGCTGTGCTCGCCGCGCTTGCAGCGGAAGAAGGGGCGGCCTGATCGAACGGTCAGCCGTGTCCGGCGGCGCTGGCCAGTTCCTTCGTCAGGTCGCCGTAGCCGGTCGAGCGGCGCTCATAGGCGAGGCCGAGCATTTTCGCGGCTTTCTCGGCGACCTTGTCGAGTTCCGGATCCTCGGTCTGGGCGATATAGACCAGCTTCTGGTAATTGCCGAAATAGTCCTTGATGAGCTCCGGATGCCGATCGAGGCCGAGCGGCTTCATGAAGAAGGCGTCGAACTGCCGGCACAGGAAATCGGTCATGTAGAACGACATCATGTCGTCGTCGGCGATTTTCGCATAGGAATCCATGCCCTGGTAGAAGGCAAAGCAATGCGGCCCGGCCATGCGCTCGACGCCATGCTTCTCGCAGATACGGTCAAGCAGGCCGCCGGTGCCGCAATCGGCGTAGCCGACGAAGATGTTTCTGTAGCCGTCCGCCTTGGCCTTTTCGATCGCCTTGTCCATGGCCGGCGCGATGCGGTCCGGGTAGAAATGGAACTCCGCCGGCAGGCAGGTCAGGTCGAGATGGTCGAGCCGCAACTGTTCCTTGACGGCCAGAATTTCGCGCGCAATCATCCCGCAGGCGATGACGAGCAGCCTGTCACCTTGATCGGGTTGTAGTTTTCGCATGGCGCCCATAGAAGCGGTTTCGTTGCTATTGGTTTCGATTCTATCGAACGAGGGAGACACCGTCCATGAGACTGTTGCGCCTGACACCCGTCGCCATTCTCGCTTGCGCCCTGGCGCTTTCAGCCTGCGCCAACACCATTCGCGGCGTCGGCAGGGACGTCAAATCGACAGCCAACGCGGTCGAGGATACGGTCCAAAATCCCTGATCCCGCGGATATCAACAAGGCGCATCGCTATCGAGAAGGTTCAAGCGATGCGCGTTAAGTCCTTGTAATATATGGGAGCAACAAAGCCGCGCCGCAAGGCGTGGTTCGGTCTGTTGTCCATGCGAGTTGGCGGAGATGAGGCCGAAGCGCAGGCTTGGTGTCCACCTCTCCGCAATTCCCTATCGTCACGGCAGGCACAAAAAGTTGACTTTTCGAATGCGGGACATGCCGGTAGTCTTTCCCTGTACCTCAACAACGAAGCTAGGAGCATAGAATGAAGACCGCTCTCTTGGTTGTCGCCGCTCTGGGCCTTTCGGTATCCGGCGCCGCAGCGGAATGTGTCGGCCACAACAAAACGACGGCTTCCGTAGATCAGCAGACCAAATCTGCAAGCGTAGATCAGCAAACCACAGTCGCAAGCGTCGCGAATACAACCGCCGACACGCCGATCCTGAAAAAGGAAGAGGCGAAAGAGTCTGAATAGGCGATTCGATCCGCTGCGCGGATCGCTGTTGCTTGTTGAAGTCTTGACATGCCGGCGCTACACGGCGCCTCGTCTGCAAGAGCATAAGTGCGGGCTCCGTACTTATGCTCTTGTGTCTTCCTCGTCAGCTCAGGCCGAAGCGCGGACGTTGTGCTTGCGCTTCATGAAATCCTTGGCGGTTTCGACTGCCACGGCCGCGTCGCGGCAATAGGCGTCGGCGCCGACGGCCTTGCCGAATTCCTCGTTGAGCGGGGCGCCGCCGACCAGCACGACGTAGTCGTCGCGGATGCCCTTTTCCTTCATCGTGTCGATGACGACCTTCATGTAGGGCATGGTCGTCGTCAGCAGCGCCGACATGCCGATGATGTCAGGCTGGTGCTGTTCGATGGCGTCGAGGTATTTTTCCACCGCATTGTTGATGCCGAGGTCGATGACGTCGAAGCCGGCGCCCTCCATCATCATGCCGACAAGGTTCTTGCCGATGTCGTGGATGTCGCCCTTGACGGTGCCGATCACCATCTTGCCCTGCTTCGGCGCGCCGGTGGCGACAAGCAGCGGACGCAGGATGAACATGCCCGCCTTCATCGCGTTGGCCGACAACAGCACTTCCGGCACGAACAGGATGCCGTCGCGAAAATCCTCGCCGACGATGCGCATGCCTTCGACCAGCGCCTCGGTCAGCACCTTGTAAGGCGCCCAGCCGCGCTCGAGAAGGATGTTGGTGCCTTCCTCGATCTCTTCCTTCAGCCCGTCATAAAGGTCGTCGTGCATCTGCTGCACGAGTTCGTCGTCGGAAAGCTCGGAAAGGATGATCTCGTCGTCGGCCATTTTTAATCCAGCTCCTTGCCGCACAGATGCAATTGCGGGGCCTCAAATATCACGTCAATACCTAACCCGCTACAGGCTTGCGTCCATAGCTGATTTGCGACTTCCCGCAAAAGGAAAGCGACTGCAAATCTATTGGAATTCTTGTCGATTTTGCGACAGGCGTTGGCGCTGGCGGGCCGTTTCGAATAGGGTGCATGACTACGATCCGGCCAGAAGCCGCGATATGCGGCCGTAATAATTGTGCCAGAACAAAGTCAGGGAAGAACGATCATGAGTGAGAACGCGCCGGTCGACCAGGAAGCGTCAAACGCGCGGCGCGGACGCGCCGCCAGCGGTGGTGCCGCTGCCCGGCGGGCGGCGCGCTCGGGTAGCGGCCCCGGCACCCAGCTCACCTACATCAAGCGCAAGATCAACGTCTATGAGGTGCTGGACGAGGAAGGGCTGGCGCTGATCGAGAAGAACACCGACACGGTGCTCGAGGAGATCGGCATCATCTTTCGCGACGACGCCGAGGCGCTGCAGCTGTGGAAAGAGGCCGGCGCCGACGTCAAGGGCGAGCGCGTGCATTTTCCGAAGGGGCTCTGCCGCTCACTTTTGAAAACCGCGCCGTCCGTCTATACCCAGCACGCCCGCAATGCCGAACGTTCGGTGCAGATCGGCGGCAACGCCACGGTGTTCGCACCGGTCTACGGCCCGCCCTTCGTGCGCGACCTCGACGGCGTCAGGCGCTATGCGACGATCGAGGATTTCCGGAATTTCGTAAAGCTCGCCTATATGGCGCCGTCGATCCACCATTCGGGCGGCACGGTATGCGAGCCGGTCGACGTGCCGGTCAACAAGCGCCATCTCGACATGATCTACAGCCACATCAAATATTCGGACAAGCCGTTCATGGGCTCGGTCACCGCGCCGGAGCGCGCCGAAGATACGGTTGCGATGGCCAAGATCGTGTTCGGCGACGATTTCGTCGAGAACAACACGGTGCTGACCAGCCTGATCAACGCCAATTCGCCGATGGTGTTCGACGAGACCATGCTGGGGGCGCTGAAAGTCTATTCGCGCCACAACCAAGCCTGTATCGTCACGCCGTTCATCCTCGCCGGCGCAATGAGCCCGGTGACGGTCGCCGGCACGCTGACCCAGGTCCTGGCCGAAGTGCTGGCCGGCGCGTCGTTCACGCAGCTGATCCGGCCGGGCGCACCGGTGCTGTTCGGCACCTTCGCCTCGTCGATCTCGATGCAGTCTGGCGCGCCGACCTTCGGCACGCCGGAGCCGTCACTGGTTTCCTATGGCGCGGCGCAGCTCGCGCGCCGGCTTGGCCTGCCGTTCCGCACCGGCGGTTCGCTCTGCGCCTCCAAAATCCCGGACGCGCAGGCGGCCTATGAGAGCGCCAACACGCTGAACTCGACGATCCTCGCCGGCACGAATTTCGTGCTGCACTCGGCCGGCTGGCTCGAGGGCGGGCTCGCTTCCTGCTACGAAAAGTTCATGATGGACATCGACCAGCTCGGCATGACCCAGAAGTTCTCCGAAGGCGTCGACCTGTCGGAGAACGGCCAGGCGATGGATGCCATCCGCCAGGTCGGCCCGGGCAGCCACTATCTCGGCTGCGACCACACCCAGGCCAATTTCCAGACCGCCTTCTACCGTTCCAGCATCGCCGACAACAATTCCTACGAGCAGTGGCTGGCCGAAGGCGAAAAGTCGGCACCGCAGCGCGCCAACGAACTCGCCCGCCGCTGGCTGGAAAGCTACGAGGCGCCGCATCTCGATCAGGGCATCGACGACGGACTGAAGGACTTCATCGCCAGCAAGAAGGCGTCGATGGCCGACGCCTTCACTTGAAAGGAGCCCGAGTCAGGCGGGGCTAAAGTCGCCAAAATCATCCACAAGGAAGTCTGGCGGAGCGCCTTCTCCGAGCCGGACAGGAAGGGATGATCCTTGAGCGCAGCATGGTCGAAGATATAGCGGCGGCGCTTTCCGCCCACGGCCTCATCCTGCGCGGCGGCTTCAATTTTGCAGGCGGTGAGGAAACACCCTCCGGTCTCTCCGGCGCTGCCGCCAGATCCGTCCTGCTGGTCGGGCAGGCGGGCGCCGCGCCGTGGCCGCATTTTCTGCGCTGGCGGGAAGGCCAATCGCAAACTGTTGCCGATCCGCTCGATGCATGGTCGCGCGAAGTGATCGGCGCAGTGGCGAAGACATTCGGCGCGCGCGCCGTGTCGCCGTCCGACAGACCGTATCTGCCGTTCCAGCAATGGGCGATGCAGGCGGAGGGTCTGAAACCGTCGCCGCTCGGCATCCTCATGCATCCGCAATACGGGCTCTGGCACGCCTATCGCGGCGCGCTGCTGTTCGAGGACGAGATTGCGTTTGGGGAAACTCGCGAAGTGGTTCACCTTTGCGATGCATGTGTCGACAAACCTTGCCTGAAATCCTGTCCGGTCGACGCTTATTCTGCGGATGGTTTCGCGCATGGAACATGTCTGGCGCATGTGCGTGGGCACAACGGCGCGGCTTGCCGAACCGGCGGTTGTCTCGACCGCAACGCCTGTCCCTACGGCGCGGCCTATCGCTATCCGCCACAGGTTCAAGCCTTCCACATGGTCGCGTTCGCGGGCCTGTAGCGTCGCCGAATGCCGCACGAAACTTGAACACCGCATTGCGACCCCGATAGCCCGCTGGTGGTCATCTGACCGCCCTGCAAAAAAATCCTTCCATCATCCCAAGGAATCGCCATTAGCCTTCGTCCAACAGGCAAATGATGGCGATGATGCTGGATGAAAGCGAAGCCTCCGACGCCGAGCTGATCGGTCGTGCGAAGGGCGGTGACAGGGGGGCTTTCGGCAAATTGCTCGAAAGGCACTATGACTTCGTCTATCGCGCCGCCTATCGCTGGTGCGGGAAAAAGGCCGATGCCGAGGATATCGCCCAGGAAGTCTGCGTCCGGCTCGGCCGGGCGATCCGCGACTATCATGGCAGCGGCGCCTTCACCACCTGGCTCTACACCATGACGATGAATGCGGCACGCGACATGATGCGCAAGACCGTCCGCGAGGCGATCAAGACCGAAGCCTACGGGGCTTACGAGCTGATCTCGGGAGAGGCCCCGGCCGAGCCCGAAGATCCAGCCGAGGCGCTTTGGGCGGCGGTGCGGATGCTGCCGGACAAGCAGCGCGATGCAGTGCTGCTCGTCTATGGCGAAGGGCTGAGCCACGCACTCGCTTCCGAGGCGATGGGCATCTCGGAGACGACGGTTTCCTGGCACATCCATGAAGCGAAGAAACGGTTGAAGGCGCTCATGCTTTCAGCCGGGGAAGTGTGATCATGGTCGACGACAACCAACTCAACAGGCTGCGCGACATCGCAGCACCGGCACCCGGCAACGACGCGAAGGGGCGTGCCTTAGGGGCGGCCATGCGTGCCTACGACATGGGCGAAAAAACTTCACCTGCCGCCCAAGGATCGGCGAAAGGGCTTCGTCTCACAGAGCGAGCACAAAAGCTCTGGAGCGAAATCATGCAAAAGAAACTCTTCGCCACCCCGGCCATTGCCGGGCTCGTCGCCCTGCCGATCGCCGGATACGCCACCATCTATATGCTGCAGGAGCAGCCGTTCTATTCCGGTGGGGACGAGAAGATCACCGAAACACTGGCCGATAAACCAGTGGCTACGAAGAAAGCCGATGCCGACGCCGAAAGCCGCGTCGCAGCCGAGGCGCTTGCCCCGGCATCGCCGCCGAAGCCACAATCGGCTGCCGGCCTGGCGCAGCAGGACGCTCTGGCCCGCAATGTGGCGCCCAAGCCGGCACCTGCGCCGAAAGGTGAGTTCGCACAGGATGGTGGAGCTGCGCCGTCTGGCAGAGTGATGATGTCTATATCTCCTCCGAAAGCCGACGGAGCCACGCGGGCTGGCCGCATGCCAGGCGCCGAATCCAAGCTGATGGTACAGCCGCAGGCCATGCCGGCCGACCAGATGCTGCCGGAGCAAAACCGCGACCGCGTCGGGGATTTTAGGACCAATCCGGTGCGTGCAGCACTTGAGGACCCTGTCTCGACCTTCTCGATCGATGTCGACACGGCCTCCTATTCCTTCGTGCGGCGTTCGCTCAGGGGCGGTGTCGTGCCGCAGGCCGACACGGTCCGCGTCGAGGAGATGATCAACTACTTCCCCTATGACTGGAAAGGTCCGGACGTTGCCTCGACGCCGTTCAACTCGACCGTCAGCGTCATGCCGACGCCGTGGAACGAGCACACCAGGCTGATGCATGTCGCCATCAAGGGTTTCGACGCCAAGCCGGCCGAGCAGCCCAAGGCCAACCTGGTCTTCCTGATCGACGTGTCGGGCTCGATGAACGAGCAGGACAAGCTGCCGCTCCTGCAGTCCGCCTTCCGGCTTCTGGTCAACAAATTGAAGCCCGACGACACCGTTTCGATCGTCACCTATGCGGGCAATGCCGGCACTGTACTGGAGCCGACGAAGGTTTCGGAGAAGGACAAGATCCTCAATGCCATCGACACGTTGGCGCCCGGCGGCAGCACGGCCGGCGAGGCAGGCATCAAGGAAGCTTATCGGCTGGCGCAGAAATCCTTCGTCAACGACGGCATCAATCGCGTGATGCTGGCGACGGACGGCGACTTCAATGTCGGCCAGACCGACGATGACGATCTGAAGCGGTTGATCGAAAAGGAGCGCAAGACCGGGGTGTTCCTGTCGGTGTTCGGTTTCGGCCGCGGCAACCTGAACGATCAGATGATGCAGGCCATCGCCCAGAACGGCAACGGCACCGCCGCCTATATCGACACTTTGGCCGAGGCGGAGAAGGTGCTGGTCGAGGATGCGTCCTCGACGCTGTTCACCATCGCCAAGGACGTGAAGATCCAGGTCGAGTTCAACCCGCAAAAAGTCTCGGAATACCGGCTGATCGGCTACGAGACCCGCGCCTTGAACCGCGAGGATTTCAACAACGATCGCATCGACGCCGGCGAGATCGGCTCTGGCCATTCGGTTACCGCGATCTACGAGATCACGCCGAAGGACAGCGGCGGCGAGAAGATCGATCCGCTGCGCTACGGCCAGGCGTCCGTGAGCAATGGCGGCGTCGCCAATGCCGACGAATATGCCTTCGTCAAGATCCGCTACAAGCTGCCGAACGAGGATGCCTCGAAGCTGATCACCACGCCGGTGACATCGGCCAACGAAGTTGCTGATTTCGACCGGGCCAGCACCGACCAGCGCTTCTCCGTTGCCGTCGCAGCTTTTGGCCAGAAGCTGCGCGACGAGGATGCGACCGCGAAGTTCGGCTACGACAAGATCATCGAGATTGCCACTGCCGCCCGTGGAGCCGATCCGTTTGGCTACCGGTCCGAGTTCCTCTCGCTGGTGCGCCTTGCCTCGGCGCTCGGCGGCAACAGGTAGTGGGTGTGACGGCCGGTTTTCCTCAGATGGGATCGTTCTGATACGGAAAACCGATCGATGGGCGGTGAGGCAGGCCGGCAGGGAAAACCTTGCAGGCCTTTTTCAATTGCGTCAGGCGCGGCTGCGCCGGCGCTCGCGGCGGGCTTCGCTGGTCTCGGCGGTGTTGACTGTCGCCTGCTTGTTGCGCATCGGGCCAATACGCTCGACGATTTTTTCGATGCTCGGGCGATCCGACCTTGTGTGCGCATCGAGTGCCTTGCGCATGGCGGCGAGGTGGGCGAACGAGGTGCCGCAGCAGCCACCGACGATCTTTGCGCCGGCATCGACGGCCAGCCTGACATAGTCGGCCATCAGCTCGGGCGTGCCGGAATAGTGGATCTCGGCGCCGCGAAATTCCGGAATGCCGCAATTGCCCTTGACGATCACCGTCGCCTCCGGCTTCGCCTCGGTCATGTCGAGCAGTGAGGCGAGGATGTCGGAGGCGCCGACGCCGCAATTGGCGCCGACACCGAGCGGCGCCTGCGACAAGCCATCGGCGACGCCGTGGATGTCCTTCGGCAACAGCCCCATCATGGTGCGGCCGGCGGTGTCGAAGGAGCCGGTGTAGGTATAGGGCAGGCCGACGCGGATCGCGGCTTCGGCTGCGGCGCGGATTTCGTCCGGCGCCGACATGGTCTCGATCCAGGCGACTTCGGCGCCGCCGGCCTTCAGGCCCTCGATCTGCTCGGCAAACGCCTCGACCGCCTCGTCATAAGTCATGGCGCCGAGCGGCACCAGCAGCTCGCCGGTCGGGCCGACAGAGCCGGCGACGATGACCTTGCGGCCGGCTTTATCGGCGACGGCGCGGGCGATCTCGGCGGCGCGCTGGTTCAGCGCATGCACGCGGTCTTGCGCATGGTGCAGCTTCAGCCGGTGGCGGGTGCCGCCGAAGGAATTGGTCAGGATGATATCGGCGCCGGCCTCGACGAAGTTCTGGTGCAGACTGGTGATGATGTCCGGCGCCGTCTCGTTCAGCAACTCTGGAGCCTCGCCGGCCTCCAGCCCCATGGCGAACAGATTGGTGCCGGTGGCGCCATCGGCGAGCAGAACGCCCTTTTCGGCAAGCAAAGCGTCAATTGGATTGGTCATTGGAAATTACGCCTTCCGGGATTCTTTGTCGAGATAAGGATATAAAGAAATCTTTATATGGCGTCAATGTTAGGTGCAGGAAGCAGGCCGTCAAAATCGCATTTCCGCCAGCCTTTGGGTGAAGCTGGCTGCTTCGTGCGCATTGATGTCGGCGGCGCGGATCAGATTGTCGAAATGGCTGGTCAGCTTGCGGACCGGCTGGGTCGCGTTCAGCACCAGATACATGTCGCCGACATAGATGGCGGCGCGATAGGGCCCGAAGATGGTGTAGGGGATCGAATAGCGCATCCGTCCGTCATAGAGAAACAGGCGGAAGGTGGGATAAAGGTCGTCGAGCAGCGTCGCCATGTGAAGAAGCTGCTGGTGGCGGGCGGCCTCAGGGAAACGGTCCCAGACGCCCAGGCCGCGCGCAAAGATCTCCAGCGTGTGGCGCGGCATGCAGACTTCCATGTCGGTTTCCGGCCGCCGGTTGTAGTCGATGCGGTACTGCGTCTCGCCGGCCTGGGCCTCACGGCTCTTGTTGGCGATACCGGCCTCGTAATCGACGAGCGCTTCGGTGCGCAGAAGATCGGGAATGCCGGCCGGCACGTAACGGATTTTCGTGCCCGCGGCCTCGGCATGCCATCTGGCCAGCAGCGTGCGGTCGAAGCCGTCAGGCGCTTCCTCGATCTCCAGGCTCTCGCGGATTTCACCGGTGAGGCCTTCGTCCTGGCTGAGGCCGAGCAGCCAGTCGAGCGACACTTTGAATTCGGCGGCGATGTTGAGCAGCGTTTCGGCGCGGGGAAGGCGTGTCGAGGCGCCGGACAGCAGCTGCGAAAGCGCCGAGCGGTCGATGCCTACCGCAGTCGCGAAAGCGGACTGGTTCAGATCCGACCGTGTCAGGAGCATTTTCAGGCGCTCCCGAAACACCGTCGACAGGTCGCGTTTGTCCATATCGTCATTCCAGCCATTGGGAGAAAAAAAATTCGCCGAACCCGCCAACATAGCACCTTTGGCGTAAACGAATCCTCAAGCCTGTTTACAATAGATAACACATGCGGCTGAAAATGCGCAATCGCAACATTTTGTGCGCTTTGTCGCGTTGCAGCATCACGACGCTCCTGACACAATGCTGTCAGGAATCAAAACGGTTCCGGCGACTGGAAGGGCAGTGGTCGATCGATGACAAGCAGGAATAGCAGACGACGCAATGCACCGGCCATCGAATGGCCGACCGTCTTCCTCGCGTTTTTCTGTCACGGCACCTGGCTCGCAGCCGGCCTGTTCCTGTGGCCGTCCTATCCGCTGCTGGCGCTCATCGTCCTGGCCTTGATGGCGGCGCTGCAATCCTCGCTGGCGCATGAAGTCCTGCATGGCCATCCGACCCGCAATGCGCAGCTCAACGAAGCTTTCGTCTTCCTGCCGATTGGTCTCGTCTGGCCGTTCCGGCGGTTCAAGACCATTCATCTGCGCCATCATGCCGACGAACGGCTGACCGATCCGCTTGACGATCCTGAAAGCTACTACAAGGCGCTGTGGCACCATGACGAATTGCCGCCGGCGATGAAGTTCCTGCTGAAGATCAACAACACCATGATCGGCCGGCTCATTCTCGGCCCGTGGCTGTCATGCATCGGCTTCTTCATCGACGATGCCAGGCAGATGCTTGCCGGCGACAAGGTGATCCGCAAGGCATGGCTGCTGCACGCCATCGGCCTCGCCGTGGTGCTGCCGGTCGTGCAGTTCGGCTTCGGCATCCCGCTATGGCTCTACATCCTGGTGCCGGTGTGGCTGGGCCAGTCGCTGATCTCGATCCGCACCTTCGCCGAGCATCAGTGGTCGGAGCATCCGGAAGGCCGTACGGTGATCGTCGAACGTTCGCCGCTGTCGTTCCTGTTCCTCAACAACAATCTGCATTTCGTTCATCACAAGAGCCCGACGGTTGCCTGGTACCGGCTGCCGAAGCTGTTTCGCGAGCGCCGTGACGAGTGGCTGCGGATGAACAATGGCTATGCCTATCCGAACTATTTCGCGCTGCTCAAGGCATATGCCTTCAAGGCCAAGGAGCCGATCGTCCACCCGGTGCTGCGGCGCACGCCGGAACCGGGCCGGGCGTTCAAGCCGCGCGTCAGGGCGCGCAGCCTCAATGGGCTTGGCAGTGCGCCGGTACCGGCCGAGCCGCCGAAAGAATGAATTTATGGGTATTGCCGGCAGCGATGCCCAGGTGCGCGTCAATGGCCTCGTCAATTTTTCTCAGCGTAACGATCAAAGTCCCGGCATGAGCGATTTCGTTGCCGGCTTGCCGATGTACGACTGGTCTGAAATGCGGAGCGAGGTCGACGCCCAATGGGCGCGGCTGCGTGATGCCTTTCGGCAAAAAGGCATCGACGCGCCGCAGACCATCGCTCGCGTCAATGCCGATCTGCGGCCTGTGGAAGGCGGCATCCGCGACGCCGCCGGAAAGGTCATGGCGCCCGATCCGGCGACGCTGCCGCCGGACGAGTTGGATTTTTTCGGCCTCTGGCTGCATCCGGCGCTGCTGTTCGCACAGACCTGCTGGGGTCCGATGGAACTCGGGCTGGCGACGCATGTTCAACTGGTCGGCCAGCCGCGTTACGACGCGTTCGAGGGCGGGCAGGGTGAACTCTATTCGAGCGCGCTGGTGATGCGTGCAGGTGAAGCGCCAACGGTTGGCTCACCGTCCGACGGCAGCCCGCTCATCCCGCTCGATGTCCTGCACGGCAAGCATTTTACCTTCAACAGCCTCGATTCCATGTCGGGCATTATCGCGCTGACGCGTGACCTGGAGGCGCTGGGCGAAAGCCTGGACATCTTCTCCGAGCGCAGCGAAAGCGGTGGCCACCGCGCCTCGATCGTCGCCATTGCCGAGGGCAAGGCCGATGTCGCGGCCATCGACTGCCAGAGCTGGGCCAATGCGCGGCGCTTCGAGCCGGCAGCGGAAGCGGTCACAGTCGTCGGCTGGACAACGCGGCGCAAGGGCCTGCCGTTCATCACTGCCAGAACGACACCGGAAAAGATCGTGGAGGCGCTGCGCGAGGCGGTCGCGGCGACCGCATAAAAAATCAGTCGCCGAGCAGCTGCTCGTCGAGCGGATAGGTCGAAAGCTGCTCGTTGCCGGTTTCGGTGATCAGGATCTGCTCTTCGATCTTGACGCCCTCGCGCCCGCCAAGCCGGCCGATATAGCTCTCGACGCAAAGCACCATGCCCGACACAAGCACGCCGTCGGGCGTGTCGTCGGTCCAGTCGATGGCATGCGGCAGCGTCGGGTATTCGTCGGCCAGGCCGACACCGTGATAGAGCACGCCGTAACGCGCCGGGAAACAATCTGCGGGCGGCACCGCCGAGCGTTCGACAAGATCGCGGAACGATGTGCCCGGCTGCATCAGGCCGATGTTGTGGGCGATCTGATCGGCGGCGATGCGAAACAGCTCGCGTTGCTCGTTGGATGGCTCGGTGTCGCCGCAGAGCCAAGTGCGCGACAGGTCGGCGCAGAAACCGTAGGGGCCGATCAAATCGGTATCGAAAGCGACGAGATCGCCGGCTGCGATCGTTCGCGACGAGCATTCCTGGAACCAGGGATTGGTGCGCGGGCCGGACGTCAACAGCCGGGTTTCGATCCATTCGCCGCCACGCGCGATGTTGCCGCGGTGGAGTTCGGCCCACAGTTCGTTTTCGGAAATTCCTGGCCTCAATGCTGCTTCCATCTCGCCCATCGCCGCCTCGCAGGCGACGATCGACCGGCGCATGGCCAGGATTTCGTCGGGCGATTTGATCAGGCGTGCGTTTTCCATCAGCGCTTCGCCATTGCCGATCGAGATGCCGAGGCGGGCGAGCTCTCCGACGCCCTCGGGATTGATGTGATCGACGGCGATGCGGCCGATACCGCCGCCATGCTGCTTGACCAGATCGGCGATCCCGGCGGCCCAGCGGCGGACTTTTTGCTCGGTGAGCTCGCCGCTGTAGAGATAGATCCACGACACTGCCGGCCGAACCTCGTCGACGACGCCGGAGTGGTCGGAAAGGTGCTCGCAGGAAAAATAGTCGAACAGCACCACCGGACCTTCGGTGGCAACGAAACAATGTCTTGTCGGATTGTGTGCGACCCAGAGCTGCATGTTGGTCGAGTCGGTCGCATAGCGGATGTTGATCGGATCGTAGAGCAGGGCTCCCGCGTAGCCGCGGCGCTTCAGCTCGGCGCGGATGCGGTCGAGCCGGTATTGGCGCATGGCGGGCAGGTCGGGAGCAGCAATGCCGGCGGCGTGCCACTCGGCTTCCGCCAGTGCGCCGTAGCCAAGCACATGCTGGTTGAGTTCAGCGGCCTTCTGCCGCGACTTCAGGCGCAACGCATCGATTGAGCCTGCTTCGTCTGGCTCGAACGGCGCGATCCTGCGATGACGACCGAACCGTCGCTCGACGCCCGGATCGCTCATTTTCCTATCCTCCCGATATCAATCGGCCGCACTGGTCAGGCCCGAGGGCGGGCCTTTGGGTCCAATGCTTTCAGGCCCGCATCTTCTCGCCGCTCGGGTCGAAAGGCGGCTCGACATTGATGCGGGCTGGTCGTCGGCTTCCGAGGATCTCGATCTCGAACAGTCCGGCGGTCTCGTCCGCGGCCAAGCCCGCCGGCACATAGCCTTGCGCCATCGATTCCTTGATATAATGGGCATAGCCGCCGGAGGTGACCCAGCCGACGACGCGCCAGTCGCCGTCGACGATGCCGCGCACGGCCGAAGCGCCTTCGGCGGCGCTCGAGCCGCGCACTTCCTTGCCGTCCGTATCGAAACGCGCCGCACCATAGCCGTGCGGCTTTTCCACTGTGCCGTAGTCCTTGCCGCCGACCTTGGCCCAGATTGGTTCGTCGCCCATGACGTCGGCGTCCGCAGCATCGACGATGAAGGAGACACGGCGCAGTTTTGGCCCTTCTGCCTGCTCCCTGGCTGCCGCGTCGCGTCCGATGAAGTCGTTCTTCTCCAGCTTGACGAAGCGGTCCATCGCCCCCTCGAACGGCCCGTAGATCGGGCGCAGTTCGCGGAACCAGGTCGGAAAATTCTTTTCCAGGCGCATCGAGAGCAGGGCGCGCATGCCGAAATCGACCAGTCCAAACTCTTCGCCGGCATCCTTGATCGCCTTGTAGACGAGACGCTGGTAGGCCGGCGCCATCCAGATCTCGTAGCCGAGGTCACCGGTATAGGTGATGCGATTGACCATGCAGGGCGCGCCGCCGACCGCCATCTCGCGAAAATCCATGAAGCGGAAGGCCTTGGTCGAGATGTCGGCGTCAACCAGTTTCTGCAGCAGGTCGCGTGATTTCGGCCCGGCGATCGACAAGCCGACCAGCGTCTGGTCAAAGCGGTGAATGCGGACCTGTGACGCCCCTGGACCATCCTTCGGCAGGTGCTTCTCGAACCAGCGCATGTGATACTTCTGCGCCGCCGACGAGCTCCAGATCATGAAGCGCTCTTCGCCCGCCTTGGCGATGGTGAAATCGCCGATCAGCCTGCCGAACTCGTTCAGCATCGGGGTCAGCACAATGCGGCCGGTCTTCGGCATGCGGTTGGTCATCAGCCGGTTGAGGAAATCTTCCGATCCCGGCCCGGAGACTTCGTATTTGGCGAAGTTGGCGATCTCGGTGACGCCGACCTTGTCGCGGGTGGCGCGCACTTCCTCGCCGATCGGCCCGAAATCGTTGGAGCGATGGAACGAAACGATGTCCTTCGGCTCGGTGCCTTTCGGTGCGAACCAGAGCGGGGTTTCGAGGCCCCAGCTATCGCCCATGACGGCGTTGTTGCCCAGCATCGTGTCGTAAAGCGGGGTGGTCTGGGCCGGGCGTGCCGCCGGCAGTTCCTCGTTGGGAAAGCGGATGGAAAAACGGCGCGAATAGTTTTCGCGGACCTTGGCATTGGTGTAGCGCAGTGTCGCCCATTCGCCGAAGCGCGCGACGTCCATGCCCCAGACGTCGAAGCCGGGATCGCCATGGACCATCCAGTTCGACAATGCCAACCCGACGCCGCCGCCTTGTGAGAAACCGGCCATGACGGCGCAGGCGCACCAGAAATTGGTCAGGCCCTGCACCGGGCCGACCAGCGGATTGCCGTCGAGCGCGAAGGTGAAGGGACCGTTGATGATCTGCTTTATGCCGGCCTTCTCGATGCCGGGAAAATGCTTGAAGCCGATTTCCAGCGACGGCGCGATGCGGTCGATGTCGGGCTGCAGCAATTCATGGCCGAAATCCCACGGCGTGTTGACCGGCGACCACGGCTTGCAGGCTTTTTCATAGGTGCCGAGCAGGATGCCGTTGCGTTCCTGGCGGGTGTAGATCTCGCCCTTGAAGTCCATAACGCCGATCATCTCGCGGCCGGTCGACTTGTTGAATTCCTCGACCTCCGGCATCGGCTCGGTCAACAGGTACATATGCTCCATGGCCAGCAGCGGCAGCTCGACGCCGACCATGCGGCCGATCTCGCGCGCCCACAGGCCGCCGCAGTTGACGACATGCTCGGCCTTGACCGTGCCTTGCTCGGTAACGACGTTCCAGGTGCCGTCGACCTCCTGCGTCAGCTCGACGACGCGGTTGCGCAGCACGATTTCGGCGCCGAGCTTCCTGGCGGCCTTGGCGTAGGCGTGGGTGGTGCCGGAAGGATCGAGATGGCCTTCGACCGGATCCCACATGGCGCCGACGAAATTGGTCTCGTCCATCAGCGGGAACATCGCCTTGGCCTCTGACGGCGTGATCAGCTCGGTGTCCATGCCGAGATAGCGGCCTTTGGCGTGGGCAAGACGCAGGAAGTCCATGCGCTCGGGCGTATCGGCCATCATCACGCCGCCGGTCAGGTGCAGCGAGCAGGACTGGCCTGAAAGCTCTTCGATCTCCCTGTAGAGCTGCACCGTATAGGCCTGCAGCTTGGCGACATTGGGATCGCCATTGAGCGTATGGAAGCCGCCCGCCGCATGCCAGGACGAACCGGAGGTGAGCTCCGAACGCTCGATCAGCATGATGTCGGTCCAGCCGGCCTTGGCCAGATGGTAAAGCACCGAGCAGCCGACGACACCGCCACCGATGACAACCGCTTTTGCATGAGATTTCATGAAGATAGTTCCGTTTTTGAAGAGATTGAATCGAGTGGGCGGGGCGTGAAAGCAAAGCGAGGAAGGGCGCTGGCTGGAATAATCTCACGCCCTTCCTCTACCCCGTCGATCGGGGGAGAGGTGTCGAGCGGAGCTCGACGGAGTGGGAGTCGCCTGTTCATCAAATCAATGCAGATGATCAAAAATCAGTCGGCGCGCCGCCTTCGGACCGACGTTTGTCGACGAAGGCGTCGAGCTCCTCGCGGATAGCCGGGTCCATGTAGGGCTCTTCATAGGAGGCCAGCCGCTCCTTCCATACCCGATTGGCTTTTTCGATAGCTGTCGGCGATCCGGCTTCCGCCCAGGTCTCGAAATTGCGCCAGTCGGAGATGATAGGCGAATAGAATGCGGTCTTGTAGCGGTCCTGGGTATGCTGGGTGCCGAAGAAATGGCCGCCGGGACCGACATCGCGGATGGCGTCGATAGCCAGTGCTTCCTCCGAAAGGTCGAGCGGGGTCAAAAATTCCGCCACCATCTGCAGCAGATCGATGTCCAGGATGGTCTTCTCGTAGGAGCAGCGCAGGCCGCCTTCCAGCCAGCCGGCCGCATGCATCATCAGATTGCCGCCGCCCTGGATGGCGCCCCACAGCGAGAACACGCTTTCATAGGCGGCCTGTGCGTCGACCGTGTTGGCGGCGCAGGTGTTGGAGGTGCGGTAGGGGATGTTGTAGCGGCGAGCGAGCTGGCCGCCGACCAATTGCGCCTTCATGTATTCCGGTGTGCCGAAGGCCGGCGCGCCGGACTTCATGTCGACGTTGGAGGTGAAGCCGCCATAGCCGACGGGCGCGCCCTTGCGCACCATCTGGGCGAAGGCAATGCCGGACAGTGCCTCGGCATTCTGCTGCACCAGCGCACCGGCGATGGTCACCGGCGCCATGGCGCCCGACAGGGTGAACGGCGTCACGATGACGACCTGGCCCTTGCTCGACATCTGGATGATGCCTTCCATCATCGGCACGTCGAGCTTGAGCGGCGAATTGGTGTTGATGATGGTGAACACCGACGGCTGTTCGAGAAGCTGTTCGTCGCTGATGCCGCGCGCGATCCTGGTGATCTCGATGCCGTCGACATTGCGCTCCTTGCCGAGCGAGTAGATGTGGAACACCTTGTCGGTGAGCACGCTCAGATCGCGGATGCATTCGAGGTGGCGGACGGACGGATGGATATCGATCGGCTCGACCGGATAGCCGCCGGTGCAGTTGAGGATGTTGTGCATCTGCGCAAGTTTGAGGAAGTTGCGGTAGTCCTGCTGGTTGCCCGGCCGGCGGCCGCGATCGATGTCGGAACAATTGGGCGCCGATGCCATCATCGAGATGATCAGGTTGTCGCCGCCGAAGCGGACATTGTGCGCCGGATTGCGGGCATGGATGGTGAATTCCGACGGGCAGTGCGAAACCAGCTCGAGGATCATGTCGCTGTCGAAGCGCACCCGCTCGCTGCCTTCGCGGACATCCGCGCCATGCGCCTTCATGATGCGCCTTGCCTCGTCGTGCAGCACGTCGACGCCGATTTCCCTGAGAACGCGCAGCGAGGCGAGGTGGATCGATTCCAGCTCGTCGTCGGAGACCAGCCTGGTCGGCGTCAGCGGGATTTTCAGCTGACGGAAAGGCGGCTGCTCGAATGCCGCCGCTGCGCCGGCGCGCTTGCCCGCGCGGCCGCCGCGACGGGCGCGGTCGTTTGCCAATGCCGGTTCGGCGGGATGAAGGGCGGCGGTCATGATAGTCCTCGTACGCTGCGACGGTGCGGCGGCATAATGGACCGACCGCGGTCCCGCCATTGCGGAGGCGGCGACCACTAGGACGAGGGAAGCGACATGGACGTTCGCCAGCCGGACGCACCAGGGCGAATCCAGATCTGCTGCCCGAACTGTGAAACATGTCACGTTGCGATTACGTCATATTGAGTAAGTACATTGAATATAAACCGTCCTGAGGGAGACTATTTCCGTGTCGGATGTTGTCAGCGTGCGTGCAGCGACCAACAACGAAGTCGCTTTCATTGCCTGGGATATTGACGGAATGATCGACGGCTGTCTCGGCTTCGAGATCGTCCGCATCTATCCCGGCACCGGCGAGGAACGCTGTCTGGCGTCCTGGGTGCCTTTCCGGGGGCAACGCAACAAGGACTGGATTCCGCAGGATACCGGCGTCTGGCCGGTGCAGAAGACATTCTGGCGCGATCTTACGGTGCGGCGGCGCCGCGACAGCGTCGAAATCAGGCCGGATGGCGAATTGGTCGCCTACCGGGTGCGTCCGGTCGGCGACATGCGGCCCGGCCTCGATCCGGTGCCGGTGCGCCCCGAGAAAGCCTATACCGGAGCGGCTCGGCCGCTCGGCTATCTCGGACAAGGCGCCGTCAGCCCGACCATCTTCCTGGGATCGATGTTCGGCAAGGCGCGGCTCGCCTTCACCAACGGCGTGCTCTCGACGCAATGGCTGTCGCGAGCGCTGGAAGACGCCGGCATCAAGGTCGGGCAGCGCGACAAGATCAGGGCCGAGCTTCAGCGTCCCGGCAGCAAGATACGCGCCTATCTTCACGGCGAGGTTCCGGATGTGCTCACCAGCCTGATGAAACGGGCCAAGGCCGAGGGCGGCACTGTCAGGCTTGCCCTCTATGAGCTTGGCGATGACGAGTTGTGCGACGCGATCATCGACGCCAAGGATGTCGTCGACGTCATTCTTTCGAATTCGGGCAGGGATGAACAAACCAAGGCGTGGGACGCGGGCAACGCGCCCTTCAGAAAGCGGCTGCGCGACGCCGGCGTCGTGCTGACCGATCGTCTGTTCAACAACAACCATATCGGCCACAACAAGTTTGCCGTCTACCGCGACATCAAGGGCAATCCGCAAGCGGTCATGACCGGCAGCACCAATTGGACGTCGACGGGCATTTGCGGACAGTCCAACAACGCCTTCATCCGCGACGACCCTGCCATGGCCGAAGTGTTCGATGCCTATTGGGAACGGATGAAGGCCGACGTGTTCCCGCCGCCGGCGAGCGATAGCGCCGCCGGACGTGTGGCGCAGAAGCAAGGCAGGCCGTTTCGCCTGAAGAATCGCACACCGAACCATGTCGATGGGACCACCATCTGGTTCTCGCCAAACGATCCCGACCGCAGCAAAAAAGACATCTCGGTGCGGCCTGTCGATCTCGAAGATGTTTTCGCACGGATCAAGGCGGCGAAGGAGGCGGTGCTCTTTCTCGTGTTCAATCCGTCGCGGCTTGGCAACAATTCGGTCATCGATCAGGCGGTCGCGGCGGCGACGGCGAATCCAAAGCTGATCGTGCAGGGCGCAATCAGCGATCACACCGCCATGCCCAACTATATTGCTCCGACCCGGGATCCAGTCACCAACAAATCGAACAAGGACGGCAAGTCGCCATTCGTCTTTCCGGAGAAGGTCTGGGAGGCGCCGAACGTCTCCATCGTCAGGGCGGCCAACCTGACGGGGGCCTCCGTTGCGCGGGATTTCCAGGCGGAAGTGCTGACCGTCGGCCATGCGATCGTGCACGACAAGATCGTGATCATCGATCCGATGGCCGACAACGCGACCGTCATCGCCGGCAGCCACAACCTTGGCTACAAGGCGTCCTATGAAAACGACGAGAACATGGTGATCGTCGAAGGCGACAAGACGTTCGCTGCGGCCTTTGCGGTGCATATGCTCGACGTGTTCGACCACTACAAGTTCCGCGCTTGGCGCAGAACGATTGGAGAAGGACCGTCGGACAATGACGGGCTCTCCATCGACGACAAGTGGCTGAAGCCTTACGCGGAGGGCAGGAAGGGGGCGATTGCCCGGTATTTTCCGTAGTGGCCTGAATGGCGCCGCGGAGTCCTTAACAAGGCATGCTCTGGCTGGCGCAAGCGGTTCCTGCCGCCGGTGCTTCCCGGCACGCCGCCGAAACGCTAATCGTGCAGGCTTCGTGGTGCGGATCATGGACCGGGCGGAACAGAACAGCGACCAGACAATGCAGTGGGCGGCGATCACCGGCGTGATCGCCACCGTTTCGGTGTTCGCCATCGCGCAAGGGCTGAGCTACCCGCTGCTGAGCTTCATCCTGCAGCGCCAGGGCGTCTCGCCGGCCATGATCGGCCTGTCGGCGGCAATGACGCCGGTCGGCTTTATCGTCTCGTCGCCGCTTATCCCGGCGCTGGCGCGCCGGTTCGGGGCAGGGCGCACGGCGCTGACCTGCGCGGCCCTTTCCGCCATCATGCTGGCGCTGATCGGCTGGACGCAAAATGTCTATCTCTGGTTTCCACTGCGCTTCCTGATCGGCGTGGTGACCAATCCGCTCTATGTGCTGAGCGAGATCTGGGTGATCGCGCTGGCGCCTCCGGCGCGCCGCGGTCGCGTGATGGGCATCTATTCTACAGTCATTTCGGCAGGTTTCGCGGCCGGCCCGCTGTGCCTGCTTGCGGTCGGCACCGAAGGATGGCCGCCGTTTCTCGTCGGCATCACCGCATTCGTCTTTTGCGGCGCCTGCCTGGCGCTGGTGCTGGGACGGCTGCCAAAGGTCGATGAAGCCGGGCACCAGGTTTCGGTGATGGGGTTCATGCCGATGGCATGGCTGCTGCTGTCGGCGGTGGTGGTGGCCGCCGGTTTCGAACAGGGGGTGCTGGCACTGCTGCCGGTCTACGGAGCGCATTATGGCATCGCGGAGGCGCGCATGTCGGCGCTGCTGTCTGTCATGATCGCCGGCAACATCGCCATGCAGGTGCCGCTCGGCCTGCTGGCGGAACGGCTGACGGCGCGTCTGGTGCGATTTATCTGTGTATCGCTAACGGTGCTTGGATGCGTGCTGTTGCCGGTTCTCATCGAGACGCCGCTGATCTGGCCGTGCGTGTTTGTCTGGGGTGCGGTTTCCTACGGCATCTACACGATGTCGATCATCGAGCTTGGCGAGCGGTTCACCGGCTCGGCACTGGTCGCCGGCAACGCTGCCTTCTCGCTAATGTGGGGCGTCGGCGGCATCGCCGTGCCGCCGCTGGCGGGCGGCGCCATGGATATTCTCGGTGCGGACGGCCTGCCGATCACGCTTGGCGCCATTTGTCTGGCGTTGGCGGTCACAACCGTATTGCGGGGGCGAGCGGTCTGAAGCGCGTCGCGTCTGATGCGACGCGCTTTAGGTTGTTGTTTTTATGCATGTCGTTACCGCAAAACCGCTGCACACTTTTGCGCGACATGCATTAATACAATTGCGAGGTGCCTTCATTTCCTTGCCATCTGGAAATCGCCCATAAATCACATTCGGCATGGTGTTCAGAGGGATGCATCCTGCGTAGAAGGTCTCGAATTTCAACGGCACGATCAAAATCGGGTATCAATCCAACATCGGACAGTTCCGTGTTCGCAAACACGTCAGGAAATCCTCCGCAGTTGGTCAGAGCGCTTATGGAGACGTCTTGATCCAACAAGTCGTAGCCCAGGAAGGTAAATCCGCTCCAGTCGAGTGAACGCACGTCAAGCGATGGTCTTCGGATCACATTAAGGACATTCAAGTCGCCCGGATCGGCCAACTCCGAAAGGAGGAAGTCCAGGTCCACAAAGAAATCGAGCATGTAGTCCTCGTTAACAATATGGGGCCAGTAGCTGTCCTTTACCTCTCCCAGCGCGACCGGCCCGAGCATTCCATCGAGTGAGACGACCTCGCTTAATTGGGTGAGGCCGGACCAGTTTATGTACATGGTCCACGCAGTGCCGCTGAAAGGACCGAACTTCTCTTTGGCAATGTACAGATGTCGCATGGACTTCCTCGTGGCCTGCGGGCGGCAGGCGGCCCCACCTTAGGAGGCCAACGGCGCAATGGCTCCTTTTGCGTTCCAAGTTGAATACCGATAGTGGCAAGACGACGTTGCCGAGCCTTGACGAACTTATCGGAGACCACATGACCAGTTCGAACACAAAGACGCGTCCCAATTCGGCGACTGAGGATCCCTTTCTCTGGCTGGAGGACAGAACGGGCAAGGAAACGCTCGACTGGGTTCACCGTCAGAACGAGATCACGGTCGCCGAGTTGCAGGGCGATCCATCCTACCAGACCTGCTACCAAACCGCACTGGACCTGATGACGGCCGAGGACAACATTGCCGTCGGGTCTGCGCTCAACGGCCACGTCTATAATTTCTGGCAGGACAAGGCCAACGTGCTCGGCCTCTGGCGGCGCACTCCGGTCGCTTCCTACAAGACCGAGAAGCCGGAATGGGAGGCGATCATCGATTTCGACAGTCTGTCAGCCAAAGACGGTGTGAAATGGGTGTTCAGCGGCGCCAGCCGGCTTTACCCCGATTTCAGCCGCTGCCTGCTCAGCCTGTCGCCGGATGGCGGCGACGCCAGCGAAATGCGCGAATTCGACATCGACAGCAAGTCCTTTGTCGAGGGCGGCTTTCGTGCTCCTGCCTCGAAGTCGGGCTTCAACTGGCTGGACAAGGACACGGTCATCGTCTCGGCTGCCTTCGAAGAGGACGAAAAAACCCAGTCCGGTTATCCGCGCGTGGTCAAGCTTTGGCAGCGCGGCACCAGGCTGGAGGATGCGACGCCGATTTTCGAGGCGCAGAAGCAGGATCTCGCCGCCGGCGGTTCCCTCGAATTCGACGGCGACGAGCGGCATCTGTTGCTGACCCGGACGCTCGATTTCTTTGCCTCGCACAGTTTTCTGCGTCTGCCTTCCGGCGAAAACAGGCGCATCCCGTTGCCGGACGACGTGACCGACGCGGTGCTGTTCAGGGATCAGTTCGTCTTTGGAGTGCGCAGCCCGTGGACGGCGCCGAACGGCACGCTGTGCAAGCCTGATGGCCTCTATTCGCTGGACTTCGCGCGCTGGATCGAGACCAATGCGCTGGCGCCTGTCGAGACCGTGCTCGAGCCGGCGGATCGTGTCTCGATTGCCGGCATTGCCCGCACGCGGGACCGGTTGTTCATCAATCTGATGGACAATGTGCGCGGCAAGGTCGTCGCCTGCGATCGCAGCGGCAGCGGCTGGTCGCTGCAGCCGGTGGCGCTGCCCGAAAACGGCAGTGTCGGCATCAGCCACGCCGAGCGTTTCGGCTCCAGCGTGTCCTTCTCCTTCACCGATTTCCTGACGCCGAGCTCGATCATCTGGTCGGACGACAATGCAGCGATGCTGGCAACGGTGAAATCGCAGCCGGCGCGTTTCGATGCGTCGTCGCTGGTCTCGGAACAGTTCGAGGCACGCTCGAAGGACGGCACCAAAATCCCTTATTTCGTCGTCAGGCGGCGCGACCAGGACGGGCCGGTGCCGACGCTGCTTTACGGCTATGGCGGCTTCGAAGTGCCGCTGCTGCCCGGCTATGCCGGCGTGCGCGGCCGGCTGTGGCTGGAAAAGGGCAATGCCTATGTGCAGGCCAATATCCGCGGTGGCGGCGAGTTCGGTCCGAACTGGCATCAGGCCGCGCTCAAGGCCAATCGCCAGAACGCCTTCGACGATTTCGCCGCGGTCGCGCAAGACCTGGTGAAGCGCGGCATCGCCACGCCGGCGACGCTCGGCATCCAGGGCGGCTCGAATGGCGGCTTGCTAACCGGCGTTTCGCTGACCCAGCATCCGGAGCTTTTCGGCGCGGTGATCATCGACGTGCCGCTGCTCGACATGCTGCGCTACACCGAACTGCCGCCCGGCGCATCCTGGATGGCCGAGTATGGCGATCCGGCCAAGCCGGAAGAGGCCGCGTCGCTGGCGGCTTACTCGCCTTATCAGCATGTCGAGCCCGATGCCGCCTATCCGCCGGTGCTGCTGACGACATCGACCGCCGACGACCGCGTCCATCCCGGCCATGCGCGCAAGATGGCGGCGCGGCTGCAGGCTGCCGGCCACGCGAAGACGCTGTTTTTCGAGGAGACCGAGGGCGGCCATGGCGGGCGCGGCGATCGCCGGCCGCAAGCGGCACAGGCGGCGATGAAGTATGTCTTCCTGCAACGAGCGCTGACCGGAACGGCTTGACGGAACGGCTTGAACTGATCGCATCAGACCGCCTAAGATGCTGCATGGCTTGGATGAAGGCATCATGCGCGTTTGGGGTGGCGGTGACGCCGTCGCCGCGCACGCTTCGCGCCGAGCTTTTGCGGCTTTGCGCCCGCATCGGCTATTCGCCGCCCGCCTTCCTCTGACGAATCCGCCCCCGCTGCAATTGCCGGATTGTCTGCAATTGCCGGATTGGTTCAAGAGGAAAGATCAGACATGACCTATCAGAATTATTCGCTGAAGCAGCTTCAGCAGATCGATGCTGCGCATCACCTTCATCCGTTTACCGACCACAAGGAGATGCGCGAGGCCGGCTCACGCATCATCACCCACGCCAACGGGCCGTTCATCTACGATTCCGAAGGCACGGAAATCCTCGACGGCATGGCCGGACTGTGGTGCGTCAACATCGGTTACGGCCGCGATGAGCTGGCCGACGCCGCTTACGCCCAGATGAAGGAACTGCCTTATTACAATTCCTTTTTCAAATGCTCGACCCCGACACCGGTGCTGCTGGCCAAAAAGCTGGCGGAACTGGCGCCGAAGCATGTCAACCAGGTGTTCTTCGGCTCGTCCGGTTCGGAGGCCAACGACACGGCGCTGCGCCTCGTGCGCCACTATTGGGCATTGGAAGGCAAGCCGGAGAAGAACCGCATCATCTCGCGCAAGAGCGCCTATCACGGCTCGACCATCGCCGGCACGTCGCTGGGCGGCATGGAGCCGATGCACAAGCAGCTCAACGGCGCGGTTCCCAACATCGTCCATGTGATGATGCCTTATGCCTATGAGCTGGCTCTGCCCGGCGAAAGCGACCATGATTTCGGCCTGCGCGCGGCCAAGGCCGTCGAGGATGCCATCCTCGAAGCCGGCACCGACAAGGTCGCCGCCTTCATCGGCGAGCCGGTGATGGGAGCAGGCGGCGTGAAGATACCGCCGATGAGCTATTGGCCGGAAGTGCAGCGCATCTGCCGCAAATACGATATACTGCTGATGCTGGACGAGGTCATCACCGGCTATGGCCGCACCGGCGAATGGTTCGCAGCTCAGACCTTCGACATCGAGCCCGATACCATCACCACCGCCAAGGCGCTGACCTCCGGTTATCAGCCGCTGTCGGCGCTGCTGGTCGGTGACCGCATCGCCGCGACGCTGGTCGAGAAGGGCGGCGAGTTCAATCACGGCTATACCTATGCCGGCCACCCCGTGGCCTGTGCCGTGGCGCTGAAGAACCTCGAGATCATCGAGCGGGAGGGTTTGGTCGATCGGGTCAAGAACGACACCGGACCCTATTTCGCCAAGGCGCTGCAGGAGCACGTCGGCGGTCACGATCTGGTCGGCGAGGTGCGCTCGATCGGCCTGATGGGGGCGATCGAGATCGTCAGCGACAAGGCGACCAAGGCGCGCTTCCTGCCGGCCGGGAGCGCGGCCGTGACTGTTCGCGACCACGCAGTTGCCCAAGGCATGATGCTGCGCGCCACCGGCGATACGATGATCCTGTCGCCGCCGTTGATCTGGACGCGCGAGACGATCGATATGGCCTGCGGCCGCATCGCCAAGGCGCTTGATCTGGCGCAGGCGGATTTGCGCAAGCTGTGAGATAAAACGATCGCCGGGCGTCCTGCAACCGGACGCCCGGCGTTTGAATGCCGGATTCTGCCAGCCGGAGGAGCCGCTCACCAAGGCCCGATCGGCGGATTTCACTTTTTTGTCTCGGGCAGCGCCGCTTTGCTCGAGGTCGTGCTGCGCTTCGGTGCGGCGCGCCGGCGCCGCATAAACCGCTCAAGCAAGTTCCGTCTTCTCTTGCGCTGCACAAGATCGATATCGCTGACAAGCTTTGCGCCGCCCTCGCGCCGCTCCAAGGTGATCTTGCGGCTATGAAAGGCTTCCAGCTCGGCGCGATGTGCCACGCTTATGATGGTGACCTTCGGCAATTCGTGAACGATCATCTCCATCATCTTGTCCTGGCTCTTTTCATCGAGTGCTGACGTTGCTTCATCCAGCACGATGATATCGGGGCTGTGCAGCAGAAGACGCGCGAAGGCGAGCCGCTGCTTTTCGCCACCCGAGAGGGTCTGGTCCCATGGCGCGTCGTCCTCGATCTTGTCGTTCAGATAATCGAGCCCGACCTTGTCGAGGGCAGCCTTGATCTCGTCCAGCGTCCAGCGATCGGCGGCGCCTGGATAGGCGACTGCGCGGCGAAGCGTCCCGGTGGGGACATAAGGCCGTTGCGGCAACATGAACAGCCGTCTGTCGGCGTGGATGTTGACGCTGCCGCCGCCCCACGGCCACAGACCTGCGACGGCCCGCACCAGCGTACTCTTGCCTGAGCCGGATTCGCCGGCGACGAGCACCCGCTCGCCTGATTCGATCACGACCTTGGTTTCCTTGACCACGGCGGTGCCGTCGTCGAGCGACACCGACAGATTGTTCAGGCTGAGCATCGCATCGCCTGCAGCTTCGCCGCGCTTTATGCGTCCGAGCGTGTTGCTCTGTTCCGCGCGCTCGAGCCCGTCGAGCGACATCATCAGCGAGGCGATGCGCCGTGCACAGGCGTTCCAATTGGCGAGACGGGGGTAGTTGTCGACCAGCCATCCGAACGCGCCCTGCACGATGGCAAAGGCAGAGGCAGCCTGCATGACCTGGCCAAGTGTCATGCCGCCTTCGAGAAACTTTGGAGCGCAAAGCAAAACCGGCACGACAGGCGCAAACAGACTCGCCCCCTGCGATACCAGCGCTGTGCGCATGTGCTGACCTGTAAGGAGCGCCCATTGCCTGAGCACATAGGCGAACGTCTTGTCTATGCCGCTGCGCTCTTCCTCCTCGCCGCCGAGCAATGCGATACTCTCGCCGTTTTCCCGCACGCGCGTCAGCGTGTAGCGGAATTCGGCTTCCGCCTGATTTTTTTCCTCGGAGAGGTGGACGAAATGGCGGCCAATGACCGCCATCGAGGTGGATGTGATCGCCGCATAGAGCACCGCGGTGATGACGAGAAAGCCGGGAATGGTCACCGTCGAACCTGCGATCGTCAGGGTCAGGGCCCCGCCGATCGTCCAGAGCACCACGATGAAGGTCGAGGCCGACAGAAACGCGTTGATGACACCGGCGATGAAGTCGACCGGGGATTCGGTGGCAATCCGCAAATCCTCCGTGACGCGTGCTTCAGGGTTCTGGTGGTCGCCGCCGACGAGGTTCAACTGAAAGTAGCGGCCGCTTGCAAGCCACCGCGCGATGACCGCGTTGGTGAGCCAGGAACGCCAGCGGCGCTGCATCGTCATGCGAAGGAAGACCTGTGCAACGACAAGGCTTCCGCTTCCGAGCACGAGCGGCACGAAAACGGCGCTCAGGACATAGACGGTGCGCGCATTGCGTTGCTCAAGGGCATCGAAAATTGCGCGATTCCAGACATTGATCCCATACTGGAAGCCGACATTGATGACGATCAGGAGCAATAACCCGATCGTGTACGGCCAAGCCCGCCTATCGCCTCCGCGGCCCCAGTAACCGCGCGCGCTGATCCAGAAACGCCTCAGCAAGTATCTCTTGCGCGCCTGCTCGGCCTCCTCAGGGGTCAGCTCCGGATCGGGTTCGACGAACTCCAGCGGCGGCGGGGCCGCGCCGACGGTCTCAGACGCGGCTTCGACGGTCGATTGCTTCTCCTGGCGCGACTTCTCGGCATCGCGTGATTTGGAGACCGATTTCGGCTTGGATTTAGCCCCGGACATACCGGCGATAACGGCTTGGAAATCAGAAGGTTTCAATGATGTCGGCTCAAGCCGCTTGATCTCCACGTCAGCGCGGATGCGGTCGTGAGCCTGTCGACAATCTTGCCACAGGACTGATGCGCTTCAGGAGATCTCTGATCGCGCTCACCGAACCCTCGCGCGGGGCAGGGCAATCGCATTTGGATTCTTGCGAAGAGGACCCCCACCCTAACCCTCCCCACAAGGGGGAGGGAAGCTGCCGCGCGCCTTTATTTCTCCCCTTTGGCGCCGAAGGCAGGCAAGTTGCCAAGGTCCGCGCCAGCGGAAGTCTCCCTCCCCCCTGTGGGGAGGGGTCAGGGGTGGGGGTTCCGTCGTAGAGCGAAAACCTCGGCCATCCACCTGCGATAGCCCTGCCGGGCTGGGGAGCGTTGCAGCGACCATCTGTGGGTCGACGTCGGTCAGGACCGCCGCCACCAGGCCGACGACCGTCTGGAGACGCGCCAGGGCGATCGTCTCACTGTCGTTGAAGAATGCGAAATGCAAAAACCGCGCTCCATCGGGAACGCGGCTTTGCCAGATACGCATGGCGCTTCGCTGACTGAACACTTGGCGAAACTTACGGGCTCCGGTACGCGAGACCTGATCCGGAGCGCCGGGCGGTTGCGATAGGCCGCCTCGCACTCCGTTCTACAGGGACATCGTTACCGGGTGGTTATCGATAGTTTAAGCAAATCTAAATTTCCGCGTTTCTTGCCGGAAACGAAAGCCGGTCGAGTTCGAGGCTGAAAGCGCGTCGCGTCTGAAGGGCACGCTTTTGGGCGACATGCATTACGCCGGGGTGCCGCGCAGGAAATTTATGATGCCGGAGAAGTCGGCAGCGGCATGCCCCTGGGCGTTGAACAGCGCATAAAGCTGGGCGGCCTCGGCGCCCAGCGGCGTCACCGCACCGGCGCTTTGCGCGGCTTCCTGCGACAGTTTCAGGTCTTTCAGCATCAGTGCCGCGGCAAACCCCGGCCTGTAGCCATTGTTGGCCGGCGATGTCGGCACCGGACCAGGGACCGGGCAGTAGGTGGTCAGCGACCAGCACTGGCCCGACGAGTTCGAGGCGACGTCGAACAGCGCCTGGTGCGACAGGCCGAGCTTTTCCGCCAGAACGAAGGCTTCGGCGACGCCGATCATCGAAATGCCCAAGATCATGTTGTTGCAGATCTTTGCCGCCTGTCCGGCGCCGTCATCGCCGCAATGGACGATGCGGCCGGCCATCGGCTTGAGGATTGGTTCGGCCTTGGCAAAAGCTTCCTTCGCGCCGCCGGCCATGAAGGTCAGCGTGCCGGCGGCGGCGCCGCCGGTGCCGCCGGAAACCGGCGCGTCGATCGACAGCAGCTTGTGTCTGGCGGCAATGGCGTGGGCTTTTCGTGCCGATTCGACGTCGATGGTCGACGAATCGATGAACAGCGCGCCTTTTTTCGCTTTTGGCACGATGTCTTCATAGACCGACAGAACGTGTTTGCCGGCCGGCAGCATGGTGATGACCACATCGGCCTCCTTCACCGCGGCAACGGCATTGGCCATGACGACGACCCCATGCTCCTTGGCGTTGGCGAGATTTTCCGGGATCAGGTCGAAGCCGTGAACGGCATATCCAGCCTTGACGAGATTGGCTGCCATCGGATTGCCCATATTGCCGAGGCCGATGAAGGCGATGGTGGTCATGATGGCACTCCGTGGTTAGGTTAGGCAGTAGGCAGTAGGCAGTAGGCGGTAGCAGCCTATTCGGGCGCGGGCGCGAGTTTGCTAATAAGTTGGCGAAGCATTTTTCCGATGCCCTCGGTCGCTAGCAGCACCTGACAAGCTTGATCTTGCGTAGCTAGGCCAATGCGTTCAGCGATCTGGAGGTGCGTCTCGAATTCCTTCAACGACCCTTGGGCTATCCGGAGAAATTGCTGATAAGAGCCCCTGTTGTCTCGGCCATAACCTTCCGCGATGTTTGCAGGGATAGAGGTCGCCGAGCGGCGGATCTGGCTGGTCAACCCATACAATTCCTCTTTTGGCCATGCCTTGGTCAAGGCGTAGGTGGTGACGGCCAGATCCATCGCCTGCTGCCAAACGATGAGATCCTTGTACGAACTGATCTTGCCGGTCATTTCTACTGCCTACTGCCTACTGCCCTACTGCCGCCCAATCAGCGCGCGCGCGATAATGACGCGCATGATCTCGTTGGTGCCTTCGAGAATCTGGTGAACGCGCAAATCCCGCACCAGCTTCTCGATGCCGTAATCGTGCAGATAGCCATAGCCGCCATGCAGTTGCAGCGCGTCGTTGGCAACGTTGAAGCCGACGTCGGTGACGAAGCGCTTCGCCATCGCCGACCATTTCGAGGCGTCCGGGGCCTTGCGGTCGAGCTTCGAGGCAGCGGCGTAAAGGAATATCCGTGCTGCCTGCAACTCGGTCTCCATGTCGGCCAGCTTGAATTGCAGCGCCTGGAACTGGTTGATCTTGGCTCCGAAGGCCTTGCGATCGGCGGTGTAGGACAGCGCCTTGTCGAGCGCCGATTGCGCCCCGCCCAGCGAACAGGCGGCGATGTTGAGCCGGCCGCCGTCGAGCCCTGCCATGGCGATGCCGAAGCCGGCGCCTTCGTCCGAGAGCAGGTTTTCAACCGGCACCTTGCAGTCCTCGAAGACGACCTGGCGGGTCGACTGCATGTGCCAGCCCATCTTGTGCTCGTTGGCGCCGAAAGACAGGCCGGGCGCATCTTTCGGCACGACGAAGGTCGAAATGCCCTTCGGACCGTCGGCGCCGGTGCGCGCCATGACGATGTAAAGGTCGCTGTCGCCGGCGCCCGAAATGAACTGCTTGACGCCGTTCAGCACATAGTCGCCGCCGCTCCTCACCGCACGCGTCTTCAGCGCCGCAGCATCCGATCCCGAACCCGGCTCGGTCAGGCAATAGCTCGCCAGCCATTCCATCGAGGTCAGCTTCGGCAGGAAGTGCTGGCGCTGTTCGTCGCTGCCGAAGCGGTCGATCATCGAAGCCACCATATTGTGGATCGAGATGAAGGAGGAGAAGGCCGGATCGGCGCGCGAAAGCGCCTCGAAGATCAGCACCGCGTCGAGCCGGCCGAGCGCTGAGCCGCCGACATCGTCACTGACATAGATGCCGCCAAGCCCGAGCGGGCCAGTCTCGCGGATCACGTCCGCCGGAAAATGCTTGTTGCGGTCCCAGTCGAGCGCGTTCGGCGCAACGCGATCGGCAGCGAAGGCCTCGGCCATTTGCTGGATGGCGCGCTGGTCCTCGTTGAGTTCGAACTGGCTGGTGCCCGCATCGACAGCGGCGTCCATGGCGTGCTCCGTGATGTCTTCGGCCGGCCGGCCTGTCGTTTTTGGCTTTGCGCGCGGTTCAATCTAGACCAATGATGCCGCCGCGCAAGCCGACTAGCTCCATCCAACGATCTGGGGGCGGCTGTGTGATAATGCGTGTCTGGGGCAGGGCGTGACGACAAATTTCGATGAGCTGCTTGAAAGGTTCCACGCCACGCTCGAAACATTCGATGATGCGCTGGTGCGCGATGCGGTGGCCCGGATCGGCTGGGCCATGCCGGCGCGTCCGCTCGAGCCGCGTCCGCTTACCTGCCTGCGCCAGCTCGACCGCATCGTCGAGCTCGCTCCGGCCAACGCCCAGCCGTTGGCGCGGCTGCTTGCGGAGCGTCGCGGCGAGCTGCGCTGGGGGCAGACCTACAGCGAGGCGGATCTCGGCAAGACATTCATCGACAAGTACGGCTGGCTGGAGGTCTTCGGCACACGCGGCCATTTCGTCAACGACGAGGTCGCGGCCGGCTTGCTGATCCTCGGACCTGAAATCGTCTATCCCGACCACCATCATGTCGCCGAGGAGATCTACATTCCGCTGACCGGCGGCACCGAATGGCGCATGGACGAAGACGACTTTCGTAAGCGAGAGGCGGGTGAGGTGATCCACCATGCCTCTGATGTCAGCCATGCCATGCGCACCGGCAAGGAGCCTCTGCTGGCGCTCTACATCTGGCGCGGCGGACCACTGGCCGCGAAATCCACGATCACCGGCAGCGTTTCACAGGGCAGGAATTAATGGCGGCCAAGGCGATCATGCTGCAGGGCACAGGCTCCGATGTCGGCAAGACGGTGCTGGTCGCGGGCCTCTGCCGCGTGGCGAAAAAGCGTGGGCTGAAGGTGCGGCCGTTCAAGCCGCAGAACATGTCGAACAACGCCGCCGTCGCCTATATACCGGGCGACAGACGCGGCGGCGAGATCGGCCGCGCCCAATGGCTGCAGGCGATCGCCTGCGGCGTTGTGCCCACCGTCCATATGAACCCGGTGCTGCTCAAGCCGCAGACCGATATCGGCGCCCAAGTGGTGGTGCAGGGCAAGGTGTTCGGCGAGGCGCGGGCACGCGACTACCAGGCGCTGAAAGCCCGGCTGATGGATGCCGTGCTCGACTCCTGGGCCAAGGTCGGCGAGGGTGCCGACCTCGTCATCGTCGAAGGCGCCGGCTCGCCGGCCGAGATCAATCTCAGGAGCCGCGACATTGCCAATATGGGCTTTGCGACGCGCGCCAACGTGCCGGTGATTCTGGTCGGCGACATCGATCGCGGCGGCGTCATCGCCTCGGTCGCCGGCACCCATCTGATCTTGCCGGAAGAGGACCGGCGCATGATCGTCGGCTATCTCATCAACAAGTTCCGCGGCGATATCTCGCTGTTCGATGACGGCATCAAGGCGATCGAGAGCTTCACCGCCTGGCGCTGTTTTGGCGTCGTGCCGTGGCTGAAGGCGGCGGCGCGGCTGCCCTCGGAAGATTCGGTTGTGCTCGAACGCCTGGCGTCCGGCGAGAAGCGCGCGCTGAAGGTGGCCGTGCCGATGCTTTCGCGCATCGCCAATTTCGACGACCTCGACCCGCTCAAGGCCGAGCCGCTGGTCGTGGTCGTCTTCGTGCCGCCCGGCCAGCATTTGCCGGCCGACGCTGGGCTGGTGGTCATTCCCGGCTCGAAGTCGACGATCGGCGATCTGCTAAGATTCCGCGAGAATGGCTGGGACCGCGACCTTGTCGCCCACCGCAAGCGCGGCGGCCACGTCGTCGGCATCTGCGGCGGCTTCCAGATGCTCGGCCGTGTCGTGCGCGATCCCGACGGCATCGAGGGCAGCGCCACCGAGACCGAGGGGCTCGGCCTGCTCGACGTCGAAACGGTGATGCAACCGGAAAAGACGGTGCGCAATGTCAGCGCGCGCTCGGTCCAGTTCGACCTGCCGCTCGAGGGCTACGAGATCCATCTCGGCCGCACCACCGGTCCCGACACGCTGCGGCCGTCCTCCGTCATCAACGGCGCCGATGACGGCGCCGTCTCCGCCGACGGCAAGGTGTCGGGGACCTATCTGCACGGGCTGTTTTCCGCCGACGCTTTTCGGGCGAAATTCCTGGAAAATCTCGGCGTCAAAGGCGGCGGCATCGATTATCGCGCCGAGGTCGAACGGGCATTGGACGAGGTCGCAGCCGAACTGGAAACCCACCTCGACTGCGACGCCATCTTTGGTCTGGCGCGTTAGCTGGCGGGCTCACCGGCCTTTGGCCAATAGGTGCCGAACGACCAGACATTGCCTTCCGGATCGCGGCAGATGAATTCGCGGCTGCCATAGTCGCGGTCGGTGAGCTCTTCCAGTATTTCGGCGCCGGCCTTTTTTGCTCTGGCATAAGCGGCATCGGCATCGTCGACGGCAACATAGATCGATCTGCCGCCACCGGGGCCAGGTGCGCCGACCATCTGGCCAAACTTGTCGTCGCGTGCGGTGCCCAGCATGATCATCGAGGAGCCGAAAGTCAGTTCGGCGTGTTGGACGATGTCGCCTTCGCCGTAGCGGGCATGAACGGCAAAGCCGAAGGCTTCACCCAGCCAGTCGATCATTTTCGCGGCATTGCGGTAGCGCAAGGTCGGATAGAGCCTGGGCGGTTCGACTGATATGGTCATGGCGATCTCCTTCAATTGGATTGGACGATAATCCAGTCTGGGCGAAGGCTTTTCCCACGTCTTGAAGAAATGTTACCTGCGCCTCTATGCCTGGGCGGCCAGCGCCGTCGGCGTTTCGCCGGCAAGGTCGCGGAATTCGCGCACCAGATGCGCCTGGTCGGCATAGCCGCAATCGGCGGCGATATCAGCCCAATCGGATTTGTCCTGCCTTGACAGGCCGAGCGCCCGGTTGAAGCGGACGATGCGCGACAGCGTCTTGGGGCCGACGCCGATCGCGTTGGAGAATTTTCCCGCGAGATGCTTGCGGCTCCAGCCCAGCCTGTCGGCGAGCGATGCGACGCGAATGCGGCCACCCGAGACGATGATCCGGTTATAGGCCCAGGCGATTTCGGCCTGCATTTCGCGGGCGTCAGTCAGCCGCGCGGCGACGAACGTCTCGACGATTGCAAAACGTGCGCTCCAGCCGTGCGCATTGCCAAGTCTTTCGCGCAGCGCGATGCCTTCGATCCCGAGCACATCGTCGAGGCCGACCATGCGGTCGGTCAGTTCGCTCATCGCAAGGCCGAAGAAGCGTCGGGCGCCGAGCGGGGTGAAATTGACCTGGATGCAGCAGGCGCCGCCGCGGGATTCGATCACCACCGGACCGGCATAGAGGCCGGCGGCGAAACTGGCGAAGCGGTCGTTGTCGCCCGGCTCCTTGCCGAGCCCGATGGCGAAGGGTTCGGCAAAGCTGATGACCAGCGGCACGGTCAGCGATGCGTATTCGACGTTGCGGAAACGGCCGGGCATGGTTTCGCGGTAGCCGCAGATGTCAGTGACTGAACCCTGGAGCCAAGGGCCAGGCGCACGCCGAACCATCTCGAACCGGTCGAGGCCAGGACTGTGCTGGTTGCTGCCGTCTTCGCTCTGGGCAGACATGAGCTTTCCTCCGCCCGCGGATGGTAGCAGACCAACCCTCAGAATCAAAAGCGCCCGCCTGTGGCCGGGCGCTCCGAGTTGCCTGAGAGATCTGAGGGCTTAAGCGCCGCGAACCAGGCAGCCGCCGGCAAGCACGACATAAGCAATGAGGACGATCCACACCGCGGCCAGGGGAATGAACGCAAAAACGCCGAGAGCGGCGAGAAGACCGATGATGGCGATAACAAGGGATATGATGAAAATAAGCTGCGTAGGCGCACTGAGATTCATGTGTGGCTCCTCCGACATGATTCGTACAACCGCATCCTATCAGGCGCCTCGTTCACACACCAATCAGCGTGCGCAGCGGGTTCAAGGCATTGCTTCAGGTTTGCGCTGCCTTCCAGCGCTGATGGTTGGCGAAAGCTGAAGCGACATCCAATCTCCCCCCTTGCGGGGGAGATGTCCGGCAGGACAGAGGGGGGTGGGAAGGATCGCCAACTTCGGCTTTATCCATCCCAACCGGAAACAGCCTGAGGGCTTGGCTAAACTGGTTGACAGGTCGGAGGGACAGCACCCCCCTCTGCCCTGCCGGGCATCTCCCCCGCAAGGGGGGAGATCGGCAGTTTTGCGGACAGCACCTACTCCGGAACGTTGAAGGAGGCGCCGAGGACGACGACGGGTCTGGATGGCGAGATCGAACATGCGATGGGTTGCGGGAGGGGGCTTCCGGCCAGTGGGAAAATATGGCGTTCTCCACCACAGCCGACCATTTGCGCAAGGCCGATTCCGCGCTACCTATTTGCAACGAATCGGAAAGGGGTCGCTGATGGCATTCGCATTGCTGGAGCAGATACGCTCGATCTTCGACGGCGACCCCGGCGTGCGCAAGGTCGCGGACGATCCGGTGCTGTCGGCGGAACTGCTGATGCTGTTTCGCATGATTTTGGCAGACGGCACGGTCAACGAGAGTGAAATGGCCGCCTTCAGGCGCATCTGCCGGGAAGCCTTCGGCATTCCGGAAGCCAGCATCGACAGCGTCATCGAGTATCTCAACGAGTTCGGCTACGAGACCAACGGCTCGCAAGCCATCGCGCAGTTCCGTGACCTCGACGTCGAGAGGCGCAGCCTGCTTGCCCGCCATATGGCCGAGATCGCCAAGGCCGATTCGCAACTTGCCGGGACAGAGATGCAGCTCTTGCGCCGCACCCTCGACTTGCTCGACATCAGCCCGGCCGATGTGGTGAAGGCCGAAGAGTAAGCCTCTCCCGACGGTCGGCTGTTCACCCCTGTTCCTGTAACCGCCGGGCAATCGCGCGGTGCAGGTCCGGGGCCGCAGCGACCAGCGCCTTGGCGGCTTCGGACTGCGGATGGTCGAGAACGTCGCTCGTCCTGCCGCGCTCGACGATCTTGCCGGCATGCATGATCATCACCTGGTCGGTAATGGCGCGGGCAACGGTCAGATCGTGGGTGATGAACAGATAGGCAACGCCGAGCTTCTGGTTGAGGTCGGCGAACAGATCGAGAATCTGGGCGCGGATCGAGACGTCGAGCGCCGAGACCGGCTCGTCGGCGACGACCAGCTTGGGGCGGGTGATGATGGCGCGGGCGATCGACAGGCGCTGGCGCTGGCCGCCTGAAAATTCGTGCGGATATTTGTCCATGTCGCGTGGACCAAGGCCGACCTCGTGCAAGGCCTTTGCCACCATCTCGCGCCGCTCTGCATTGGTCGGCCTTTTCTCCAGGACATGCAGTGGCTCGGCGACCAGTTTTTCCACCTTCTGGCGCGGATCGAAGGAGCCGTAAGGGTCCTGGAACACCACCTGCATGTCGCGGCGCGCCGGCTTGAGCTCAGCCTCGCTCTTGCCGGTGATGACTTCGCCGCGAAACCGGATCGTTCCCGATGTCGGCCCGTCCAGCGCCAGGACCATGCGGGCAAGCGTGGACTTGCCGCAACCGGAACGCCCGACCAGCGCCACAGACTGCCCAGGATCGATCGAGAACGAGACATCGTCGACGGCGCGGGTCGGAACCGCGCGCTGCAGCAGCGATTTGCGCCGTCCCTGATAGTCCCGCGTCACGCTCTCTACCTGAAGAAGAGGCTTGGCCTGGAGCATGGGGTTGCCGACCTCGTTTGTCCTGGCACGCGCCGGCACATGCATCGAGGCCTGCGCAAGTTGTCTTGTGTAGGGATGAAGCTGCTCGGACAAGGTGCGCGCCGTGTCGCCGGCCTCCATCACTTCGCCGTGGCGCAGGATGGTGATGCGCTCCGCCATTTCGGTCACCACCGCGAGGTCATGCGAGATCAACAGCAGACCCATGCGGTTTTCTGAAACCAGGTCGCGCAACAGGTCGAGGATTTGCGCCTGCAGCACGACGTCGAGCGCCGTCGTCGGCTCGTCGGCGATCAGCAGTTTTGGTTTCAGCGCGCAGGCAATGGCGATGACGACGCGCTGGCGCTGGCCGCCGGAAAGCTCGTGCGGATAGCGCGACAGCGGGAATTGCGCTGCGGGCAAGCCGACCCGGTCGAGCATTTTTCGAGCGCGGTCCTCGGCGTCGGCGCGGCTTGCCCTGGTGTGCCAGCGGATGCCTTCGGCGACCTGCTCGCCAATCGTCTTGACCGGGTTCAGCGCCGTCATCGGTTCCTGGAAAACCATGCCGATATCATCGCCGCGCAGCGCGCACATCTGGTCTTCGCGGGCCGCGAGGATGTCGATGCCGTCGAAGACGACGCGCCCGCTGGCGCGCGCCGCCCAGGGCAGAAGCCGCATCACCGTCAATGCCGTGATCGACTTGCCCGAGCCGGATTCGCCGACCAGCCCCATCACCTCGCCGGGCGCGACGGCGAGCTCGACATCCCTCAGGATCGGCGTGTCGCCGATCGTCAGCGACAATTTCTCGATTTCGAGCAGGCTCATCGCTGCCGCCGCGATTTTGGGTCGAGGATGTCGGCAATACCGTCACCGAGCAGGTTCAGTCCAAGCACGGTGACGACGATCGCCATGCCTGGAAAGATCGCCATCCACGGCGCCATCCCCATGCGCGTCTGGGCGTCGAACAGCATCCGCCCCCAGCTCGGCATCGGCGGCTGTGTGCCGAGCCCGACATAAGAAAGTCCGGCTTCGGCCAGGATGCCGAGCGCGAACTGGATGGTGCCTTGCACCAGGAGCAAAGTAACGATGTTGGGCAGCACGTGTTCGATGGTGATCAGTGCTTTGCCTTTTCCGGCGGCACGCGCGGCGAGGATGAATTCGCGCGGCCAGATCGCCAGCGCTCCGGCCCGGGCGACGCGGGCGAAGACCGGGATGTTGAAAATGCCGATGGCGATGATGGCGTTGAGCGCGCCCGGGCCGAAGATGGCGGTGATCATGATCGCCGACAGCAGGGCAGGGAAGGCGAAGACGAGATCGTTCAGCCGCATCACCGCCTCGTCGATGACGCCGCCGCGCGCCGCGGCAAGGGCGCCGAGCGGCACGCCAACGCCCATGCCGATACCGACCGCCACCAGCGCCACGGCGATCGAATTGCGGGCCCCGACCATGATCATGGAAAAAATGTCGCGGCCGAAATGATCGGTGCCGAACCAGTGCGCCGGCGAGGGCGCCTGGGTCTTGTCGGCGATGATCAGCCTGGTGACGTCAAAAGGCGTCCAGAAGAACGAGACGATGGCGACCGCCGCCACAAGTGCAGTGATGACGAAGCCGGTGAGGAACGAGCGGTTGGTGAAAGCCTTGACGAGGATGTCGGCAAAATTTTCCTCCGGGATATCGAAGCGCAGCGTCATTGGCGGCTTCTCAGCCGCGGATCGACGACCGCATAGGAGAGATCGACAAGCAGGTTGACGGCGATGACGGCGGCGACCAGCAGCATGACGACGCTTTCGACGACGATCAGGTCGCGCTGGGTGATCGCCTGGAACACCAGCCGGCCGAGGCCGGGGAGATAAAAGACGTTCTCGATGATGATGGTGCCGGCGAGCAGGAAGGCGAACTGCAGGCCGAGAATGGTCAGCACCGGGATCATCGCGTTGCGCAGCGCGTGCCGCCACAGCACCGCGCGATAGGGCAGGCCCTTGGCGCGGGCAGTGCGGATATAGTCCTCGTTCAGCACTTCGACCAGCGCCGAGCGGGTGACTCGGGCGAGGATCGCCGCTTGCGGCAGAGCGAGCGCGATCGCCGGCAGGACCAGCGATTTCAGCGCCGGCCAGACGCCGGCGCTCCATCCCGGAAAGCCGCCGGCCGGCACCAGCCGCAGCCAGACGGCAAACAGGTAGATCAGCATCAGCGCAAACCAGAAGTTCGGCACGGCAACACCAAGCTGGGCGGCGCCCATCGCGATCGTGTCGCCGGCCCGCCCGTGCCGGCCGGCGGAAAACAGCCCGACCGGAATGGCGATGATGGTGGACAGCGCCAGCGCGATCAGGGCCAGCGGCAGCGAGACCACGATGCGCTCGCGGACCAGGTCGATGACCGGCACCGAATAGGTGTAGGAACGGCCGAAATCGAGGCTCAGCAAGCCGCCGGCCCAGTGCAGATAGCGCGCGGCGAGCGGCGCGTTGAGGCCCATCTGGTTGCGCAGCAACTCGACCTGGTCGGCGCTGGCATTCATGCCCAGCATCAGCCGCGCCGGGTCGCCGGGAATGATCTCCAGCACGGCGAAGACCACCATCGAGGCCAGGACCAGCGTGATGAGCGCGATGGCAAGACGCTTGAGGAGATAGGCGGTCATGGGGGGAGGACCGCAGCGCTGCGGGACGCAAAGACCCGGCGACAGTGCTCTTTCACGTCCCCGTCTGTCCTGCCGGACGCGCCGGCCCGAGCCACGGGTCTCGGCAGGGCAGTTGCTTCAGACAAAAGATAGCGCTCGACCGGCCAACTGTTAATGCCGGCGCCGCCCCTCATCCGCCTGCCGGCACCTTCTCCCCGTATAGTGACGGGGAGAAGGGGGCTGGCCGCAACCTTGGCACCCCTTCTGCAACGCTGGAGATTGGCGAAATCCTTTGCGAAGGCGTCCTTCTCCCCGTCACTATACGGGGAGAAGTGCCCGGCAGGGCGATGAGGGGCAGCGCAGAACTGAAGCGATTGCCCTGCGGCTCGGGCCAGGCATCCCGGCAGGACAGAGGGGGGTGCCACCGGCTGCAAGCTTCGCCCCTTTGGCCAGCAGCCCCTCACTCCGTCCACTTCACCTTGGTCAAATCATTGGCCTGGATCGGCGCATTTGCCCAAAAACCCTCGAGCTTGGCGTCCCAGACGCCGACTTTCGGCAGTTCGTAGAGGAAGCCGACCACGGCATCGTCGGCCAGTATCTTCTGCGCCTCGCCGAGCAGCGTCATGCGCTTGGCCTCATCGGAGGTGAGGTTCAGGTCGGCGATGATCTTGTCGAAGGTCGGGTTGTCGTAGTTGAAGTAATAATCCTTGCGCGAATAGATATCGATGTCGTTGGGTTCGGTGTGGGAAACGATGGTCAGGTCGTAGTCCTTCTTGGTGAAGACCTGGTCCAGCCACTGCGCCCATTCCACCGGCACGATCTGCAGATCGATGCCGACATCGCGAAGCTGCGACGCGATGATCTCGCCGCCAAGTCGCGCATAGGGGGGTGGCGGCAGTTTCAGCGTCGCCTTGAAGCCGTTCTCCAGGCCGGCTTCCTTCAAGAGTTCCCTGGCCTTCTCGACATTGTGCGGATAGAGACCGGTGAGGTCGACATAGGCCTTGTTGGCAGGCGACATGTGCGAGCCGATCGGCACGCCAAGGCCGGCCGAGGCGCCGTCGATGATCGCTTTGCGGTCGAGCGCAAACGAAATCGCCTGCCTGACCTGCAGCCGGTCGAAAGGCGGCTTCTTGTTGTTCATCGAAAGGATGGTCTCACCCTCGGTCGCGCCGATCACCACCTTGAAGCGCGGGTCGCCCTGGATCTGGGCGACGCTGTCGGGATCGAAGAACGGGAAGGCCTGAACATCGCCGGAAAGCAGCGCCGGAACGGCGGCTGCGGCATCCGTGACGATGCGGAACTCGGCCTTGTCGAGGGAGACCGGGGCACCCCAGTAAGCGTCGGACCTGATCAGCGTGATCGACGAGCCCTTGGCCCAGGTCTGGAACTTGAACGGGCCGGTGCCGACAGGCGTTTCCTTGTTGGTGTCGGCTGTCTCCGGCGCGACGATGACCGCGTCGCCCCAGCCCATATTGTAGAGGAACGAACTTTGCGGGTTCTTCAGCGTGATCCTGACCGTCGCCGGATCGACCATTTCGACCGTATCGATGGCGGCGAACAGGCCCTTTTGTGCGTTGACGGAGTTGTCGGCACGGGCGCGGTCGAGCGAGAATTTGACGTCGTCGGCATTGAAGTCAGTGCCGTCATGGAATTTCACGCCGCTATGCAGCTTGAAGGTGTAGACCTTGCCGTCGTCGGAAACGGTCCAGCTTTCGGCCAGAGCCGGCAGCACCTCGCCGTCCGCACCGATGCGGGTCAGCCCCTCGAACACGTTGGCGTAAAGCACCTCGTCGATCGCCGCCGCAGCACCTGCGGTCGGATCGAGATGCGGAGGTTCGAGCGTGATGCCGATGACCAGATCGCGCGCGGCAAGCGCCGAAGCGCCGTTGGCCAGCACCAGGGCCGCAGCGGTGAGAATGGTTTTCCACAATTTCATCGTGCAACTCCCGAAATGCTCAAAAACATGCTCGAAACCCGGTGGATAGAAGCGTGATTTCACCAAGGAGTAAATTGCGTTTCGTGCTTTCCGGCGGCGCCGGCAGGAATGTTTTTCCGCCCATCACCGGCTACCGAGCGCCCGCGCCCCTCAGCAGCACGTTGAGCCCGATCGCCATCACCTTGGCCGATTCGACCATGTCTGATATCCCCACCCATTCGTCGGGCCTGTGGGCGAGGTCGAGAATGCCCGGGCCATACGCGATGCAGTCGTAGATGTGGCCGATGCGGGCAATGTGCTTCTGGTCGTAGGTGCCGGGCGAGATCACGTAGTCGGGCTCGCGGTCGAATACCTCCATGATGCCCCGCGCCACCGCCTTGACCACCGGCGCATCGCGCTCGGTCATCAGCGGCAGCACCTCCATGAGATCGCGGATCTCGTAGTCGAATTTCTTGCGCTCGCGCTTCAGCCGGTCGAGGATATCGGTCACCTCGCGCTTGACCGTGCCAAGATCCTCTTCGAGCAGGAAGCGGCGGTCGATGGTCAGCCGGCAGGAATCGGGGACATTGGGCGAGGGCAGGCCAGGCCGGAAATCCTCGGTCTGGCCGCCATGGATCGAGTTGATGTTCATGGTCGAGCGCTTGGCCCCGTCGGGCACGACCGGCATGCGCGTCACCTTGCGGTCGAGCGCCGGGAACAGCTCATCCTCGAAAGCCCTTAGCAGGGCGCCCATATGGCGCACCGCATTGTCGCCGAGGAACGGCATCGAGCCGTGCGCGATCTCGCCCTTGGTCTCGATCTCCGCCCACCAGACGCCGCGATGGCCAAGGCAGATGCGATCCTTGTTCAACGGCTCGGGGATGATGACGTGGTCGACCTTCGGCTTGGAGAAATAGCCGAGCTTTGCCAGATGGGCGACGCCGCCGAAGCCGCCGGACTCCTCGTCGACCGTGCCCGAAATCTCGATGGCGCCCGGGAAGTCGGGGAAAACCTCCATGAAGGCCTCGGCGGCGATGATCGAGGAGGCGAGGCCGCCCTTCATGTCGCAGGCGCCGCGGCCATGGACCTTGCCATCCCTGACGATGCCGGCGAAGGGATCGAGGCTCCAGCCGTCGCCGGCTTCAACCACGTCGATATGCGAGTTGAAATGCACGCAGGCGCCGGGCGAGCGGCCATCGAAGCGGGCGACGACGTTGACGCGCGGGTAGCGGTCGGTGTCGCCGGGCGTGCCTTCGGCGCGGATGAATTCGACTTCGAAGCCGCGCTTCTTCAGCCGCGCTCCGACGTATTCGGCGCATGGCCGATAGGCCTCGCCGGGCGGGTTGATAGTCGGAAAGCGGATCAGGTCCGCAGTCAGCGCGACCAGGTCGTCGACCCGATCATCGACCGCTTTCAGCAGGAGTTCGTTCATTCGACGAATTGAGCAGCCAACGGTGCGTTTTGGCAAGCCTGTTGGCGGGTCGCGCCCTAGTTATGTGGTTACATGTCGCCACGGCAACTATCGCGGGAAATCGTTCAAATTCGCTGCTTTGGATTGGTGAATTCGTCAGAGGTGTGTGGTTACCTCATTCACTTGCGATTAAAGGATGAAGAATAGCGTGAAGGCAGGCAGGCAAGGGCAATCAAAGGGGTTTGATCGCATGAAAAAGACCGTTCTCATGGCAGCGGCACTGGCAACGATGCTGTTCGGTTCTTCGGTCGAGGGCTGGGCAGCCAAGCTGGTTGCAAGAATCGACGTGTCATCGCAGACGATGACTGTAAGGTACGGCCGGGCGGTCTACCGATGGCGCGTATCCACGGCGCGCAAAGGCTATATCACGCCGCGCGGCAGCTACCGGCCGCAACGAACGGCACGGATGTGGTATTCGCGCAAATACGACATGTCGCCGATGCCTCATTCGGTGTTCTACCGTGGCGGCTATGCCATCCATGGCACAGGGGCGGTAAAATCTCTCGGGCGCCCGGCGTCGCATGGCTGCGTGCGGCTGCACCCGTCCAATGCCGCCGCCTTCTATTCGATGGTGCGGCAGGCCGGCTTTCGCAACACGCGGATCGTGGTGACCAACTAGAGCGCGGAAAACACGCCGATCGCCCCGACCAGAACCAGGCTTAGCGCCCAGATCACATCCAGATCAAACCAGCTTTTCGAAAGAAACCTTAATCCCAGCCACCGATAGACGCCGAAGGCCAAAGCGCCGCCCGCAGTGATCATCGCGCCGGTGTGGACCGCTGCCACGCCGATCGAGAGCGCTGCAGTTCGTGCAATGAGGGCGGTCGCGGCACGGTGCCCGGCATCCGTTTCAACGACGCCGCACAGGCCGAGGTAGATCGGCACCAGCATCAGGCCGGCGCCATGCGCGACGGCGACGAGAAAGGACCAGAGCGCCAGTCGCGACGGCGGCACGCGCGCCAGAAATCTAGGATGCCGCCGGTTGAAGAGCAGCCAGACTCCGAGCGCGACGACAATTAGACCTGCGCCAACGCGGATCTCGGTTTGCCAATCAACCAGCATGGTCATTAGCGCGAAGGGCAAGAGGACCACCGTCATGGCGACAAGATGCCCGAACGCCAGCGCCAGGAGTGCGCCCGGCAGCGCATGGGCTCGCCGTTCCATCAGGGCGGCCGAAACAGCAAGCGGCCAGCCCATACCCGGGTTTACGCCATGGTAAATCCCGCTGGCGACCACAGCAAGCCAGAGGCCGGCTGTGGTCGAAAGGAGTTCGGGCGACACCTAGGCCGATGGGTAGCAGAAACTGTCGGTAGAGCAGTCGCCGCCTTCAAGCCGGATCTGGTGCGTTCGATAGCCTTTGGGGAACTCGACGAAGAAGTTGGTGTCGAGCGTCAGGCCACCATTGGCGCCAACATCGGCCTTCACCATCGCCCCGCCGCGCTCACCGGGATAGAACTGATCGTCCCAGGTCGAATAGAGCGAATTGGTCCAATAGACACGCTTGCCGTCGCGGCTAATCTCGACCATTTGTGGCCCATAGCCGAAGTCCTTGCCACAGGGGTGCTTGGTCTTCTTGACGATCCCACCCAGTTCGACCTTGCCCGCCAGAACCGGCTTCATCGGGTCGCTGACATCGTATTGATGCATTTCACCCGTACCCCAACAAGCCACATAGAGATACTTGTCGTCGAGGCTGAGGTCGATGTCGGTGACCAGAGGGGGCACCGCCGAGAAACCCTTCAGAAGATCCGGCAGATCGTCGGCATTGGCCGGTTGAGGCGGGATGACCGCCGTCTTCTTGGCCTGGAACTTGCCATCTGCGTCGCGCCACCAAGTCCAGATCGAGCCTTCGAGATTGGTGGTATCGACCACAACGCCGCAGAAGCCGTATTGCTGGACTGGATCATGCGCCGGGCGGATTTCGAGCGCCATTTGGTGATTGGCGCCCAGATCGATGGTCTGAATGTTCTTACGCGCACGCAGATCCCAGAAATGCATGCGGTGGCCGTACTTGTTGGACAGTAGATCCTCAGGGACGATGCCGTTTTCGAACTGCGGCGGCAGGGCCCATTCGGAACTGACCATGTAGTCGCGCGGCAGGTTCCACCAGAAATCGTAGTGCTTATCCTGGGCGCCACGATCTATCTCATAGCGGCCAATGACATCGAAGGTCTGGCAATCCATGATGAAAATGCCCGGAGGACCGTCGGTACCGTCCTTGCCACCGCCGCCGAGGGTCGAGACATAGATGCCCTCGGGTCCGCAGTGGATCGTATGCGGGCGGGAATAGCCCGTCTTGGCAAAGACTTCTGCGGGTTCGATGATCTTGTGAATCTTGGCGGCTGTCGGCCCGCCCTTCACATCAATTATGTAGATGCGCGACGAACGAATGCCCGGAATGATCAGATAACGACGCTCCAAAAAGGCGTGGCCAGTCAGTGGTGATAGCGCCGAAGAACACGCATTCCAGCCGAAGTGATGAAACTCATCGCCCTTGTTTGGCATGATCACAGTGTGGACGATCTTGCCGAAATCCGGCGAATTTGGATCGACATTCACCACAGCCAAACCGTCGGGTTGCGAGAAGTCCGGGCTAAGCATCAACGTGTAGGCCAGAGTTTCCGGCGGCCCTTCCATAGCCAGCCGAGGTGACGGATAGAATGTGGGGTCTGGTCGCAGATTCATCGCGGTATCCTCCCTACGCGTTTGTGAAACTTTATTTTTGGTGCTCTCCGTGTCGCTCATTTTTGAAATGCGGCCCAGGTAGGGATCACAATACACCAAGTCTCCTCGTCTGTCTGACACCGCGTCGCGCTAGCACTATTTACGTGGGCAGACTTTGGGCAGAATATACCGGGTGGGAGGGAGCATTCGGAATCCTGAATAAATGCGCCCGAACGGCTTCCGACCGTTGGTTGCAAGGGAGGATAATCATGAAACGTATTTTCTCGCTCGCGGCATGTGCCGCGGCGTTATCGCTCGGCGTATCGAACGCCTACGCACAATCGGGCGGCGTCGACAAGGCGGTCGGCGGCTACAGCTTCGAAGAAGCCGCAAAGGAGGCCCCCGGTACCAAGGACTTCCATTCGGCCGATGGTCACCTCACATTCGCTATCGTGACACACACTGCCGGCAATGGCTTCTTCGATCCGGTCTACGTCGGCGCGACCGTCGCCGGCAACCTGATCGGCGCCAAGGTCCTGCTGCTCGGCTCGGAATCGCCGACCGACGACCCTGCCCGCGAGATCGAAATCCTGAACCAGATCGTGCAGGATCCGACGATCGACGGGCTGATCATGACAACGCCCCAGGTCGGCGCCTACAACGACATCGTCAAGGCCGCCGAGGCGAAGGGGATACCGGTCGCTACGACCAATTCCTTTGACGGCACGCTCCTCAACCGCAGCGGCATCGGCCACACCGGCCAGGACGCCTCCGCTGCCGCAATCGCCGGCGAGGCGCTCGTCAAGTGCCTCGCGGACAAGGGTATCGAGAAGGGTTCGATCGTCCTGCCGTCGTCGACCGCAATGGGCAACATCGAGGTGAACAACCGCGTCACTTCGGCTTTCAACGCCATCGTCAAGGGCTTGAGGGATGCCGGCAAGCTTGATGCCTTCAAGGTCGACGCGGGTCCGGAGAACACCGGTATCGACACCAATCCGAATGATCCGGTGAACGGCATCGTGACGCTGTTTGAATCGCGCGGCGACGTCGTTGGCGCGTTCGCCGGCAACAACGTGTTCACGCCGGCGCTTGCCAAGGCCGTCGCTCAGACCGGACTGACCGGCAAGATCTGCGCCTACGGTTTCGACCTCGGCCCGGCCCAGCAGGATGCGATGAAGAGCGGCGATCTGACCGGCGCGCTCGGGCAGCAGCCCTTCTTGCAGGGCTTCTGGCCGGTCATGCAGCTCTATCTGGAGATCGATCGCGGCATCGCGGCGGCCAACCTCGACACACGCGCCCAACTCGTGACGAAGGAGACCGTCGAGGACGTCGGCAAGCGCTTCGAGAACTGAGAGTCCGCTCGTCTGAAATCACTGCGGGAGGGCGCAGGCTCTCCCGCGGTGCGGCAGCAGGGAAATCGACCAGAAGAGACCATGGCGCCTACCGCGACCACATCGCTCGGCCGTGCGCCGTCCCAGATTGTCGGCGGCTGGGAGGTGGGGCTCGTTGCCTTGCTTTTGCTGCTCTATCTCGGCGGCGCTCTCGTCAATCCCGCGTTCTTCGGGTCAACAGGAGCGTTTCACTCGCTGCTCCGCGACACCTCGCGGGTTGCCATCATCGCGGTCGGAGTGACCTTCGTCATCGTCAACAAGGACCTCGATCTTTCGGTCGGTTCAACTTACGGCTTAGTCGCCGTCGTCTTTGCCAGGCTGTTCGCGCCGAACTTCCTTGACCTCGGCGTCGTCACGTCGGCGATCCTCTGCCTGCTGCTCGGCACGCTGATCGGGCTGATCAACGGCGTGCTCGTCACCATCCTGAAGGTGCCGGCGTTCATCGCCACGCTGACCGTCCTCTTCATCGGCCGCGGCTTCGTGCTGGCGCTCACTCACGGCCAGGCGATCTACTACCCTGCCAAGGCGACCGGCTATCCGGGTTTTTTTCACCTCGGCGAGACCAACCTCCTCGGCTTCAACAACCAGATCGTGATCTTCCTCGTTGTCGCCGTGATCGGCGCCTATGTGCTTGCCAAGACGCGCTGGGGCTACGAGACCTTCGCCACCGGCGGCAACGAGCAGGCGGCGTCCTATGCCGGCATCCCGACCAACTGGGTGCGCATCCGAGCCTTCCTGATCTCCTCGCTCTGCGCGGCGCTGGCCGGCTTGATGTCAGCTGCGCAGAACAAGGGCGTGACGCCGCTCTACGGCGTCAGCGGTGAGCTGACCGTCATTGCCGCCGTGATCATCGGCGGCGCCTCGATCCTCGGCGGCCGCGGCCGGGTCGCCGGATCCTGCCTTGGCGCCCTTCTGGTGGTGCTGCTCGACAAGGTATTGCGCGAGGGCTGGCCGATCACGCGCATCATCAAGATCGGCGACGAGGAGATCACGGTCAACGCCGTTTTCTCGCTACCGGTCGGCGCGGTGCCGGTGTTCCTCGGGCTGCTACTCGTCGTCGCTGTGCTCATCGAGCCCTATCTCATCCGCCGCCAGGTGGCAGGGCGCCTCTGGGCCTGGCTCCGCGGCCGGCCGCCGCCACCGGCCTACGAGATCGGCGGCATCGCGATCGAGGGGGTGCAGACCAAGGGCGCGATGGCGACCGACATGGCGTTGTCGGCCACTGGGTTCGGCAAGTTCCTCGCCCGGCGCGACGCGCTCGCCATCATCCTGACCGCGCTCCTGTGGCTGACCGGCCTCGCGCTCCGGCCGGACTACTGGTGGAACCTGTCCAACAGCTTCGCTATCTTGCTCAACTACACCGAGCTTGCGCTGATCACCATCGGGCTCACCTACGTCATCGCCACCGGCGATATCGACCTCTCCGTCGGGGCGGTGCTTGCCCTCGCCGGCAGCACAGCCGCCTATTTCCTCAAGGTCCTCGGCGCCGACCCCGTGACCGCCGTGGCGATGGGCCTGCTGGCGGGCATGTGCGCCGGCCTCGTCAACGCGATCGTCACCGTCGGCTTCAAGCTGCCGGCCTTTATCGCCACGCTCGGCATGTTCTACATCGCCCGCGGCCTCGCCGCCTGGTTCGTCGCCGGGCAGCAGCTCACCGGCTGGCCCGAGGGCTACAACCTGCTTGGCCGCAAGGTGAACGACATCCTGCTGCACTACCGCATCTCGCTGCCGGACGGGCTGCTGCGCTCGATCGCCGAGGTGGTGAGCGTCCAGACTATCTGGATGCTGTTGGTCGCCCTCATTGCCGGCGTCGTGCTCGCCTACATGCCGTTCGGGCAGAAGGTCTATGCGACCGGCGGCAACATTCGCGCCGCCGCTTATGCCGGGATCAACACCAACCGGGTGCGGTTCTTCGCGCTCATGCTGGCGGCGCTCTGCGCGACAATGGCCGGGATCATCAACGTCGCCTACTTCCGCAGCTTCAACCCGGTAGCCGGCCAGTTCCGCGAGCTCGACGCCATCGCTTCGGTGATCATCGGCGGCGGTTCGATCTTCGGCGGCTACGGCACCGTGATCGGGGCGCTCGCCGGGGCGGCGGTGATCACCCTGATCCGGGCGCTGCTGCAGCTCAACGTCCAAGGCTTTACCATGCCGCAGCACTGGATCAACGTCTTCATCGGTGGCATCCTGATCGTGGCGGTGCTGATCGACATCTGGGTGCGCCAGGCCAACATCTTCGGCCGCCTGCGGGCGCGCCTCGCGCGGCGCACAAGAACGGCGGAAACGACCCATGCGTGACGCGACCAGGCCCGCACCGATCGTAGAAATGCGGGGCATCGAAAAAGCCTTCGGTGCGGTGCAGGCGCTCCGCAACGTCGACCTCGTGCTCTATCCAGGCGAGATCCTGGGCCTCGTCGGCGACAACTCGGCCGGCAAGTCGACGCTGATGAAGATCCTGACCGGCGCCTACCAGCGCGACGCGGGCGGCGAGATCTTCGTCGCCGGGCAGCCGGTGCACTTCAAGAGCCCGCACGAAAGCCGCGACGCCGGCATCGAGATGATCTATCAGGATTTCGCTCTTTGCGGGAATATGGATGTCGGTCAGAATATCTTTCTTGGCCGTTGGCCGCGCAGGGGCCTTTTCGTCAATCGGCGGAAAATGTACGCGGAAGCCGACAGTGTGCTGAAGCGGCTCAAGGTCGACGTGAACTCCGTCTATCAAAGGGTCGAGAGCCTTTCGGGGGGCCGCCAGCAATCGGTGGCGATTGCCCGCGCTATCTCCTTTCAGCCGCGCGTGGTGATACTCGACGAGCCGACCGCCAATCTCTCGGTGATGGCGACCGAGCGGCTGCTCGAAACCATGCTGGAACTGAAAAAGCAGGGCGTTGCCCAGATCATCATCTCTCACCGCCTCGTTGACATCTTCGCTGTGGGCGACCGCGTGATGGTGCTTAAGCGCGGCGAGAACGTCGGCGATCGCTACATCAAAAACACCGACGAGCATGAGGTCCTGGAGATCATCGTCTCCGGCACGCGAGAGCATGCACTTACGGCCGATGAGGCAATGCTTTGACCGATCAGGATCACTTTTCTCCTGGCGTCGCAGAAATGCGGCTAAAACCACCCGCTCTAAGTCCATCGAGATTGTGGCCCGAGATGGCGAAGGGACCGGTGTCGGCTGCGCTTTCTCGCCGTTGCGCCGCGATCACCACCCGAAGGTCGCAATGATTGCGCTCAACGGGCGCCGAACCATTCGATTAGGATGTCAATCAGCGCACGCACCTTTCTGGGCGCAATCCCGCCAGGTGGCCGCACCACATAGATCCCCGCCTCTGGCGAGGGATAATCCGCCATCACTTGTCTCAATGTACCCTCGGCACGTCGGTAAGGAAGTCGGGCAGCGCAGCAATGCCCAGCCCAGCCAACAATGCGGCGGTTCAGAATAAAAGCGCTCTGTAGTGATCCTTCGCGCCCCCCTCTGTCCGGCAGGACAGAGGGGGGCGCTGTCCGGGCGCTGTCCCTCCGCGATCAAAGGTACCGCAGCAGCGCGAGGGCTGGCGGCAGCGGCGAGCAGGGCTGAGCCCGCCAGCAGGGCGGCGGCGAGCAGGAAGGCGCTCCACCAGCCGGCAGCGTCGAACAGCATGCCGCCCGCGGAAGCGCCGCCGGCGATGGCGAACTGGATCAATGCGACCTGCAGCCCGCCTCCAGCTTCAAGATCGTCGGGAATGATCTGAGCCATCCATGTACCCCACGCCGCCGGAATCGGGGTGTTGAACAGCCCCCAAAGAACCAGAAGCGAAGCCGTGGCCCAAAGCACCGGTCCCACTGCGATCAGGAGCAGGGCGAGGAGCGCAAGCGCGCTCGGCAGCCCGATCAGCACGGCGGTGAGGTGTCGCCGGAGAACAAAGCCGGCGATGGACAGTCCCGCCAGGCCGCCTAGGCCGAGGCCCAGCAGCACCAGCGACAGGACGTTCACATCGAGGCCGGTGACGCTTTCAAGGAATGGGCGCAGATAGATCGACAGCGAATTCATTCCCATGAATGCGAACCCAGTTGCGGCCATGCCGATGGTGAATGTCCGATTGCGCAGCAGACGGAACATGCTGGATACCGAAACGGCCTCCATCGGCGGCATCTTCGGCAGAATGGCCAGTTGCCAGACGAGCGCCGCGACGCCGACCGGGACTGTGACGAAGAAGGTGCCCCGCCACCCGATCAATTCGCCGAGGAAGCTTCCGAGCGGTGCGGCGATGACGATCGCCAATGCAGTTCCGCCCTGCAGCAGGGCGATCGCCTTGGGCAGGTCGGAGCCTGAGGCCAGGCGCGCCAAAATGGCCGTGGAGAGCGACCAGAAGCCGCCGATCGCGATCCCGACCAGGGCCCGTCCGGCCAGAAACACCAGGAAGTTGGGAGCGAGGGCAACAGCCAAACTCGATGCGACCAGCACTGCCGTGTACAGCAGGACGACCCGTTCTCCGGTCGAACCTGGCCAGGAGTGCGTTGCCGAACAGGCTGGTGATCACGGCAAAGAGCCCCGACACGGCGATCGCCTGTCCGGCCTGGCCTTCCGAGATGGCCAGGTCCTGCGCAATCGGAGTCAACAGGCTCACCGGCATGAACTCCAGGCCGACGAGGAGAAAGGTCAAAAGCGAGAGGCAGGTGACGGCGGCCCATGGCGTTACCGCCCCTTCGGCCGCCAGCGTGTCATCCAGTGTCAGTTCGATAGCCATTCGTGCGCTCCTGTCCGTCGACAGACTAGGTAGCCGGGCTGGTCTTGTCAGACTAGCAGCTATAATCTGCATGTCGTAGTGAACGGAGCTCACCAATGCCGCGTGACGAGTTCAGTGAGATGCGAGCCTTCCTTGAGGTCGCTCGGGAGCGTAGTTTTACGCGAGCGGCGGCCAAATTGGGTGTTACCCGATCGGCCCTCAGCCACACGATCAGGGCAATGGAGGAACGGCTTGGCGTCCGTCTGCTCTCTCGCACGACCCGCGATGTGGCGCCCACGGCGACCGGAGAACGCCTCGTCGAAAGCATCGAGCCGCATTTCGAAAGCATTGCCGCCGGGATCAGCGCGATCAGCGCCCTGCGCGGCCAGCCCTCGGGCCAGATCCGTATCGTGTGCCCCGATGATGCCGTCAATCTGGTCTTTCGCCCCAGGCTGCCAGCGTTCCTGCGAGACTACCCGGACATCAACGTGGAGCTCATTGTCGACAACGGCTTCACCAACATCGTCGAGCGTCAGTTCGATGCCGGCGTTCGACTTGGCGAGGCAATCGCCCGTGACATGGTGGCCGTTCGCATTGGTCCCGATGTCGGTTATGCCGTCGTCGGCTCACCCGATTATTTCGCTCGTCGGGCTGCGCCGAAAAGCCCTCAGGACTTGACCGACCACAACTGCATCAATCTGCGGCTTCCCAGTTCAGGCGCGCTATATGCGTGGGAATTCAGGAAAAACGGACGCGAGTTCAGCGTCCGTGTGGACGGCCAGCTGACCCTGAACAATATCGCGCCGGCGCTTGACGCGGCCCTCGACGGCATTGGTTTGGCCTATGCACCGAAGGATCTTGTTCAACCCTATGTTGTGAGTGGTCGGCTCGAGGAAGTCCTTGCCGACTGGTGCCCGACCTTCCAGGGCTATCATCTTTACTACCCCAGCCGACGCAATCAATCGCCCGCCTTTGCGGCCTTTGTCGCGGCTTTCCGGTATCAATCTCGATAGACCCTTTCGACCCGCCCCAAGATCGCAGATCACGACGTGGGCTCGATCGGCACCGGAGCCAGGGTGCGCCGCCTGATCCTGGGGGAACATGCCCATCGGACCCGTTAGCGTCGAGGAGCGCGAGGCGAAGGACTCACGCGGCCCGTTCGGCCGTGCCCTCGAAGCTGTTGAGGTTCGTCGAAGTGAAGCCGGGGCAGGCAGCGTCGGCGCCGGCATCCTCAAATTCGATGGCGAAGGCGAGCGTCGTCGCATCGAGGGCAGTCTCCGAGGGGCTGTAAACAGGGCCGAACAACGCGCGCTGTGGACTGGACGGGTCGACGCTGACGATGCGTGCCGCCGGCGCTTCACCAAGCAGCCGCAACATCGCCTGCGTGACGGCGACGACGCCGAACACGTTGGTCTCGAACACCGCGCGTCCCTCGAGGGGCGCCGCATGCGAGATGCCCTGCTTTCCCGCATCGGAAGTGCCTGCATTGTTCACCAGGACGTCGAGGCGACCGAACTCGTTACGGATGCGCTTTGCCGCGGCGGCAATCGAGGCCTGTTTCGTGACATCGAGTTGGACGGCGCGGGCATCCGCGCCGATGCTGTTTGCAGCCGTCTCCGCATGCTCGAACTTGCGCGACCCTACGAGCACCGTGAGGCCGTGCGTCGCCAGGTCCCTGGCGATTTGGAGTCCGATTCCCTTGTTGGCCGCAGTGACCAGGGCAATAGGTTTGACCCGCATGGTGATCTCCTCTTTTTGCATTGACGTGTAGGCAACGGCGCCATGCTGTGCTAATTTTCCCAATCGGAACTGCATTCCGTTTTATACGGAACATCGTTCCGTTTATCAAGTGGAAAAATCATGGACGACAAATCGGAGGAGCGGGGTGGTGGCTTGGAGCCCGTAAACTCGACGGATCGACGCGTGCGTGCGGACGCGCAACGCAACTCCAAGGCGCTGCTCGAAGCAGCAATGGCAGTGTTTGCGGCTTCGGGGGTCGATGCTCCGGTGCGAGAGATCGCCGATAAGGCCGGCGTTGGCGTGGGTACGCTCTATCGGCATTTTCCGCAGCGTTCGGACCTGATCGTGGCGGTCTTCCGTAACGAAGTGGATGCCTGCGCAAATGCTGCATCTGCCATTGCCGCCGAATATGAACCCGGCGAAGCGCTTGCCCGATGGATGCAGCGTTACGTGGACTTTATCGCTGCCAAGCGTGGACTCGCCGCGGCCTTCTCCTCCGGCGATCCGGCATATGAGTCCTTGCCGCTGTATTTTCTTGAGAAACTTCGGCCCGCGCTGCAGGCCTTGCTGGATGCCGCGACCGAAGCGGGCGACGTTCGCTCGGACGTTGATGCGAAAGAACTATTGTTCGCGATTGCCAGGCTCTGCTCACCAGACCGCTATGGTGGAGGCCCCGACCAGGCACGACGGATGGTTGGCTTGCTGGTGGATGGGCTTCGCTATGGCGCCCCTTCGGTTGGCTGATTGGTCTTGCCAGGACAGGCCACAGAGTGATCGGTGACTAAACAAAAACCCGCCTCGGCAACCGGGCGGGGTCGGTGGCGCAATTAGAACATTGCCAACAATAGCATAATTGCTGTCACTCACTTCTACTCAGGCGGCTTCGCCGCGGTTCCTCGCCCGCTTGTGCTGCCCGCGCGGGCCGCTGATTTCCCATCTTTTGTGGAACCACATCCACTGGCCGGGATCCTCGCGCACCCAGCGCTCGACCACGTCGTTGAGCAGCTGGGTGGTGCCATGGACGTCGACACTGCCGCCGGCGGTGCGCGGCAAGATCAGTTTGTCCTCGATCTCGAGCCGGAAGCGGTTGCCCGGCAGGCGCACGCAGCGCGCCGGATAGACATCGCAGTCATAGTGCCGCGCCAGGGTGCCCAGGACCCGGTTGCTCTCGCATGGGCGGCCGAAAAAAGTCGTTTCGAGCCCGCTCGAGAATTTCTGGTCGACGAGCACGCCGATATTGCCGCCTTTCTCCAGGATGGCCGCCAGCGCGAATGAAGCGCCGGTCGCGGAGGGCAGCAGCGAGCCCATGGTCGAGCGGCGCGTCGAGAGGATGTAGTCGGCAAGGTAGGGGTTGTTGGGCGGACGAAACAGCGCCGTGATGTTCATGCCGAACGTGGCTGCCGCCACCGGAAGCAGCTCGAAATTGCCGAGATGTCCGGTGAAGATGATATGCGGTTTTTGCTCGCCGGCGATTTGCACGAAGTGCTCGACCCCCTTGACCTCGATGCGGCCCGGTTTTGTCGCGGCGGGATCGTAGTCGAACAGGGCATCGAGAAAGACGTATTCCGCGGCAAGGCGAGCCATGTTGCCCCACATGTCGGAGGCGATGGCCTGGATCTCCTTGTCGCTCTTTTCCGGATAAGCCTTGCGCAGATTGGAAATGGCGACGTTATGGCGCCCCACCCAAGGGCCAATGCGGCGGGCGGCGCGGTCGGCGAAATTGAGCGCACTGTCGACCGGCAGCAGACGCAGCAGCCAAATCATCGTCATCGCGAGGCGCGCCAGCAGCCAGTAGTTGAACTGGCGCAGTCGCCTGCCGTGGCGGAACGCCAGGTCCCGGCGGAGCTTCTTGAAGGCGTTGCCGACCATTCCTAGACCATGATGTTTTCAGACAGCAGCATCATGGTCTAGCCGACGCGCAGGATGATCTTGCCGAACACGTCGCGGCCTTCCATGCGCTTCAGTGCGGTCTCGATGCCGTCGAAGCCGACTTCGGTGTCGATAACCGGAGAAACCAGCCCCGCCGCCATTTTCTGCATGGCGTCGGCCATGTTTTGCATGCGACAGCCGAACGAGCCGAGCAGCTTCAGCTGCTGCTGGAACAATTGCATCAGGTTGATCTGCGTCGACACGCCCGAGGTCGAGCCGCAGGTCACCAGGCGGCCGCCGCGTTTCAGGCACAGCATCGAGGCGGCAAAGGTGTCGGCGCCGACATGCTCGAAGACGACATCGACGCCCTTCTTCTTCGTCAGCTTGCGCACGACGCCTTCGAAACGGTCGTCGCGATAGTTGATGACGTGATCGGCGCCAAGCGCCTTCGCCTTGTCGATTTTGTCGTTCGAGCCAACCGTGGTGATCACGGTGCAGCCCATCTTCTTCGCCAGCTGGATCGCGGCGGAACCGATGCCCGAGCCGCCGGCATGGATCAGGATGGTTTCGCCGGGCTGCAGCCTGGCATTGTCGAACAGCATGTGCTCGACCGTGCCGAAGGTGACGGGCGCGACCGCGGCGCCGACGTCGGTCACGCCGGGCGGGGCAGGGACCAGCAGGCGCGCCGGCAGGTTTATCTTCTCTTGCGCAAAGCCGTCGAGATGGAAGCCGTGCACGCCCGAAACATGCTCGCAGAGATTGTCGCGGCCTTCGCGGCAGGCGCGGCAAAGCCCGCAGGTGCGCGCGCCGTAGATCGATACAAGCTGCCCGGGGACGAGACCGGAGACGCGGGCGCCCCCCCCCCCCCCCCCCCCCCCCGCGGGGCCCCCCCCCCCCCCCCGCCGCCCCCCCCCGCCCCCCCCCCCGGGGGGGGGGCGCCCACGACCAGCGGCAGCTTGCGCTTGGCGAAGGCCATGCCGCGCCAGCCCCAGACGTCGATATGATTGAGCGCCACGGCCTTGATGCGCAGCGTCACTTCGCCGAGCGCAGGCTGCGGCGGAAGCGGCAGGTCCACCGTTTCAAGGCGGCGGTCCTCGATAAGTTGCAATGCACGCATGGAGCCTGTCGGTTCTGTTGGCGAAGAACGGTCGCTTAAAGCGCGCCGCGTTGAAACGGATTCAGCCGACGCGCTTTAAGCTTTTGTTTTTTATGCATGTCGTTGTCCCAAAACCGCTTCGCACTTTTGGGCGACATGCATTAGACCGGTTCCCGCGCCATGACAAGGCAGGTGTTCTGGCCGCCGAAGCCGAAGGAGTTCGACAGCACCGTGCCGACCTCGGCGTTGCGCTTCTGGTTCGGCACCACGTCGAGCACGATCGCCGGATCGGGATTGTCGTAATTGATGGTCGGCGGGATGACGCTTTCGCGCATGGTCATCAGCGAAAACGCCGCCTCGACGGCGCCGGCGGCCGACAGCGTGTGGCCGATCATCGACTTGTTCGACGAGATCGGCATCGAGCCGATCCGCTCGCCGAACACGGTCGACAGCGACAAATGCTCCATCTTGTCGTTTTCCGGCGTCGAGGTGCCATGGGCATTGACATAATCGATCTCGTCCTCGCCCAAGCCGGCATCGGCGAGCGCGGCGCGAACCGCCGCGATCGCCGGCGAGCCGTCCGGCTTCGAGCGGGTGCGGTGGAAATCGTCGGCCTTCTCGCCGCAGCCGCGCAGGATGCCGAGGATGTTTGCACCACGGGCGAGTGCCGCCTCCAGCGATTCCAATACCAGCGCGCCAGAACCCTCTGCGAGGACAAAACCGTCGCGATCCCTGGAGAAGGGTTTTGACGCTTTTTCGGGGATGTCGTTATGCGTGGAGAGCGCTGAAAGCAGCGAGAAACGGATCAGCGCTTCGGCGGTCGCCGAGCCGTCGGCGCCGATCGACAACGCCCGGTCGCATTCGCCGCGGCGGATCGCCTCGACGCCGAGCTGGATCGAGGTGGCGCCCGAGGCGCAGGCCGTCGACAGCGTGATCGGCAGGCCACGCGTGCCAAAACGGTCGGCGAGCCGGTCGGCGATCGAACCGAACTGGGTGGTCTCAAAGACATCGAGCCCCTTCAAGCCGCGCGCCACGCGAAGCAACCGTTCGGCGCCGATGTCGTGCTTGTCGGAATTGTACAGCGAAAAGCGCTCGCTCCAGTCGAGCTCGACCGGCGGCGAGGCGAGGAAAAGCGGCCCGCCGAAATCGCCCGAATCGAGGCCGGCTTCGGCCACGGCTTCCTGCGCGGCGATCTCGGCGAGGTCGTAGGTAAGAAGGGAAGCGCCCTTGGAGCTCGACGGCAGGAAATCGACCGTGCCGGAGATGCGGGTGTTCAGATGGTCGACCGGAAAGCGGGTTATCGGATGGATGCCGGACGTGCCCGCGGTGAGCGCTGCCCAATTGTCGGCCTTGCCAACGCCCAGCGACGTCACCACGCCGATGCCGGTGACGGCAACGATCGGCCTGCCCATGTGGTCGTTCAGATTGGCCATATTTTTGTCCCGAACCCTCTAGGCGGCGTTGACCAACGCCATGCCCTCGAATTGGTGATAGCCGATCGCCGTTGCAAGTACGGTCGTGGGAATGCCGTTGAACGGCTTCTCGGTGGCGGCGTCAAAAACCGGGTAGGCGGCCTTGCGTTCGACAGCCAGTGCAGCCAGCGCCACGGCGAAGGGAAACTGCGCTTCCTTCATGTGGCCGGTCAGCGTCGAAAAACCGCGTGCCGCAATCGCCGGATTGGCGTCGAGCGCCGATTTCTCGGCAGCGGTAGCGGCATGGGCACCCGAAGCGCCTGAAATCGTCAGCAGCTCGCCGTTCGGCAATGCCGCCTGGCTGAGCAGCGCGGCAATCTCGGCATCGAGCTCGCCCTGCCGGCGTATGGCGCGTCCGGATACGACCGGGCCGAGTTCGGCATAGATCTTTCGCCCGCGGCTGATCGCGTGCTCGCGCTGTTCCAGGACGAGAAACGCACCGCCCGATCCAGTCACCACGCCGCCGCCGTCCAGGCCCTGTCTCTGCCAGACCGGCCTCCAGGGGCCGCGATGCAGGTAGCCGGCCAGCTCATAGCCAAGCAGCATGTCGGAATGTTCGGTCTGGAACGCTCCGCCGACCAGGATATGCGTCGATTGGCCGGAGCGGATGCGCGCGGCGGCTGTCTCGACGGCGGCGACGCCGGCACCTTCCTCGCCCATGAAGGTGCGCGACGAGCCGGTTACCTTGTGGACGATCGAGATGTTGCCGGCGAGCAGGTTGGAAAGCTGCGCCAGAAACAGCGTCGGCCGCAATTCGGTGGTCAGTTTCTCGTTGAGCAGCACGTCGCGGTCGTTGCGGCTTTCGGACGCTGCGAGAATGTCGGCGTCGACCGCCTCGTCGCGCTCGCCGCCGCCGGCAGCCACCACCATGTCCATCGTCGTGCAGAGATCGTCATTGCCCTTGATGCCGGCGTCGTCCAGCGCCATGCCGGCGGCGTAGGTGCCGAGCCGCTGCCAGGTTTCCATCTGCCGCTGGTCGCCGCGCTTGGCGATCTGCAGGTTCCAGTCGATCTCCGGCAGCGGGTGGACGGTGTAGGGCGAGAAGCGGGCGGCTTCGAGCACCGGCTCCAGGCCGGGCTGGACGAGCTTGCGCCAATGCGCATCCGGACCTTCTCCCAGCGAAGAGACAAGGCCGATGCCTGATATGACGACGTCGTGGGGGCTCATGGGCGAGGGTTCATGGGGCGGCTGTTGTGGATCAGGCTGGAAAACAAGCCATTTTCAGGCGTTCTTGGCCGCGACCAGCGCGTCGATCTTGGCGCACAGGTTCTTCATGACGAAGTAATCGTCGGTCGAGGCCTTGCCGTCATTGACCTCCTGCGTCCACTTTTCAAGCGGCACCTTGATGCCGAATTCCTTGTCGATGGCAAAGACGATGTCGAGGAAGTCGAGGCTGTCGATGCCGAGATCGTCGATGGTGTGGCTTTCGGGGGTGATCGTGTCGATATCGATCTCACTGGTGTCGGCGATGATCTTGGCGACTTTGTCGAACGTGGTGGACAAGGGCTTTTCCTTCGGTTGCGGGCGGAATCTGTCCGCTGGTGTTTGCGCGCTGTCTAATCGGTTTTTCCGAGCAGGAAAAGGCCTGAACGCCGGGCGCAGATGGGATACCCACTCCGTAAACGCAAGAAGAGCCGTTGGCGACCCTCCTGGCGATTTGCCGCAACCATCCCATCGCTGGTGTACCCGTGGTACAGAAATCTATGACCATAGGACGCGTGCAGACCGGAGTGCGCCTCGAAAAACGATTGGTGACGGTGGCCAGGGCCCCGGCCGAGTATCTCGACATGAGCCTGGGTGACCTCATCGAGGGCATCGTGCGGCATGCCTTCGAAGGCCAGACGCCGTTTTCCCGGCGACCCTGGAAACAATCGGCCAATTGAAGCGCATCTACGGGTTGGAACTCAGTGCGGCAGACAGCCACCGTCTGGCGGAAACGAGCGGGGAGGGGGATCACGAAGCATCTTGAGCGCAGCACAGCATCGTGCTGTCGGGGCCGGTCGACCGCGTTTTTCCGCTGTTCACGCCGACTGGGGAGACCCGGCTGACGCGGCGTGCTACTCTGCCAACAGAGGGGATCATGCAGATTACCGATCATAACCTTCAGCCGACAGAAGAGTGGCGTCCCGGCGTGTCGACCAGAATGCGCGTTTCTGCGGTCACCGAGGCAGCCACGCTGTGCATATTCGAACAGTGGGTCGCACCAGGAAGTGGCACACGTACTCACACCCATCCCGTCGAGGAAGTCTTGACCGTGCTGGAAGGCCAAGCCGAGCTGTGGTTGGATGATGAACGAGAAACAGTATCGACGGGACAATCAGTCATCGTGCCGGCCGGCCGCTGGCATGGCTTTCGCAATACCGGAAGCGCGACATTGCACATGCAGGCCATACTGGCCGCGCCAACCTTCGAGGCCTCTTTCGAGGGGCAGCCGGAAGTGACGAGGCATTGGGCTACCGCAAAAGCGTAGCACCCGCCATCTTGACGACGGGACCCGCGCCTGGCTCCAATCTGATCCGTGGATCGTGTGCTGCGACGAGACGTCGGGATCGGGGATCAGCGGACATGGGCGAGGAGGGCTTGGCAGAGATCTCAACCCGGTATCTTCGCTTCGCCGACACGGAAGCTCGCAGTCGCTCACCGCTCTATGAGGAGTTGGCTCGTGCTGTCGCAGGGGACCGTGAGACACTCGGCTTCCTGTCGACCCTCCCGGACATGAAGCGGCAACCGAATCTTCTGCTTGCCGTGGTGCGTCACCTGTTCGGCACACCGACAGGGTGGACCGAGTTTCGCCATGCGCTTCTGGCGCACCCCGAGCTTGTCCGCTCGCTCATGCTCGAGCGCTCGACGCAAACCAACGAGCCGGGAAGGTGCGCCACACTGCTGCCCGTCCTGGCGCGCCTGCCGCAGCCGCTGGCCCTCCTGGAGGTCGGGACTTCCGCAGGGCTCTGCCTTATGCCCGACCTCTACAGCTACGACTACGGGCGCACGGTGCTCCGCGCACCCGTCATGGCCTCGGAACCGCCTGTCTTCCGATGCTCGGCCAGCGAGACAACGCCATTGCCGACGGCCCCGCCGCATGTCGTCTGGCGAGCGGGATTGGACCTGAGTCCGATCGATGCTTCAAACCCCTCGCAAGTCGCATGGCTTGAGACGCTGGTCTGGCCGGAGCAGACGGCGCGGCTTGCCAATCTGCGGGCGGCCCTAAAGATCGCTGCCACAGTCAAGCCTCGGGTGGTGAAGGGCGACCTGCGCGGAAGCCACCTCGTGCGGCTCTGCAGCGAAGCGCCAAAGGACGCTACCCTCGTTGTCTTTCACACGGCCGTCCTCGACTATGTCTCCGATCCGGCAGACAGAGAGGCCTTCGCAGAACAGGTGATGCGTCTTTCTCCGTATTGGGTATCGAACGAGTTCCCTCGCGTGTTCCCGTCCATCGCCACACGCGCCGGAAAAAGCTGGCCGCCAGGCCGCTTCCTCCTATCTGTGAACGGCTCCCCTGTCGCTTGGACCGACCCGCATGGCGCCTCGCTCGAATGGATCGCGGACGAGGCGTAGGCGGCTGGCAATGACAACGTCTTCAAACCGCTCGCCCAAGGTCAGCTATAGGTCCGGCTCCAGCACTGATCAAAAGGTGACGCGGCCGAGGACGCGCAGGCCGTCGCCTTGCGGCTCGACGATCACGGCTTCGCCTTCGCGCGGCGAGATGCCGGTGAGCGCCATGATGTTCTCCAGATGGGTGACCATGACCACATTGTCGGAGCCGGAATAGGCGCTGATCTCGTTCATGATCGCCTCGAGCTGGGCGGCTTTCTCGCTGGCGTCGGTCTTCAGCAGGTCAAGCGGAGCGAAGGGTTCGGGCTCTTCTCTGAAAGCGGTGCGAGCCGTGTCGAGGGCGCGGCAATAGCGGCTGGACAGCACGCGCTCGACCGGCGCCGCGCGGGCGTCGAAAAGCGCGCCGATCTTGCGTGCCTGCTGCTTGCCGCGCACCGAGAGATTGACCTGGGTGGCGCATTTCTCGATGTCGAAATTCGCCGGATCGGTAGTGCCGGTGACCATGGCGTGGCGAAGCAGCACGACATGTCCGCCGTCGCGCAACAGCGCCCAGCCGGCTTCGGTCGCGTGGGCCGCGGCGGGAATGACGAGCAGCAATAGAGCCAGCACAGATCGAAGCATCAGGCGTCCTTTTCCGGTCACCGGAGGTGGGTTCCGGTGACCGCATATAGGGACGGCAAAGCCGGCTGAAAAACAAGGCATCACCTATCCCGGCTGTTTGCGAGAACGGACCGCCTTGCAAGGCGGGGCGGTTGCGCTCAAATCCCGGCTCGCCTATCAGGGGAAAAATGTCCCCACTCATCGAAACCGTCCTTTTTGTCTTCGGCCTTGTCGCGCTCGGCTATCTGGCCGGGCTCACCGGCTATCTGAAGGCCGAGGCGGGTGGGGCCATCGCCGAATTCGCCGTCGGGGTGGCGATGCCGCTGCTTCTGTTCCGCACCATGGTCAACGCCGATTTCCATGGCACCGCGCCCTGGTTGTTCTGGGGAGCCTATTTTACGGCTGCCGCAGTGACGTGGGCCGCAGGCCACCTGGTCATCACCCGGGTGTTCGGGCGCGACTCGCGTGCCGGGGTCGTCGGCGGCGTGTCGTCGGCTTTTTCCAACCTCGTCCTGCTCGGCATCCCGTTCTTCCTCGGCACATTCGGGCCAAGTGGATTCGAAGTGCTGTCGCTGCTGATTTCCGTGCATCTGCCGACGATGATCATGGCATCGATCATCCTGTTTGAGATCTTTGGCCGCGGTGACGAGCATGTGCATCCGCTGCGCATCATCCGGCGCTTCTTTCGAAAGTTGCTCTCCAATCCGCTGATCATCGGCATCCTGGCCGGATGGGTGTGGCGTATCACCGGCCTGCCATTGCCGGCGCTGGCCGTCCGGCTGGTCGACGCGCTGGCCAACATCGCCGGACCGGTCGCGCTGTTTGCCATGGGGCTGGGCCTGTGCCGTTTCGGCATCTCCGGCAATGTACGGCCGGCGCTGGCGCTGTCGGCGCTGAAGCTGATGCTGATGCCGGCCGTCGCGCTCGGCCTGGTCTGGCTGCTTGGCCTGCCGCCGCTGTCGGCGAAAGTTGCCGTCGTGGCCGCCGCGCTGCCATCTGGGGTGAATTCGTACCTGATTGCGACGCAGTTCAACACCGGCCAGGCGTTGGCATCGAACCAGATGACCATCGCCACCGCCTGCGCGGTCGTCACCACGGCCTTTTGGCTGACGGTGGTGGTCCACGTGTTTGGATAGGTATGATCGATATTGATGCCTGCGAAGGGCGGTTTCCTGGTGCTTCCGGTACTCATATACCCAAACGTTACGATCCGTTCCGGTTCTCGGGAGCCACCGGTCCGGTCGTTTCCTCACACATCCCCAAGCAACAACGGGAGCGCAAATCGGCCTCGCCTTGTGCTGGCCCAAACCCTATATGCCATCTTGCGATTGATTGCGGGGCTTGCCCTAGGTAAAGAGCAGTGGCTCCAGGCGTGCCGGCATCGATGCCAGTGCGCACGCCCGTCAAGGAAATCCAGATAGCGGCCCGTCAGCGCGCCGAACGGAGGCTAGACCATGCTTCAGAAAACCAGCCATTTCATGCGCCAGGCCAATCTCATCAACGGCGAGTGGGTGCAGGCCGACAGCGGCCAGACGGTCGACGTCAACAATCCGGCCACCGGCCTCAAGATCGGCACCGTGCCGAAGTCGGGCAAAGTCGAGACGCGCCGCGCCATCGAAGCTGCCGACGCCGCCTTCCAGACATGGCGCAAGACCACCGCGCTCGAGCGCTCGAAGCTGTTGCGCAAGCTGCATGACGCCATGATGGACAACCAGGATGTGCTGGCCGAGCTGCTGACCATCGAGCAGGGCAAGTCGCTGTTCGAATCGAAGGGTGAGATCGGTTCGGCGGCCTCGTACATATTGTGGTTCGCCGAAGAAGGCCGCCGCACCTATGGCGATGTCGTGCCGTCGCCCTGGGCGGACCGCCGCATCCTTGTGACCAAGGAGCCGGTCGGCGTCATCGCCGCCATCACGCCGTGGAATTTCCCGTCCTCGATGCTGGCCCGCAAGCTCGGCCCGGCACTTGCCGCCGGCTGCACCGCGGTCGTCAAACCGGCGTCGCAGACGCCTTATTCCGGCCTCGCCTGGGGCGCGCTCGCCGAGGAGGTCGGCTTCCCCAAGGGCGTCATCAACATCCTGACCGGCGCAGCCGGCGAGATCGGCGACGAGATCTGCGCCAACCCGCTGGTCAAGAAGATCACCTTCACCGGCTCGACCGAGGTCGGCAAGATCCTGATCCAGAAGTCGTCCGTCACCGTCAAGAAGGTGTCGATGGAACTCGGCGGCAACGCGCCGTTCCTGGTCTTCGACGACGCCGATATCGAGCGCGCCGTCGCCGGCGCGATCACCGCCAAATACCGCAATTCCGGCCAGACCTGCGTCTGCACCAACCGCTTCCTGGTCCAGGCTGGTGTCTACGACAAGTTCGTCGAAAAGCTCGCCGCCGCCAGCGACGGGCTGAAGGTCGGTTCCGGCCTCGATGACGGCGTGCAGCAGGGGCCGCTGATCGACGAGAAGGCAGTCGAGAAGGTCGAGGAACTGATCGCCGACGCCACCGCCAAGGGCGGCAAGGTCGTCGCTGGCGGCAAGCGCCATGCGCTCGGCGGTTCGTTCTTCCAGCCGACGGTGATCGCCGACGCCACGCCGAAGATGCGCTTCATGAAGGAAGAGATCTTTGGCCCGGTAGCACCCGTGTTCAAGTTCGAAACCGAAGAGGAGGCGATCGCACTCGCCAATGACACCGAGTTCGGCCTCGCCTGCTATTTCTACACCGGCGATCTCGGCCGCGCCTTCCGGGTCATGGAAGGGCTGAAATACGGCATGGTCGGCGTCAATGAAGGCCTCATCACCACGCCCGAGGCGCCGTTCGGCGGCGTCAAGGAATCGGGCCTCGGCAAGGAAGGCGGACATCAGGGCATCGAGGATTATCTCGACACCAAATATGTCTGCATCGGCGGCCTCGGCCTCTGATTGGGCAGGGGTCCATTGACTGCCAATGGACCCAAACCGGCCCGAGAGGCCGGGCGGGGATCGATCAACCAACTGGCGTTTCGGGCATGGCGATGAAGGACGGCGAGGTTTTCGGTACGACGCCAGCGGGCGAGGCCATCCGCCGCTTCAGCATCCGCGGCGGCGGCCTCACCGCCAACATCATCGGGCTTGGCGCCATCATTCAGGATCTGCGGCTGGCCGGCCACGATGCGCCGCTGGTGCTCGGCTATGACAGTTTTGAGCCCTATGAAACGGATACGGCCTTCTTCGGCGCCGTCGTCGGACGCTATGCCAACCGTATCCGCGATGGCCGCTTCACCATCGCCGGCCAGCGCTACCAGACCGAGCGCAACTTCCTCGACAAGCACACGCTGCATGGCGGCTCGCAAGGTTTTTCGCACCGGCCGTGGGAGGTTTCGCTGCATGGCAGGGATTTTGTCACGCTGACGCTGCATGATCCCGACGGCACGATGGGCTTTTCCGGCGCGCTCGACGTGACCTGCACCTACAGGTTGAAGATCCCAGGCACGCTCAGCGTCGAGCTGACCGCCACCTGCGAGGAGCCGACGCTGTGCAATCTCACCCAGCATTCCTATTTCAACCTGGATGACGGCGGCGCCGGCGATGTCCTCGATCACCGGCTGATGCTGAACGCCGGCGCCTATCTTCCGGTCGATGGCGACCTGATCCCGACCGGCGTCGTGAAGCCGGTCGACGGCACGCCGTTCGATTTCCGTCAGGCGCGGCCGCTGCGCATGGAGAGCGAGGGCAAGCAGCTCCCCTACGACCAGAATTTCTGCCTTGCCTCGACGCGCGGGCCGCTCAAGCTGGCGTCATGGGCGCAAGGCGCGAATTCCGGCGTCGAGATGGAGCTGTGGACCACGGAACCGGGCGTCCAGCTCTATACCGGCCAGTATCTGGCGCCAGCTTCGCCGGGGCTCGGGGCGGTTCATTACAAGGCTTACTCGGGCTTCTGCCTGGAGCCGCAGGTCTGGCCGGACGCGCCGAACCGGCCGTATTTCCCGCAGGCCACGCTATGGCCGGGCCAGATCTACCACCATGTGACGGAATACCGGTTCCGACTGCCTGACGCCTAACGCTGGAAGCCGGTCTTTCGATTCCACCTTCGGTTTGGAAAGGGTCATGTCCGCCGTCTGTGTCGGTCTGGGCCAGTCTTTCCCAGATACAGCGAGACCGGCGCTAATTCAGCGCGGTCCTCACGCGCTCCGCTTCGCACTGCTTCATGCGGAACATGCCGGTATCGGTCTTGGCCTGCTCGACCGTCATGCAGACCGGAAGTCCGGCCTTGGCGGCGCTTTCGGCCAGTAGGGTTTCGTCCGAGAAGGCTGGATACGGAAACATGCTCTCCGCCGTCCAGTCGGGCTTCATACGCAGCACCTTGGCCGCGGCGGCGGCTGCTTCCTGCTTCTTTCCGATCTGCGCGGCGCTCATGGCGACAAAGGCGGCCTGACTGGGCGACTCGCCGAGCTGCTTCGCCGTCGTGTAAGCTTCATCGAACTGGCGCGCCGCGAAATAGGTTTGCGTGATCGGAAAATTCCACCAGGAGGGATAGCGCGGGTTGAGCTTCAGCGTCCGTTCCACAAGCTCCAGGGCGCGCTCCGTCTGCCAGCCGGCGTAAGTCCAGGCCAGCTGCATCATTGTGTCGGCATTATTAGGACCAAACTGCAGCGCGAGCTTCTGATAGCGTTCCGCCTGTTCACTGTCGTTCTGGTAGGCGTAGGCCACCGCCATCGTGAAATTTGCGGTGGAGTCGTTCGGGTCTAGGGCGAGCGCTCTTTCTGCATACTTCCGCTGGGCATCGACCCATGCTGGAAAGTCGATGACCGAGCCGATTTCCATCTCGATCGCATAGGTGATCCCCATGTCGCGCACCAGCGGCATGAAATCGGGAGCGAGCTTCAGCCCCCTCTCGAAATACGCCCGCGCCTCGAGCTGACTCGCCACGGTCATCTTGTGCTTCGCTTCGATGCCCAGCAGCCAGTAATCATACGCATTGAGGCCAGTTGCATTCTTGCGTCGCGCCAGCGTGCGCTCGGCCTCCGTCACCTGACCCTGCCAGCCGGTAAGCGTGGTCGCAATTTTCTGCGTGATCTCGTCTTGAACTTCGAGCAGTTCCGCTGCGAGGCGATCGTAGCGCTCCGACCAGACATGTGCTCCTGTCTCGGCATCGATCAGCTGTGCCGTCACCCGCATGCGGTGGCCATCTACTTGCAGGCTGCCTTCCAGCACATATTTGACGTCAAGCGCTTCGCCGATCTCGCGCACATCGTGGGCCTTGCCGCGATAGAATTCGGCGGAGGTCCGGGCGATTACCGATATATCGCGGTAGCGGGCCAGATCGGTGATGATGTCCTCAGTCACGCCGGTGGCGAAACGGTCCCACCTGTCGTCGCCGTTGATGTTTTCGAAGGGCAGCACGGCGATAGCCGGTGCCTCGGCGCCAGATTTCGTTGTCGGAAGGAGATAGGCGGCGGCTGCACCGATCAGGATCATGAGACCGGCGGCGAGGCCCAGCCAGGATTTGCTGCGTAGCCCGCGCAACCGAGCGCCGGCAACTTTCCTGCTATCTTCGATCGCCTTTTCCGCCTCTAGCACATAGCCGCGCTTCGGCAGGGTCCGGACGATCTCGTGCCGCTCGTCGCCGAGCGCTTTCCTGATCTCGATGACGCACTGGACAAGGCTATCATCGGTGACGGCGAGGTTTCCCCACACCGCCTGCATCAGTTCATCCTTGGTGACGATTTTTCCTGGCCGGGCGGCCAGCACCTTCAGTACCTCGATGGCCTGCGGCCGCAGGGCTATAACATGCCCGCTCTGGTCCGTGATGCAGCCGCGCTGAAGGTCGACCGTGCGGCCGTTCAGGCGAATCGGCGTCAGCGCCGAACTGTCCATCGGAACGTTCCCCGCGGGGCGAGGCCGGTTGGGTCTCGTTGCGGTCAATCTACAGCAAAGCCCGCCGTCATTCCAGCAATCGTCGAGGATTTAGTCGGCGATCGGAAGATTTCGTCCGATTTCGTCAGCCCATCGTGCTGCTCTCGTTACGAATGGTGCCGTCGGGCTCATCCTGCGTGGAGTCGAGAAAGAGGCGGAACGCAACGATTGTCTGTGTGCGTCCGCCCGATGGAGGAAATGACCATGACCAGATTTTTCGCAGCATTCGCATTCGCCGGCCTCGCCTGGACCGGGATCTCGGCTGCGGCCGAACTGGCGCCAGGCAACGGGCATAGCGTTCATCTCGCCGCCTTCGACGGCATCGTCTACTATACAGTCGAGCGGGACGGCTACCGGATCGTGACGACGTTGGCATCGGGAGCAGACGCGCTGCCGCTGCGGATGATCTCCACGCTCGCCCCCGGGCAGCGCGTGACCATTTCCGTGCCCCAGTCGGCCGGCCAGCCGTCGATCGATTTCGAGATTCTGCGCGATGGTGATGCGCTCGTTGTCAGCGACGCCATTCCCGCTGCGGTGGTCGATCTCGTGGACGTGGCGCCGACCCCGGCGGCGTTGGGGGAGTGAGTGCTGCCGTAGAGTTCGAGGGGAGCGCACGGGTTTGTCGAGTATGCTTCCGTAGCTCTCGGACCATCCGTGCACAGGGAGGATATGATGCAGATCAGATTCGGATCATACAATGGAAATATCACGCGCAGGACACTGCTCGCGGTTGCCGTTGCCACAGTCGCGACACCAGCTGCGGCGCAGCGCTGCCAGATCGGACCACCATCCCACCAGAAGGGTCCGCTCGTTTTCAGGGACTATGACCAGGTCGAGCTCGACGCAGCGTACAGCCAAGTACATTACGAGCCGCTGGAAGGCCGGACAACCAATCGGATCTTCGCGAACAGCGCAGCCGCCCGGGACCGGATTGGCTTGCCACTTCGCGTCGCTTACGGACCAAGCGAAGTCGAGAAGCTCGATATTTTCCGTACCGATCGCCCCAAGGCGCCAATCTTCCTGTTTGTTCACGGGGGCACTTGGCGCGGCGGCTCGGCGAGGGATTGCGCCTATGCTGCGGAAATGTTCGTCAAGGCCGGTGCGCACTTTATCGCGATCGATTTCGCCTCAGTGACCAACGTGAATGGCGATCTCGGCGTGCTCGCTGCGCAGGTGCGCCGAGCGATCGCCTGGGTGCACGAAAACGCGGCAACTTTCGACGGCGATCCAGATCGCCTCTACGTTGGGGGTCATTCCTCCGGCGGCCATCTGTGCGGCGTTGCTCTCACTACGGATTGGATGAAGGAATTCGGCTTGCCCACCGGCACGATCAAAGGCGGTCTCTGCATGAGTGGCCTGTTTGAGATGAAGCCGGTGCGACTTTCATGGCGTGGCGGCTATGTCAATTTCACCGATGAGATGGCGGAGGAAAATGAGCCCGCAGCGGCATATCAACGAGTTGAACGCGCCGGTAGTTGTTACTTACGGCACTTACGAAACGCCGGAGTTCCAGCACCAAAGTCGCGATTTTGCCGCTGCAGCGGAGGCGGCAGGAAAGACGGTCGGGATAATAGAGGCACTCAATTACCACCATCAGGAGATGGCGGAATCGCTCGGCAACCCCTACTGGCCCAACGGCCGAGCAGCGCTGGCGCTGATGAAACTGGATTCATGATGCTTGGCCGCGGCGCACCTGATGACGGGGAGCGGGGCACGTTTCTACCTGAAACCAAACTGGCGAATCCACCCAACCGCAATGTTCGGTAGTGGGTCAGTTTGAAATCTAGCTGGGCGACACCAGCTGGCTTTTGGTGACGGTTCGCCGTTGGGAGACTGATGATATCATGGCGCTCTTGGACTGCTAAGCAAGCCCAGCGAAACGTGGCTCTTACAAGAAGCGCGGGGCAGCAAAAGAACGGAACGGCATATGAGGGAGAAGATGCCCAGGCTGGCTCGGAAGATGGCGCTTACGCCGGAGATTATTGCGCGCGTTCATCGGGTGTTAGAGGACCCCGGCTCGGCACCTGGTCTCGATTACCACACCGAGGAGGACTACGATGCGGCGGTGCATGAGACGCTCGCCTCGCATCCCCGAGGCGAAGACCTTTGGTTGTTCGCCTATGGCTCACTGATTTGGAAGCCGGAAGTTGAGCACACTGAGGAGCGCATTGGCACGGCTCACGGCTGGCATCGTTCATTCTGCCTAAAGATGACCCGGTGGCGGGGCACGAGGGAGCAGCCTGGCCTGATGATGGCCCTCGACCGAGGCGGCCAGTGCCGGGGGATGCTCTATAGGCTCGCCGGCAACACAGTGGAATGGCACCTCGGCAAGCTGGTCCGCCGAGAGATGAAGGCGAAACCACCCAGCAACCCGCCCCGTTGGCTTGCCGTCAAGACGGATCAGGGGCCTGTCCGCGCCCTAGCCTTCGTGATGAACCGAGAGGCGGGCGCATACACCGGCAGGCTCCCGCCTGATGAGGTGGCGGACATTATGGCCAAGGCATGCGGCCACTTGGGCTCGTGCGCCGAGTATCTCTATAATACCATCACGCATCTGGAAGAGCGCGGCATCCACGACAGCAATCTATGGCGGCTACAGCGTCTGGTCGCCGAACGCATTTTGGGTTCCATCGTAACACCAATTTCAAGCTGACCATTGCCGATCTTCGCGAACAGCGCACCTATAGGCTGAAAATCCCAGGCACGCTCAGCGTCGAGCTGACCGCCACCTGCGAGGAGCCGACGCTGTGCAATCTCACCCAGCATTCCTATTTCAACCTGGATGACGGCGGCGCCGGCGATGTCCTCGATCACCGGCTGATGCTGAACGCCGGCGCCTATCTTCCGGTCGATGGCGACCTGATCCCGACCGGCGTCGTGAAGCCGGTCGACGGCACGCCGTTCGATTTCCGTCAGGCGCGGCCGCTGCGCATGGAGAGCGAGGGCAGGCAGCTCCCCTACGACCAGAATTTCTGTCTTGCCTCGACGCGCGGGTCACTCAAGCTGGCATCATGGGCGCAAGGCGCGAATTCCGGCGTCGAGATGGAGCTGTGGACCACGGAACCGGGCGTGCAGCTCTATACCGGCCAGTATCTGGCGCCAGCTTCGCCGGGGCTCGGGGGAGTTCATTACAAGGCTTATTCGGGCTTCTGCCTGGAGCCGCAGGTCTGGCCGGACGCACCGAACCGGCCGTATTTCCCGCAGGCCACGCTATGGCCGGGCCAGATCTACCACCATGTGACGGAATACCGGTTCAGACTGCCTGGCGCTTGACGCCGGAAGCCGGTACCGGCTTTGCTGTGCTTACCTTCGGTCCGGACAGGACCGTGCGCAAAGTTCAAAGAGCGTCCTTTGCGGCGCGGGACTGGATGGCCGCCGGTGCCGAAGACCTGCTGCCCGTGGAGTATTTCCACGTGGTTTTCACCCTGCCTGCCGAGATCGCGCAGATCACTTATTGGAACAAGAAGGCTGTCTATGACCTGCTGTTTCGGGCATCGGCCGAGACGCTGACCACGATCACGGCCGATCCCAAGCGCCTCGGCGCACGCATCGGCATGACCAGCGTGCTGCACATCTGGGGATCGGCGCTGACGCATCACCCGCATGTTCACATTATCGTGCCTGGCGGGGGACTGTCGCCGGATAGTACCCGCTGGATCGGCGGCCGCCCCGGGGTGCCGGGTCGCCATCCATCACAACCAGTCCCACGAGACGATATGACGCTTCTCTACTTCCCTTCGCGGCCGCCCGACGGCAGGCCGTGACCTGAGGCGGACGTGGCGATCGAAACAGAATGAGAGCCCACCGCATCGGTGCACACAGCACGACGGTTAGATGGTATGGTGCCCGTCTGGTCAGCCTTTCCAGGGATAAGCATGGAACGCCGTTTGGCCGCGATTCTGGCAGTGGATGTAGTCGGTTTTAGCCGCCTGATGGAGGTCGACGAAGCCGGCACGCTGGCTGCCCTCAAGATCCGCCGCAAGGAGGTGCTGAGGCCCCTGGTTGCCAAGCATCGCGGACGCATCTTCAAGGTCGCCGGCGATGGCGTGCTGGTGGAGTTCGCCAGCGCTGTTAACGCCGTGCAATGCGCGGTCGAGCTCCAGGAGGGCATGGCCGCCGCAAACAGCGATCAGCCTGAGGAGCGGCGGATCGTGCTGCGCATCGGCGTCAATCTGGGTGACGTCATTGTCGAAGGCAGTGATCTCTATGGCGACGGCGTCAACATCGCCGCGAGGCTCGAAAGCATCCCGAACCGGGTTCCATCCTGGTCTCCGGGACCGCGCATGACCACATCAGGAACAAAGTCCAAGTAGGCTTCGACGATCTCGGTACGCAGAACCTGAAGAACATCGCCGAGCCGGTTCGGATCTATCGGGTCGCCGGAACACCGGCTGTTGCGGTCGTGACGCCCCGAGTCACAGCCGAGAAGCCTGCCATCGCCGTCTTGCCGTTTGTGAACATGAGCAGTGATCCCGAGCAGGAGTACTTCGCGGACGGCATGACCGAAGACATCATCACGGAACTCTCGCGCTTCAAGAGCCTCTTGGTCATCGCGCGCAATTCCTCATTTTTATACAAAGGGCGGTCGCCTAGGATCCAGGACGTCGGGCACGAACTCGGCGTGCGCTGGATAGTCGAAGGCAGCGTGCGCAAGGCCGGGAACTGGGTACGCATAACGGCCCAGCTAATCGACGCAACGACTGGGGCGCACGTGTGGGCGGAACGCTATGACCGCACGCTCGACTCCATTTTCGAGGTCCAGGACGAGGTCGTGCAAGCAATCGTCGGTACAATACCGGGGCATCTTGGTCGAATCGCAGTCGAGCACGCGCGCCGGAGGCCGCCGGCGAACCTCACAGCCTTCGACCATTTGCTGCGGGGACGTTGGGCTCTGTTTCACTCCACTGATGGTCTGCAAAGTGCCTTGGTTCATCTGGAGAAAGCGATCGAGGCCGATCCGAACTATGCGGCCGCGCACGCGCAGATCGCCACCGCCTTTGCCTATGGCATCTATGCGTTGGGCCTTGAACCGGAGATTGCGATCGAACGCGCGTGCCATCATGCGGCGCGCGCAGTGGCGCTCGACGGCGGCGATACCGAAGTCAATTCGGCTGCCGCTTCCGCCTATATCACGAGCGGCATGCATGAGCTTGCCGATCTTCACTCCGCGCGTGCAACGGCGAGCAATCCGAATGATGCATCGGCTCTCTTCAGCCGCGGATTTGTTCTCGCCCATCTGGGTCGACCATCCGAGGCGATCGAAATCTTCTCCCAAATGCAGAGGATCGACCCTTTGGCGCCGGATGATGCCAGATCAGAGGTGCTGTGCGACTGCCACTTCATGTTGGGAGAATACGAGACAGTAATTGGGATCCTCAGGCACAGGCACGATGTGCCGGCCTATATGCACCTGATCGAAGCTGCAGCGTACGCACAGCTGGGTCGCATCGAGGAGTCGAAAGCGGCTGTCGCGGCTTTCCATCGAAGTCCAGGCCCCAAGCCGGACCCAAAGACCATGATTGCTTCGCAGATGCGCATGATCGCTCATCAAGAAGACCGCGAACGCTGGCTTGAGGGCTACCGCAAGGCAGGCCTGCCCATATGACGCAGTCTCGTAGCCCTGACCCCGACGTGGCCCGGCCCGACTACCTAGTCTGGAGGTGTGCGTCATCCTGAGCGTGATTGCCTTCCACTGAAGGCTCCTTCTGGCGCGCATCCGAGTCCTTGCCGAACGCGAAGGATTGTCTCCGGTCCGGACCTTTATGTGCCGATTTCCTTCCCCGATAGCTATCATTGGGCGCAACCAACGATGATGACCCATTGCCGTCTTCCCTGCGTTCGCGTTGGATTTCCGCTTCGCGCCGCATGGCAGAGTCTTGTCAGCGCCGGTCGATGGCTCGCTTCGAACCCGTGTGTTCGGCGATCGCCTCGACGATCCGGTCCCAATCGCCGGGGTTCAGCTCGTGCCCGCCGCCTTCGAGCTTCAGGAGCCGTGCGCCCGCGACTGCCTCGGCCAGTACTGCGCCGTGCTCAACCGGAAAGACTGGATCGGCGGTGCCGTGAATGACGAGCAGCGGTACCTTGATCTCGGCGAGCCTGCCCTGCCAGGCCTTGCCGATCTCGAAGAGAACACTGTGGTTGGTGGCGCTGAGATAGCCGCCAGAACGGTCAAAGTCCCGCTCGATGAAGGCTCTGGTCTCGGCTTCGTCGAACGGGTGTGCTGTTCCTGCGATCAGTCGCGCGTCCTCGACGCAATATGCGACGGTCTCCGCCCGGTTCGACCAGTCCACGTCCACAGCCATATGTTCCAACCAGGCCTTACCGCTCTTGGGGAGGCTGGACCGGTCCACCCCGATCGGCGAGGTGCTGATCGCCGTCAGTGAAAGCACCCGCTCTGGATGCTTGAGCGCCGTACCCTGGCCGACCATTCCGCCTTGGGAGAAGCCCGCGACGTGCGCCGCCGTGATCCTGTAGCCGTCGAGCACGCAAAGGGCGTCTTCGACCGCATCGTCAAAGCCATAGCCCGGCCGACCGGGCGGATATTTGGTCGAAAGACCGGAGTCTCGCTGGTCGTAGCGGATGACGAAGCGGCCCCGTGCGGCGAGTCGGCGGCAGAATTCCTCCGGCCACCAGAGCATCAGGCCATCCCGCCCATGATGAGAAGTATCGGCGGCTGGGCCGGATTGCCGAAGCTCTGCGTTGCGAGCTCGACCCCATCGGCACGGATCACCAGCTCGTTCATGCCAGTCCTTCGCGGCGCAGAGCCGCTTGTACGGCAGGCCGCTCTTCGATGCGCGCGATGTAATCGCGAAGCGGCTCGGGCAGTTGAAATCCGATCTCCGCCGCGCCGCGCGCCAGCTGGAAGAGATAGGGATCCGCGACGGTGAAAGTCTTTCCGAACAAATACCCCCGCTCCAGCCGGCCTGCGGCGAAGCGGAACCATCGCAGTATTTCCTGGGCGATCGGCTCCCTGACGTCTTCAGGAAGCATTAGGTAGGTGGGAAAGCGCTTGTGAATCTCGGTCGCGATGAAGCTCAGCATCTCAAGCAGGCGATAGCGGCCCAGATGACCCTGCGGCGCGAGCTCCGGCGCGCGATCCGCGACCCAAGCCAGGATCGCGACATTCTCGGTCAGCACCTCACCGTCGTCGAACACGAGAGCGGGCACATAGCCCTTCGGATTGATATCGATATAGCGGCCACCCCCTTCGATCTGCTTGGTCTCGATATCGACCGTGACCACGTCGAACTGAATTCCAGCCTCCAGCATCGCGATATGGTCGGCCAGGCTGGTGAACCCGGGTGCAGAATAAAGCTTCATCGATCCAACTCCTTCTGCTGCTGCTTGGTTTCACAACCAGTTGCATCCTAGGTCATCTGCTCAACAACGTGCCGACAATTGGATACTCCCACCTCGGTTTGACCAAGAAACGAGCGGCGGGGAACGCGGTTCCACGATGCCCCTCAGCTGCTCGCTGATTGCTCGCACATGCAGAGGCACAGGACGGGACGCGAGTATCTTCCTCGACTCTGGTTGTCGGGGCGCATGCGACGCTCGCGGAAAAAGACTGTCGGCGCTGACGGGATTGGCGTAAGCTACGGCCTTTGGGGTGCATCCATGCACCGTATCATCACCGTAGCTATTGTCGCGCTCGTGGCCGCGGCGCTTAGCTGTCCTGCGCGGGCGGAGGTGCTGATCGGGGTCGCAGGCCCGATGACCGGAAAGCTCGAATGGACTGGCACGCAATTGAAGCGCGGCGCAGAGGTGGCTGTGGCCGATATCAATGCGGCGGACGGCGTCCTCGGCGAGCCGGTGCGACTCATCACGGTCGACGACTTCTGCGATCCCGAGCAAGCGGTGGCTGCTGCCCAAAAGCTGGTGGCTGACGGTGTAGTGTTCGTCGTCGGGCACTACTGCTCTGGAGCCTCGATTCCGGCATCGGAGGTGTACGAGGCGGCGGGAATTCTGCAGATTTCGCCGTCCTCGACCAATCCGATGTTGACCGAACAAGGCCGCGACAACGTTTTCCGCGTCTGCAGTCGCGACGATGCGCAGGGCTTCGAGGCCGGCAACTACTTGGCCGATCATTGGAGCGACAAGAAGATCGCGATCCTCCACGACAACACGATCTACGGAAAAGGTCTCGCCGATGAAACCAGGAAGCAGCTGAACAAGCGCGGCACGACCGAAGCGATTTTCGAAGCCTACGCTCCCGGGAAAGACGATTACTCGGCCGAGATCGCCACGCTGCAGGCTGCGGATATCGCCGTGCTCTATCTGGGCGGGTACCATACCGAGGCCGCGCTCATGGTTCGTGCGGCGCGCGACCGGGGCTACTCGGTTCAGCTGATCTCGGGTGACGATACAGCGACCGAGGCATTTGGGCTGATTGCCGGCCCTGCCGCCGAGGGCACGCTCTTCACCTTTGTCCCCGACCCGCGTCGAAACGCCGAAGCGGCCACAGTCGTCGAACGATTCCGAGCCGAGAACTTCGAACCCGATTCCTGGACGCTGCACAGTTACGGCGCCGCCCAGACCTGGGCGCAGGCGGTCGAGAAGGCAGGCTCACTAGAACTCCAAGCCGTGATTGCATCGCTGCGCGGCAATCAATTTAACACTGTGTTGGGCCGTATGGACTTTGATAATAAAGGCGACCTCACTGTTCAGAGTTGGGTATGGTATGTCTGGAAGGGTGGCGAATACGTGCCGTTGGAGTAATGGACCACCGATCCGGCGAATCGCCTTGAGCCAATCTGTGCAGACCATATCGGCCGCGCCACCTGAATCAATGCGTCGCCGCGATGCTTAAGCGTCTCGGCATACGCGGCCGTCTGTTGCTCGCTTTTTTCGGTATCAGCACCTTCGCGGTGCTCGCGACAACAGCCGCTCTTTATGCCTTCCTCGAGGTGGGGGAGGTCGTCAACCACATCACCAAGGAGCGTGTGCCGTCGGCGCTCGCGTCCCTCCAGCTGTCGCGCCAGGCTGAGCGGGTCGCCGCCACTGCGCCCGCCGCACTTGCTTCGACCAGCAAGGCTCAGCATAACGAGGTCTCGACTGCGATCGCGGCAGAGATGACGCGCCTCGAGGAACTGCTTGCCGCTCTCAAAGGCGCCAAGCCTAGCACGGCGGTAGTGGCTGAGATCGAGGCTGCGGTGCTTGGTCTGCGGCGCAATCTCAACGCCCTCGACGACCTTGTCGCCGCCCGCCTCACCGTGGTGGCGCGCAAAGAGGAACTGTTACGTCGCCTGTCGGCTACGACAAATGCAAGCCAGCGCCTTGTGGCGCCCGGCATGCTCGTGATGAATTCCAAACTCCAGCAATGGCGGGCGGTCACGGCCGACACGCCGCTCGCGTCCGATCGAGGCGCGGAGGCGACGGCCGACCTGGTCCAGTCGATAGCGGCCTACATCCCGCAGCAGAAGGCGCAGCAGGAGATCTCGGCGGTCAATGACGCGCTGGTCAACACGGCGGACGCGCCGACGCCAGGCGATCTGGCGTTGATCCTGTTTCCGCTGCGCCGGTCACTCGCCGTTCTGGACACGATTTCCAACGAGATCGACGATAGGCTGCGAACCCGTTTCCAGCAGCGGGTCAACGAGTTCAAGGCACTGATCGACGGCGGAAACAGCATCCCGAAGGCGCGGCAGGACGAGTTCGCCGTCCTGGCGCAGGGCGAAGAGCTTCTGGCCGAAAACAATCAGCTGTCGCGCAGTCTTACCGCTGCCGTCGATCGCCTGGTCGCCGCGGCAGACCGCGAGATCACCGCATCTGGTCTCGAAGCCGCGGTCGTCCAGCGATTCGGGACCGGAGTTGTCCTTGGCTCCGCCTTTCTCAGCCTCTTGAGTTCCGTTCTTGTTGTTTGGCTCTATGTCGACCGCAGCCTCCTCGCCCGCCTGGGAGGGGTGAGCCAAAGCATGCTCGCAATCGCCGGCGGCAATCTTCGTGCGCCATTGCCTGCCGCGGGCCACGACGAAATCGGCCGCATGGCCGAGGCGCTCAGGCTCTTCCGGGACACTGCAGTCGAGGTCGAAGAAAAGAACCTGCGCGAGGTCGCCGAAGCGCGCCAGCGGCTCATCGATGCCATCGAGAGCATCTCCGAGGGATTCGCTCTCTACGACCGCGAGGACCGGCTCATCCTTAGCAATAGCCGCTACCGCGAACTGCTCTACAGCGACCTTGCGATCGAATTGACGCCCGGTACGACATTCGAGCACATCATCCGCCGATCCGCTGAGCGCGGCTACATCAGGGATGCCGAGGGACGATTCGAGGAATGGGTCGCCGAGCGGCTCTCCCGGCACCGCAACCCTGGCGAACCGTGGGAGCAGCGGCGAGGCGACGGAAGATGGATCATGATAAGCGAGCGGCGGATCACCGGCGGCGGCACAGTCGCGGTCTACTCGGACATCACCGAGCTGAAGCTACGGGAGGAGAACCTCGCCGAGAAATCCGCGGCTCTCGAGGCGCTTTCCAGCAAGCTGGCGAAATACCTGGCGCCCCAGGTGTACAACTCGATATTCACCGGCCGTCAGGAGGTCAGGATCGCCAGCCAGCGGAAGAAGCTGACAATATGCTTCTCGGATATCGCCGGCTTTACCGAGACCACCGACAAGATGGAGTCGGAGGACCTCACCCAGCTCCTCAATCACTATCTGACGGAAATGTCGAAAATTGCTTCGGATCATGGCGCGACGATCGACAAGTATGTCGGCGACGCGATTCTGATGTTTTTCGGCGATCCGGAAACTCGCGGCGTCAAGGAGGACGCGCTCGCCGGTGTGCAGATGGCTCTCGCCATGCAGAAGCGGATGAGCGAACTTGCCGAAGTCTGGCGCGACATTGGAATTGAAACACCACTGCGCTGCCGCATCGGCATCCACACCGACTACTGCACTGTCGGCAACTTCGGCAGCGAGGACCGGATGGACTACACGATAATCGGCGGCGCCGTGAATCTCGCCTCACGTCTTGAGCAGGAGGCGCAGCCAGGGACCGTGCTCATTTCTTATGAGACGTTTGCGCAAGTGAAGGACACGATTGACTGCGACGAACTGGGGCGCATCCACGTCAAAGGGATCGCCTATCCGGTCGCCACTTATCGCGTCATCGATGTGAAGGCCAATCTTGTCGCTGCCCGTCGCGCCGTTCGAACCGAACTGCCGCATCTCAGACTGGAAGCTGAGCCCGAGCTGATGTCTGCTGACGAGCGTGACCAAGCCGCAACTGCGCTTCGAGACGTGCTCGATCGACTTTGTTACAAGCCCGGGTAGGAGGGATCGTCGGCATCGGCTCTGTGGACAAGTCCCCATTCTGAAACACGCAGGACGGCAAAGCCGTCGATCTCTACACGCTCATCAACGACAGAGGCGCGTCCATCAAGTTCATCGCTATGGCGGGTATAATCACCGCGATCAATGTGCCCGACCGCTGGGGCAAGCTCGACAACGTCGTGCTCGGCTTCAAGGAACTCGCCGACTACGAATCCTTGCCCCCCTATTTCGGCGCCTTGATCGGGCGCTACGCCAATCGCAGACCGGTGCGCGGAATGAACTGCGACGAGTTTGGAGACAATGTAGCGGTTATGATGGCCGGAGGTCCGCTCATGGCAGCGCGATACAGACGTTCCTGTTTCTGATATCCATTGAGGCTGTGAAAAGTGCCCGTGCAATGATGTGGTTGGTGTGTGTTGATACTTCCTGCGCTTGATCAGCTCTGTTAGGCGTCGGAAGGATTTTATCGGAGCGCAACGGCATGCCGACGGCCTTCTTTATCACTCATCCGGAAGTTTCCGTTGATCCCGCCACGCCAGTTCCAGCTTGGCGGCTTTCGGACCGCGGCGTCACCCGGATGAGGGCTTTCGTGGGCTGTGCGGTGCTGTCCGGCCTGACGTCCATCTGGTCGAGCTCCGAGGCCAAGGCTATTGAAGCGGCTGGCCTGCTGGCGGCGGGATTTGGTTTGCCCGTCCAAGTGGATGAGCACCTTGGCGAGAACGACCGCTCCGCGACCGGTTTCCTTCCACCCGTCGATTTCGAACGAGTTGCTGACGCCTTCTTCGCCAATCCACATGAGAGCGTTTGCGGATGGGAGCGCGCGCTCGATGCCCAGGATCGCGTCGCGCGGGCCGTGTTTCGCATTCTTGCGACCCATCACGACGGCGACATTGCTTTCGTCTCGCATGGCGGCGTGGGCACGCTCCTGCTTTGCAAGCTGCTGAATGCGCCAATTTCGCGCAGTCGGGATCAACCTTTCCAAGGTCATTTCTTCGCTTTCGATTTGCCGGGTTTCAAGATCATCCACGAATGGCAACCTGTCGCCGAGCGTTAACCTCAACCTTTCGCTGCATAACTGGGCCTTGAATACAAAGAGCCAGAGAACGAATGGAAAGCAGAAACAATGACGGAATTCACTGCGTGAATGGTGACGATAACGATCGGATGCTGTTTGCGACTGCGCTGGCGCGGCGCGGCGGCGAACTCGGCCTGCAATATTTCCGACAACTGGAGACACTCACAATCGAGAGCAAGGGTCATCAGGACCTGGTCTCCGAGGCCGACCGGAATGTCGAGACGTTCATCCGCCGGGAGCTTGCGGCGCAATATCCTGAAGACGGTGTTATCGGAGAGGAACACGCCGCACTCGCCGGCGGATCGGGTTACACATGGGTGATAGATCCAATCGACGGCACTGCCAATTTTCTGCGCGGCATCCCGGCCTGGACCGTCGTCATCGCCTGCGTCAAGGAGGGTGTGGCGGTCGTGGGCGTTATCCATGAACCCTCTACCGGCGAGACATTTTATGGACGCCGCGGCGGTGGCGCTTTCCTCAACGGCCGGCCCATCAAGACAAGCCCGACGAAGAGCCTGACGCAAGGCTCGGTCGGAACCGGCTTCTCCAATCGTCGTGAAGCGCGCACCGTCGCCAAGCTGATCGATCTCCTGCTTCAGGAGGGCGGCGTGTTTTTCCGCAATGCATCCGGTGCGCTTATGCTTGCCTACGTCGCCTCGGGCAGGCTGCTCGCCTATGTCGAGGAGCATATGAATGCTTGGGACTGCCTCGCCGGCATGCTTCTGGTCGAAGAGGCCGGCGGGTCGGTCGTCACGCCCGACCCGAAAACGGTTCTCGAGGAAGGAACACTGGTCATCGCGGGCGGCAAGGGCGTGTTCGACAAGGTCCACGCGCTCTGCAAAGAGGCGTTCAGTCTGTGATCAGCACGGGTCCGCGTTCGGGAAAGCCGATGCTCACCGGCTGCCCCGCTCGAAACGCGGTATCGACATCCGGCGAGACCACGAAGACTTCGCCGAATTGCGTGGCAATTACGAACTCGAGGTGGCTGCCGACATAGGTCACTTTTTCAAGCGTGCCAGGCAAGGCGCCTGGCGCATTCGGCTCGCCAATCTCGAGGCGGCTCGGTCGCGCCGCCAGCTTGGCCGGCCCCGGTTTGCGGCCGCGAGCCGGCAGCTTCAGCACGGCAGGTCCCAGATGCACAGTGGCGCTGTCGCCCTCGACCGACACGACCTCGCATTGGAACATGTTGGCTTCGCCGATGAAGTCGGCCACGAAAGCATTCGCGGGCTGCTCGTAGAGGTCGCGTGGCGTGCCGTCTTGGGCAATCACCGCATTGTTCATGACGATGATGCGATCGGAGACGGCGAGCGCTTCCTCCTGGTCGTGGGTGACGTAGACGACGGTCAGGCCGAGTTTCTGCTGGATCTCGCGGATTTCCTCGCGCACGCGCCGGCGGAGCTTGGCATCCAGGTTCGACAAAGGCTCGTCGAAGAGCAGCACCTGCGGCTCCAGAACCAACGCCCGCGCCACCGCGACACGCTGTTGCTGTCCGCCCGAAAGCTGGCTCGGCAGGCGGTCGCCGAAATTGGAGAGGCCGACCAGTTCAAGCCCGGCTCTGGCCCTCTCGGCCGTCTCCTTCCTGTCGAATCCGGAAAAGCCCAGGCCGTATTCGACGTTCTGGGTCACGGTCATGTGCGGGAAAAGCGCGTAGGATTGAAACACCATGGAGACATCACGATCAGTGGCCGGCAGCCGGGTGACGTCGGCGCCCCCGATCAGGATCTGGCCGCTCGTTACCATTTCCAGTCCGGCTATCATGCGCAAGGTGGTCGTCTTGCCGCAGCCCGACGGTCCAAGCAGGGTGACCAGCTTCCCGGCCTCGATGAACAGCGAGATGTCGTTGACGGCGGGCGCCTTGCTCTTGCCGTAGATCTTGGTGACATTCCTGAATTCTACTGAGGCGGCATTGCCGCGAATTTCGGCCATTCATCCGCCTCCCGAGATCGCCGGCTGTGGACGCGCCACGACCGCCTGGCTGACATTGGTGCGCGACTGCGCCAGATCGCCGTCGAGACCGCGCCGGCCGATCATGCGGCTGCCAACCGCAAGCTGCATCAGGCCGATCACCGCCAGCATGACGCCGATCAGGACGGCGGAATAAGCGATGGCGATGCCATATTCGTTATTCTCGACGCGGCCGACGATGTAGCTGGTCGACATGTCGTACTGTGCGCTGACTAGAAAGATAATGGCGCTGATGGCGGTCATGGCGCGAACGAAGGAATAGACCAGCGCGGCAAGGATGGCCGGCCGCAGCAGCGGCAGCACCACCTTGCGGAACGTCTGCCAGGAGTTGGCTCCCAGCGTGAGGGAGGACTCGTCAAGGCTGCGGTCGATCTGCGACATCGATGCGACACCGGCGCGGACCCCGACCGGCATGTTGCGGAAGATGAAGGAGAGCACCAGGATAATGCCGGTGCCGGTGAGCTCGATCGGCGGCACATTGAACGCAATCACATAGGACACGCCGATCACAGTGCCGGGAATGGCGAAGGACAGCATCGTAGCGAATTCGAAGGTATCCTTGCCGGCAAAGTCCTGGCGGACCAGCAGATAGGCGGTCAAGAGTCCGATGGCCGCGGTCAGCGGCGCGGAGATCATCGCTATTTCCATGGTCGTCCAGAAAGAACTCCAGGCCGACCCGCGCCAGTGGATGCCGAACTCGTTCCAGCCGATGGAGAACGCCGTGACGTAATGTTCAAAAGTCAGAGAGAAATCGACGCCCCACAGCTTGACGAAGCTGCCGTAGAAGATCGTCACGTAAATCAGCAAGGTAAAAAGCGTCCAGACGGCGGCGACCGCGAAGACGACGTTGCGCAAATTTGCCGGCAGATGCGGGTGAACGCCGGCGTCGCCTTTGCCGGAGACGGTCGTGTAGGACTTTTTTCCGAGCCAGAATCGCTGGGCGTAGAAAGCCCCGAGCGTGAAGAACAGGAGCACGAGGGCGAGGATCGCCGCCTGCGCCTGGTCGTATTGCGCGCCGACGATCGCGAAGAAGATCTCGGTGGACAGCACATCGAAATTGCCGCCGAGCACCAGCGGATTGCCGAAATCAGCCATGCTCTCGATAAAGCCGAGCAGAAAAGCATTGGCCAGACCCGGCCGCATCAACGGCAGGGAGACGGTGATGAATGTCTGCCAGCGATTGGCGCGCAGGGTCTGCGCGGCCTCCTCCATGGATGGGCTCACACCCTCGACCACACCGATCATCACCAGAAAAGCGATCGGCGTGAAAGCGAGCACCTGGGCGATCAGCAGGCCAGGCAGGCCGTAGACCCATCGCGTCGGTTGGACGCCGATCAGCTCGGCGAAGCCCAGATTGATGGCGCCCGAGAGGCCGAACAGAAGGATGATGGCGAGGCCGATGACGAAGGGTGGTGTGATGATCGGCAGCACGGTCAACGCGCGCAACAGCGCGCCGTAGCGAAAGCCGGTACGGGTCACCACCAGGGCAAAGACAAGGCCGAGCGCGGTGGTCGTCACGCCGACGAGCACGGCGAGAAGGAGCGAATTCCAGGCGACGCCGCAGCGCGGGCCCCCGGTGAGGCAGCCGAGGCTCCAGAGCCGGTCGCTGGAGAGTTTCGCGAGAAAGACGGGAAGCGAATAGTCGCCCTCTTGCGTGAGCAGCGCGCTCCCCAGCATTTGACCGATCGGCATGAAGATGAAGATGGCGACAACAGCGACAACGAAGCCGATCGAGCCGGAGACGAATTCGTCGCCGGCCACCGCGCCGCGAGCCGCAAGCCCGAGGGTGAACAGGAACAAGAACGCGCAGCCTGCCAGCAGTGCTCCCCAGCCCATGCCAAACTGGCGGTCGTCAAGTTCGCCAAAGAGCGAGTTCAGCCATTGCCACTGGAAGCCACGCAGGCCAATGCCGAAGCCTTGAAGCAGGAAATAGGCGCCGCCGGTCGCGCCGACGGCGATCAGCAAATAGCCAAAGAAAGGATCGGACTTGCGCCGCCCCCATAGCAGGAGCGGCGCGAGAAGCAGCGGGCCGATGGGGGCGAGCCAGAGTTTGTCGCCTTGCAGCACCAGAAAAAGCGCCGGCGCTACGTCATCGTCAAGCGGATAGCCGTCCAGCAGCCAGGACAGGGTGAAGAGATTGCTGTCCATCCCGTACCAAGGCAGCAGCGCATAGCCGAGCAAGCCGACTGCCGTCCACAGGACGACGGTCGGGTGAAGCGCGCTCGTGGCAGTGCGGACGCGCATGATCACTGCGGCAGGGTCGAGACCTCCGTATCCCACTTCTGCAGCAGGCGCTTGCGCTCGGCGCTCGATCCATACTTCTTGAAATCGTAGTCGATGAGCTTGATGGTCGACAGGTCAGGCGACAGTTCGGACGCGGTGGCGTTCTTGTTCGACGGCAACTGGAACGACTTCACGTCCTTGGCCTTCGACTGCATCTCGGCGGTCAGCGCCCAGTCGTAGAACTGCTTCGCTGCTTCCGGGTTGCGGGCGCCCTTGATCAGCGACATCGAGCCGATCTCATAGCCGGTGCCTTCGCAAGGCGCCACCGTGACGATCGGGAAGCCGGCTGCCGTCTGCGTCACCGCATCATGCATGAAAACGATGCCGATGGTCGTTTCGCCGAGACCCGCGGCCTTGATCGGAGCGGAGCCGGACTTGGTGTACTGGTTGATGTTGGCGTGGAGCGCCTTCAGGTACTCAAAACCCTTGTCCTCGCCCATCAGCTGAACCATCGTCGCGAGCATTGTATAGGCGGTGCCCGATGAGTTTGGGTTGGCCATCTGGATGTGGCCCTTGTATTCCGGCTTGGTCAGGTCGGCCCAGCATTTCGGCTCCGGCAGGTTGCTCTTGGCCAACAGATCCTTGTTGTAGCCGAAGCCGAGCGCACCGGAGTAAACACCGATCGTCTTGTTGTTGGCGGCTTCCGCCTGCTTGATCGCCCAGTCGTGCAGTTCGCCGCGCTTCGGGGACGTATATTCCTCGGTCAGTCCTTCCTCGGCGGCCTGAAGATGAGGATCGCCGGTGCCGCCCCACCAAACGTCGCCCTTTGGGTTTCCGGCCTCGGCGCGCACCTGGGCATATGTCTCGCCTGAGCTCTTGCGGGTCATGTCGACGGTGATGCCGGTCTTTTCCTCGAAGCTGGTCTTGATTTGCTGGCACCAGGCCTCGTCGGCGGCGCAATAGAGGGTGAGGCTGTCGGCGTAAGCCGAGCTGGCGGCACAGACGAGCATTACTGCCGTTGCCGCCAGACGGACACAGGTCTTTTTCATGTGCGAATTTCCTCCCATTATTTCGCCGTCTAACAAGTATCAAGCATTGCTGCGGCGGCGACCAGATTGGGAGCTTTTGCGCCGATTTGCAAATCGAGTCGGCGGCGGCTGGAACAGGGCTGTCCATATATTCTCCCGCAACGGACCGTCCAATCCAGAGTGGTTCGAGCTTTTTCACGGGGTGGTAGCGTTCGGTTCTGGTCTGCTGCATTCTTCGGCTGAGATAACGGCATGATGGATCCCAGGGCTGCGCCGCGTCGCCTCGCTCCTTGCGCCGCCCGGGATGACGAAGTGGAGGGGTGTTTCGGCTAGTCCGCAAGGTTTGCGATGCCACCGACCGGAATTGTCGACGTCCGCTGCCGATCAATCTCGTTCGATCCGAAATGATCCTGACGCGAACTGACAGCGTTGGCTGATCGCTCAGCTAGTGAGCAAGTTGCTTGTAGGAAAAGAGCCAAAGCCTCGCTCGCTTGTTTGCGCTTGAAGGCGGGCGTCTGTCGATTTGAGTTGTGTTTGACATGGGGGCGCTATGGCAATAGCGTGCTTAACTGGTATCAAAGGTATGCCAAGTGATCGGTGTCCTGATCAAGCAGCGGAAGCTTTCGGACGAGGTTGCAGAACGCCTCGAGCGGATGATCCGCAAGGGAGAACTGGCCGAAGCCGAGCGGCTGCCGTCGGAACGGGAACTCATGCGGCAATTCGGGGTCGGGCGCCCCTCAATCCGTGAGGCGCTGCTGCATCTGAGCAAGATGGGCCTTGTCGAGGTGAGGTCCGGTGAGCGTGCCCGCGTCACCCGCCCCACACCCCAATTCGTACTCGACGCCCTCTCAGGCCCGGCGCGACACATGATTTCGGCCCCGGGCGGGGTTCAGGACTTCCAGAGCGCACGTTTGTTTTTCGAGGTCGGGCTTGCCCGCAACGCCGCTGTGAATGCCACGCCAGAGGACATTGAAAGCCTCAAGGCGGCGCTAGAGATGAACCGGCAATCGATCGGCGACCTCACGCGCTTCGAACGCACTGACGTGGACTTCCACTACGTGCTGGCGGTGATCACCCGCAATCGAATCTTCACAGCTATCCATGCGGCGTTGGCCGAATGGCTGCTTGAACAGCGGCGAACGACTTTGGCCGAAGGTGAAGACCGCAAGGCCTACGAGGCCCATCGCGAAATCTTCGAGGCGATCGCGGCGCGCGATCCGGACGGGGCCGAAGCGGCGATGCGCAGGCATCTGGAATATGTGTCGAGGCGCTATCTGGAAATCGCGAGGCCCAAGTGATGACCAGCTTCGTCGTCTGGGTCGATTTCCGCCTCAAGCCGGGCGCCCGAAACAGCTTCCGAAAGCTCGTCGACGCCAATGCGACCGCGTCGGTGCGCAACGAGGTCGGCTGCCGCCGCTTTGACGTGACGGAGGCGCGCGGCGAACCGGACCGGGTCGTGCTCTACGAGATTTACGACAGCGAGGCCGCTTTCAACGAACACTGCCGGACGGCGCATTTCGATGAATTCAACACGCACAGCGCGCCGCTCGTCGACACCAAGTTGGTGACGATCTGCGACCTCGTTCTCGAAGCTACGCCTTGAAGAAAGCATAGCCGGATTGCTCTTTGGGCGAAGGGGAAGAAATGTATGTCAGAGCCTAGTCTCAAGGGGTTGGCTGCGCACCGACGGGTCAAGCTCGGCACGCTCGTCGCCGAATTCGCGACGCCGGGAATCGGGCACATTCTGAAATCCGCCGGCTGCGACTTCGTCTTCTTCGATATGGAGCATTCGGGCTTCAGCCTGGAAACGGTGAAGAGCGCGATCCGCTATTTCGAGGCGGCCGACCTGCCGGTCATGGTGCGTGTGCCGTCGCAGGACTACCATTTCCTCGCCCGCGCCATGGACATGGGCGCTGAAGGGCTGATCGCGCCGATGGTGAGTACGGTCGAACAGGCTCAGCACATCATCAATTCGATGAAATACCATCCTGCTGGCGCTCGCGGCGTAGCGCTACAGATCGCGCATGACCGCTACCGTCCGGGCTCGGTCACAGATAAATTCGAAACGGCCAACCAGCGCTCGGTGTTTATCTGCCTGATCGAGACCGCCGACGGCGTCAAGAACATCGACGGCATCGCGGGACTGGACGGGGTCGACTGTCTGTGGGTCGGACATTTCGATCTGTCGGTCTCACTCGGTTCCCGGCGACTTCGCCCATCCGATCTTCACCGCGGCGATGGACAAGATCGTTGCCGCCGCCAAGAAGCACAACAAATCGCTTGGACGCCTGGTACCAACCGTCCAGCAGGGTCACGACTTTTACGCGAAAGGCTTCGATTTCATCTGTTATTCGGGTGACGTCTGGGTTCTGCACGATGCGATGGCCGACGCGGTCTCGAAGATCCGGGCCGGGTGCGAGTGAGGCGGAGGAGACGATGGCCAACACAATGTTCAGGGTGGCGCTCTCCGGTGATTTCCGCAAGCCGGACGGCGCGCCGACCTATCCCGACTTCGACCTGGAGCCGCTGCGCAATGCGCCCGGCATCGAGATGGCGTTCCTGGAGCCGAACAATCCGCTGCGCGGCGATCAGCTTGAGGACTTCGATGCATTGATCCTGCTCAGCCATCGCTTCGATGCGACCAGTGTCCCCAAGAGCGGCCGCCTCGCCGTCGTTGCCCGTTTCGGAGTCGGCTACGATACCGTCGACGTCGAGGCCTGCACCGCCGCCGGCATCGCCCTTGTCATCACGCCCGACGGGGTGCGGCGGCCGGTCGCCGTATCCGTCATCACCTTCATGTTGGCAATGACCGGCAAACTGCTCACCAAGGACGCGCTGACCCGCAAGGGGCCTGCCGGGTTCAATCAGCGTTCGGATCATATGGGCGTTGGTCTCGTCGGGCGTACGTTGGGGGCGCTCGGCATCGGCAATATAGGCGCCGAGGTCTTTCGCTTGGCCAAGCCCTTCGATATGAATTTCATCGCCCATGACCCATTCGCCGACAGCAAAGTCGCTGCCGAACTGGGCATCGAACTGGTCGAGCTGGAGGATCTGTTCCGCCGCGCCGATGTGCTGTCGGTGAACTGCCCGCTAACGCCTCAGACCCACCACATCGTCAATGCCGAGCGGCTCGCGCTGATGAAGCGGACGGCTTACCTGATCAACACCGCGCGCGGTCCGATCATCGACCAGGTGGCGCTGACGAAAGTGCTGCAGGAGCGCCGCATCGCCGGCGCGGGGCTCGATGTGCTGGAGCAGGAGCCGCCGGATGCCGACGACCCGATCCTCAAGCTCGACAACATTATCCTGACGCCGCACGCGCTCTGCTGGACCGACCAGTGTTTTGCCGGAAACGGTGCTGCGGATGTCAAAGCGGTCATCGAGGTGCAGCACGGCCGCGAGCCGCGCGGCGTGGTCAATCGCGAGGTGCTTTCAAGCGAGGCATGGAAGAATCGGCTGGCTGGTTTCGCCGCCCGCTTCGGGACATAGGAGTACGAGCATTCGGCGCGCCGCCGCGCCTTCGCGGCGGCTTCACGAGAGGAATGCTCGACCGCCGCGCCCGCGGACGAGTGAAGGCAAACGAAAATGGGAGGACCAAGTACTATGAACGATCATGAAAAACGTGACTTTCAGGCAGGCCTCGAAGCAGAGGTCGACGCCTTTATGCGCGGCGAAACCACCCGCCGAACTTTCATAACCCGCTTCGGCCAGATGACCGGCATGCTGGCGGCGTCCGGACCGATCCTCGCCATGATGACGGATTGGGCGCTGGCGCAGCAGAAGCTCGAACTGGCAGACGCCGCTTCACCGCTCGGCCAGGCGCAGGCGGCGGCCATGAAGGCGTCGATGGAAGGCCCGGCGGATGGTTCCGCCTTCCGCGCCGTCGAGGCGGCCAAGGCGCATTCGGGCGTCACGCTGAACATGACCTACGAGGCAGGCCTGCAGGCTCTCGACCCGCGCAATTTCAGTGGACCGATGTGGGAGCAGCTTACGGGCATGAAGTCGAACGTGGTCGAACTGTCGAACCCGGACCAGTACTCCAAGGCGGTTGCCGAGCACATTGCCGGCTCAGGCGCCTATGACGTCCTCGACATCTCGCCAGCCTGGACGCCGTCGCTAGCCGATGGCGGCGTCATCGCACCCCTCGACGATTACATCGCCAAATACATGAACCCGGCCGACCTCGAGGACTATCATCCTCTTTACAAGGCGCTGCCGACCTACAAGGGCAAGATCTGGGGCTTCTTCGACGACGGCGACATGTTCGCCCTCTACTACCGCAAGGACATCTTCGAGGATCCGAAGATGGTGGAGGCCTACCAGGCCAAGTTCAACGCCAAGCTGGCGCCGCCGAAGACCTGGGAGGAATATGCCCAGATCGCCCAGTTCATCACAGACCAGATGGCGCCGAACGTTTATGGCGCCGGCCATTTCCGCAAGGCGGGCAGTCCCGGCAACCAGTTCGACTTTCTGCAGCAGTACCGCGCCAACGGTGGAAAACTGTTCGGCGACGACATGAAGGCCGGCTTGGCTTCGGATGCCGGCGTCAAGACGCTGCAGAACATGATTGCAGCCAATGCGGCGTCGATCCCCGGCAACAATGAACTCGACGCCGTCTCGCTGTGGGCGGCGTTCCTGACCGGCAAGGTAGCGATGATCTACTCCTGGCCGCCGTCTGGCCGCATGGCCGCGAACTATTCGCAGTCGGCCACCGCAATCAACTTCATCCCGCAATCGCAGATCGCCGGCAAGGTCGGCTACGCGGTCGTGCCCGGCAATCCTGACCATGCGACCGGCTACAACAAGGCGCTGTCGGCGGATTCGGCGAACCCCGAAGCGGCCTACCTTTTCATGCAATGGGCCTGCTCGCCACCCGTCTCGCTTGCGCGCTGCATGCTGCCCTACGCCCTGCGCGATCCCTACCGCATCTCCCACTTCAAATCCGAGCTTTACGGCGCGCTGTTCCCGAGCGCCAAGGAGTATCTGAGCAATCTTAACAACTCGGCCAATGTCGGCCTCCTCGACCCGATCATGCCCGGCGCACAGGACTATTTCCTAAGCATCGACCGCATGTGCACAGCTGTGTGGGCCGGTGCGGATCCGAAGGCGTCGCTAGAAACAGCGGCGGCCGAGTGGAATGAGACGACCGACCGGCTCGGCGTCGATTCGCAGAAGGCATTCTACACCGAGTTCCTGAAACTGCCGGGTGCTACTGCCGACAACACGGTGGAGAAGCTCGGCATGGCGGTCACCCTCTGAGCTCGGCCTGCCTCAGGGACGCCGGCCGGCATTCTTGACCAAAATCGGTGTTGCGGGCGCTTGGTCCGCAACACCTCGTCGCAACCGCCAGGCAGGTTTTGGGATGTAATCGATGCAGCATACCGCAACCATCAGTCGCTTGAAGGCCGCCGGCGCCCCGCCACGGCTGTCGGGCTTCGCAAATTGGGCGGACCGCCACTTCAAATGGCTGCTGGTGGCGCCAGCAGTACTGCTGATCCTGGCGCTCTCGGTCTATCCGCTGCTGTTCTCGCTGGTCGTGTCTTTCATCAACTATGATTTCCAGGTGCCGGGCCACGCCTTTGTCGGATTGAAGAATTTCGAGCGCGTCGTGTTCGATCCCGTCGCGCGCTGGTCGCTTTTGCTGACAGCGTGGCTGTCGGGGATTAGCGTCGCTATCGAATTCGTTCTCGGACTTCTCGTGGCGCTGACCATGGTTCGCAGCTTTCCGGGCCGCGGCGTGATCATGTCGATCCTGATCGTGCCGCTGTTCATCAGCCCGGTCATCGTCGGCCAGGCCTGGACGCTGCTGCTGCAGCGGCCTTTCGGGCCGACCAACTACATCTTGACGCAACTTCTGGGGCAGGAGGTGACGATCGGCTGGATGACCGAATCGCCATGGCTCTATGTTTCGCTGATCATCGCCGATGTCTGGCAGTGGACACCGTTCATGTTCGTCATCCTGCTCGCCGGGCTTACCGCCATTCCCCCGAACCTTTACGAGGCGGCGGAACTCGACGGGGTCAATGCCTGGCAAGCGTTCTGGGCGATAACCCTGCCGCATCTTGCGCCAATGATGCTGCTGGCGCTGACCTTTCGGCTGCTCGATGCAATCCGCATGTTCGATACTATTTTCATCATGACCGGCGGCGGGCCAGGCACGCGGACCTACACCGCTTCCTACTATCTCTACACGGTCGGCTTCACCCAATTCCATCTGTCGCAGGCGACCGCCGGAAGCTGGTTGTTCCTGATCTTCACCGCGCTCGTGGTAATGCTGCTGGTGCGACGGCTTTTGAAGACGGAGCCGGTCTGATGGCGGCCGTCGCGCCTGTCCGTCGCCCGAAACGCCGGTCGATACCGGTCGGCCGCATCCTGCTGCTCGGCTTCTTCCTGGTCTTCGTGTTGTGGCCGCTCTACTGGATGTTCAACACCTCGATCAAGCCGAGCGACGACTATCTCACCGTGCCGCCCGTCTGGTTCCCAACCGCACCCACCCTTGTCCACTATGAAGCTGCGCTGTTCGCCTATCGCGGCCTCGACGGGCTGATCAACAGCCTGATCATCTCGCTGTCGGCAACGGTGCTCTCGGCCCTGTTCGGCACGCTGATGGCCTACAGCCTGGCGCGCTACAACACCGGCGGCCAGCATCTGTCGTTCTGGGTGCTGTCACAGCGCTTCCTGCCGCCCATCGGCATCGTGCTGCCGGTGTTCCTGATCTACCGCGGCGTTGGCCTCTACGACACGCATATTGGCCTGATCATCGCCTATACGGTGTTCACGCTGCCGGTGTCGGTATGGATGATGTTCGCTTATTTCCGCGGCATGCCGAAATCGATGGAGGAGGCGGCCCTTGTCGACGGCTGCACGCGGTGGGAGGCGTTCTGGCGCGTCGCAGTGCCGCTCGCCGCGCCAGGCATCGTCGCGGCGGCGGTCTTCGCCTTCATCGCCTGCTGGACGGAGTTCTTCTTCGCGCTGATTCTGACCAGCCGCACTGCTTTCACGCTGCCAACGGTGTTTCGCGCCTTCATCGGTTTCCAGGGCGCGCAATATGGCGAGGCGGCAGCCCTGGCCATCGTCTCCCTCGTACCGTCGATCGCGCTGGGAGTACTTGCCCAACGACATCTCGTGCGCGGGCTCACGCTCGGCGCTATTCGCGGATAGAAAGGGTCGGCATGGCCGAAGTCAGGATCACCGGCTTGCACAAGCGCTACGGCGCCTTCCATGCCGTGCGCGGCATAGACCTGGACATTCGCGACGGCGAGTTCACCGTGCTGGTCGGCCCGTCCGGCTGTGGCAAGAGTACGCTGCTGAGGACCATTGCAGGGCTGGAGGAGAGTTCGGAAGGCACGATCGAGATCGGCGGCGAAGTGGTCAACGATTTCCGACCGCGCGACCGTGACGTGGCGATGGTGTTCCAGGACTATGCGCTTTATCCCCACATGAACGTGGCGAAAAACATTGGCTTCGGCCTAAAGGCGCGAAAAATGCCGAAATCGGAGGTGGAGACGCGCGTCGCCGAGGCGGCGCGCATGCTTGGCATCACCCCGCTGCTCGGGCGCTTTCCGCGCCAATTGTCCGGCGGGCAGCGCCAGCGGGTCGCCATCGGCCGCGCCATTGTCCGCAGCCCGCGCATTTTCCTGTTCGACGAGCCGCTGTCCAACCTCGACGCGCAGCTTCGCGACGAGATGCGCGGCGAGATCAAGCGCCTTCACCAGGACATTGCGACAACGATGATCTACGTCACCCATGACCAGATCGAAGCGATGACTCTGGCTGACCGCATCGTGCTGATGCGCGACGGAATGATCGAGCAGCAGGGCGCGCCGCTCGAGCTGTTCGAGCGCCCCGCCTCGACCTTCGTCGCTGGCTTTCTCGGTTCGCCGCGGATGAGCTTCCTGCCGGGCACGCTGAAGTTGGACGGCAGCGCTGCCGCCATCCGGCTCTCCGAGGCGCTGCTTCCGGTCGCCCCCGGCCGGAGCCTGAATGGCGCCATTGACGGACAGGCGGTGCTGCTTGGACTGCGGCCAGAACATCTGACGCGCGCGCATGCTGCGACACCTGCGCAGGGCACGTTTCGCTACGACGCAACGATCGACCTGCTGCAGCCGACCGGCTCGCGCAGCTATGCGACCTTCCGCCTGGCCGGCGCGCCAGTGATGGCGGAACTGCAGGCGCACGACGTCAGTCGTCCCGGCGAGAGACTGCCGATCGACATCAACATGAACCGGGCCTCGATTTTCGACGCCAAGACCGAGAGAGCGATTTGACCACGGCAGCACCTCGAGGAATCCGCTTGTGTGGGACCGAACAGGTCGATCCGCAGTTGCGGACACTGCGCGCGGGACCCTTGTCGGTCGAGTTTGACAATGGGGCGATACGCTATGTACGGATCGGCGGGGTAGAGGTTCTGCGCGGGATTTCATTTCTCGTACGGGACGAGAACTGGGGAACCGAGACGCCCGTTCTCGATGACCTTCAGATCGATGAAAAGCCGGATGCGTTCAGCGTCGCCTATCGTGGAACATGCGCCGGTGCGTGCGGTCGGCTGGTCTACCAGGCGCGGATCGCAGGCGGGAGCGACGGTGCGCTGTCGTTTGTGGTGAAGGCAGAGCCCGAAACTGACGTATTGACCAACAGAACCGGCTTCGTCGTGCTGCATCCGATCGAGGGTTTGGCCGGCAAGCCGGTAAAGGTGCTGCACGAGGACGGTCGCGAAAAACTCTCGCTTTTTCCGGACACCATCGATCCTAGGTGTCCGTTCACCGACATTCGCGCGCTTTCGCACGAGATCGTGCCTGGAATCTGGGCCACATGCACCATGGAAGGTGACGCCTTTGAGATGGAGGATCAGCGCAATTGGTCCGACGCCTCCTACAAAACCTATGTCCGTCCCCTGCGTCGCCCGTGGCCCTACAGATTGCCGAAAGGCGAGAAATTCACGCAGGCCGTCCGACTTCAGCTGTTGGGAACGCTCCCTGCCGGGTCTTCCAAAAACCCCGATCCATCCATCAACCTGACGATTGGCAGAGCCATCGGTCGAGTGCCCCGCATTGGCATCGGCGTCGCTGCCGACGAGGCGAAGCACGCGTTTGAAGTCGCCGAGCTCATTCGACCATTGGCTCCGCAGTGGGTGGTCTGCCAAGTCGATCTCCGGTTCGGGCACGGCCAGGATGAACTTGAAGGTTACACCGCCCTGGCACAGTTGACCGGCGCTGGCGTCGTACTTGAGATCATCACCAAGGGCACGCTCGATCCTTTCGGCGAATTGGCGCCTCTCGCGGATGCTGTCCAAAGCCTTCGCCTCAATCCAGAAGCTGTCTCCGTCTTTCCGGCGCAGGACATGAAGTCGGTGCAGCCGGGAGCACCGTGGCCGGCGATGCCCACCTTCGAGCAAAACTACGCCGCCGCCCGCCGGGCTTTCCCCGGGGTGCCGCTGGGCGGCGGCATGGCCGCATACTTCACCGAGCTAAACCGCAAGCGTCCGCCAACCGGAGCGCTCGACTACGCAACCTTCACCACCTGTCCAAACGTGCACGCAGCAGATGATGTCTCCGTAATGGAGACGCTTCAGGCTATCCCCCATCTGATCCGCTCTACCCGTGCTTTCATGGGCGACCGCTTGCCCCTGCGTATAGGTCCCAGTCAGCTAGGCTGCCGCGAGAACCCCTACGGCAAGTCCACTGCGCCGAATGAAGCGAACGGTCGCGTCTGTCTGAGCCGCATCGATCCTCGGCAGCGCGGCCTGTTCAATGCGACTTGGACAGTCGGCTATTTCGCGGCCTGCGCGCGCGAGGGAATCGAGGCCGTCGCATTCGGCGACTTCACCGGCCCGTTCGGATACGTCTACAGGAAGGCCGATTTCGTGCAGCCGTGGTTTGACGAACAGGATGGCCGAATGGTGTATCCCGCTTTCCATGTCATGGCAGGCCTCTCAAAACTCAGTGGGGCCACCCTGCTGTCCGTGGCAACTTCCGGAGCTGACAGCATCGCGGCGATCGCGGCCGAAAAAGACGGGCGCACGACGCTGTGGCTCTCGAATCTTACTGCCAAAAAGCAATCAGTGCAGCTTTCGGATACGCCGAACAGCGCCCGCATTGCTCTTCTTGCTGCCGACCAGTTCGAGCGGGCGGCAGCCGATCCGAACTTCATGGAAAGTCCCGGAAGACGGTTGGATGACCAATTCATCTCTCTTGACGCCTACGCCGTGGCGCGAGTCGATCTCCACCGTTCGTCTTCGACATAGCCCGGTGGACGGTAGATTGGTGGGGTTGATGTAGCGGAGAACAGAGTCAACGTCCGCTCTTGCGTTCAGTGTCGGATGCCCGTTATGGCGCTCTTTGCTAGTTCCCGCCGACCAGTTCAAGCAGCAAGGTTCTCGGCCATTGGCGGCAGCCAGTCTGATTTGAGTTTGAGCCCAATCTTCGAAACGCTGCCCTCAAAATTTTGAATGGCGCCAGCGCCCCGGGGCATGCGGCGGGAGCACCGTCGCGCCGCGCCACGCGGTTCAACGCGCCGAGGGGATAATAGCGTCACACTTGTTACTCCCACTGGTCGTTTTCCGGTGCCAAACTATTTTAGGCCCAACAACCAGCGATGAGCAGCGAATGAGCCGTGCTTCAGCGACGCGGGAATTCGCCCAGATCAGGAGGAAGCCATGACTTCAGCAGCCAAGAGCGAACTGAAAAGCGGACAGACTGCCATGCGCACACCACCGGTGGTGTCGCCGCAGGAGTGGGAAGCGGCCCACGCGCAGCTGCTCGTGAAGGAAAAGGCCCAGACCCGCGCCCGTGACGCGCTGGCCGCCGAGCGGCGGCGGATGCCGTGGATGGCGGTGGAGAAGAATTATGCGTTCGAGGGGCCTGACGGGAAGGTGAGCCTGCTCGACCTGTTCGACGGTCGGCGTCAGCTGATCGTCTACCGCGCCTTCTTCGAGCCGGGAGTGTTCGGCTGGCCCGACCATGCCTGCCGCGGCTGCTCCATGGTGGCCGACCAGGTCGCCCACCTCGCCCATCTGAACGCCCGTGACACCACTCTCGTCTTTGTCTCGCGTGCGCCGCAGGCGGATATCGCGCGGTTGAAGGCGCGGATGGGCTGGGAGATACCATGGTTCACCCTCACCGACAGCTTCGACGCCGACTTCGGTGTCGACGAGTGGCACGGCCACAACGTGTTCATCCGCGACGGCGACCGCGTGTTCCGCACCTACTTCATCAACAACCGCGGCGACGAGCAGATGGGCGGCACCTGGAACTATCTCGACATCACGCCGCTGGGCCGGCAGGAGGCCTGGGAGGACTCGCCCGAGGGCTATCCGCAGACCCCGGCCTACAAATGGTGGAACTGGCACGACAGCTACGCCGCGGATCCGGCAGCCGACAAGAAGTGGGCCGAGGTTTCGGAGGCCGGAGAGGCGGCGTTCCGGGAGGCGAGCACGAAGCAATGAGCCAGACCTGATCCGCTGAGATCGACGGCGGCGACGGTCGGTCTGAGGGCCGGATTGACCGTGGCGCGAAGCGCCGCTGTGAAGAGCGGTCGCGAAGTCCGGAGCCGGCGCTCTGTGCTCGCCGTAGCGCGGTAATTCGGTCGGACGGGTCGGCTCCCTGCACAACAAATTACACAAAGCGAATGAGATGCGCCCTCTGACCTTCAGTGCTCGTGCCCGCAAAGGGAGTGGTCGGACAAGGCGCGGATGACATAGCAGTCTCCGACGGTTTCGCCCGTGCAGCAGGTAGCGATACGTTCGAGTTCTTCCTCCAACTTCTGCAGCTTTGCAATTCGCTCCCGGACGGAGGCGAGCTGCTCTTTGGCGATTCTGTCTGCATCGGCGCACGGCCTGTCAGCATGTCCGCTGAGATCGATGAGCTGCCGGATCGAGTTGATCGTTAGGCCAAGGTCGCGGGCGTGACGGATGAATGCCAATCGCTCTAGCTCGGCCTTCGCGAAGCGTCGCTGATTTCCCTCTGAGCGCTCCGGCGCTTCCAGCAGCCCCATCTGCTCGTAGTAGCGGATGGTAGGAGCTTTCACTCCCGTCCGCCGCGACAGGTCTCCAATCGAATACATCCGTCATTTTCCCCTTGAACCTCTAGTCACCAGAGCAATTAGGTTGTCTGGCAGAGAATGGCAACAGGTGAGATCATGACTGCGACTTCCGGCGAAACCCATGACCATCCCGGAGTGATCGCTCCTCCGGCCCTGGTGTTTGCAGGCTCCTGGGCCGCGGGCGTGCTTGCCGACAGGTATGCCAGCGGATGGCCGCTTCCGCCTGCACTCCCGGCGAAGGTGCTGGCAGTCCTGCTGTTCGGAGCAGGCGTCGTCTTCCTGGCGGGCGCGCTCGGGCTCTTCCGGAAGGCGGGCACCAGGCCGGAGCCATGGCAACCGACCACCGCCATCGTAACGAGCGGAGTTTACCGGGTGACCCGCAACCCGATGTATGTCGGCATGGCCCTTGTCTACGCCGCTCTCGCGCTCGCTCTCGGCAGCCTTATCGCTCTCACCCTCCTTCCCGCAGCCGTCCTCGTGATCCGCCGCGGCGTCATTCTTCGGGAGGAGCAATACCTGGAGCTGAAGTTCGGCAGCGAGTACCGCGCCTACAAGGCTCGGGTGCGGCGCTGGCTCTAGACAGAGAATTTCGCTTGAACCACTAGCTGCTTGAACTCCTGGGAATGCACCATGCTTGGAATGTCGACACAGACCCGTTACCGCGTCAGCGGCATGGATTGCGCGTCCTGCGCGTCCAAGATCGACACGGCGGTGCGGCGGATGGACGGCGTGGCGGACGTTTCCGTCTCGGTCACCACCGGCAGTCTGACGGTCACACATGCGGACTCCCTCACCAGCGACGCGATCGCGCGGCAGGTCTCTCGACTGGGCTACGGTGCGACGCCTTGGGACAGGGGGGAAGGCGAAGCCGCAAAAGGGCAACGGGACAGTCCCTCTTCGCACGAACATGCAACCGTTGCCGAGCAGTCTTGGTGGCGCTCCGGGCGGGCGAAACTGACCGTCGCCTCCGGAGCGGCGCTCGTTGCGGCCTATGCCATCGGGATTGCCTATCCGGACGGGGGCCACTGGCCGTTCCTGGCTGCCTTGCTGGTCGGGCTTGTGCCGATCGGTCGGCGCGCGGTGTCCGCCGCCTTTGCAGGTGCGCCATTCTCCATTGAGACACTCATGACGATTGCTGCCGTCGGAGCCGTGCTGATCGGGGCGACGGAGGAGGCGGCGATGGTTGTGCTGCTCTTCTTGATCGGTGAGCTGCTCGAAAGCGTGGCCGCTGGGCGTGCGCGGGCGAGCATCCAGGGACTCGCTGACCTCGTTCCGAAGACCGCGCTCGTGGAAAGGGATGGCGGAACAGTGGAGGTACCCGCCGCGATGCTGGCCGTCGGCGATCTCATCGTCGTCCGCCCTGGCGACCGCATTCCGGCGGACGGGGCAATTGTCGAAGGATCGAGCGACGTCGACGAGTCTCCCGTGACCGGGGAGAGCATGCCGAAGCGGAAGTCCGAAAAGGACGCTGTCTTCGCGGGCACGATCAGCACCGACGGTGTGTTGAAGGTCCGGGTGACCGCCGCGGCCGAAGACAACACGATCGCTCGCGTCGTCCGTCTCGTCGAGGAGGCGCAGGAGAGCAAGGCCCCCACCGAGAGGTTCATTGACCGCTTCTCCCGCTACTACACGCCGGGCGTTTTGGTGGTGGGCGCGCTCGTGGCCGCCCTGCCGCCGCTGCTGTTCGGTGCCGGATGGAACGAATGGATATACAAGGGTCTGGCCATCCTGCTGATCGGCTGCCCGTGTGCGCTGGTCATCTCCACTCCGGCCGCTGTCGCGGCGGGACTGTCAGCGGGCGCGCGCCGCGGCATGCTGATGAAGGGCGGAACCGTCCTCGAACGCTTCGGCAAGATCACAGCCGTCGCCTTCGACAAGACCGGCACCCTGACGAAAGGCAAGCCTGTCGTCACGGACGTGGTCGCCTACGGGCGGACCGAGCGCGAGGTGCTGTCGATGGCTGCCGCCCTCGAGCAGGGGTCGAACCATCCGCTTGCCGTCGCCATCCTCGAGAAGGCGAAGGCGAACAAGGCACCGATCCCTCCGGCCTTCGGGGCGAAAACAGTCTCGGGCAAGGGCGTGGAAGGCAATGTCGGGGGCGTGGCGGTATTTCTGGCTTCCTCCAAGGCGGCGGCCGAGCGCGCCTCGCTGTCTCCGCACCAGGTTGCCCGGATCGAGGATTTGAACGGCCAAGGGAAGACCGTTTCGGTCTTGCTGGCGGGAGAAGCAATCACGGGTCTGATCGCCATGCGGGACGAACCGCGGGCTGACGCCAGGGCGGGGCTGGCCTCGCTCAAGGCGCAAGGCATCAGGACGGTCATGCTCACCGGGGACAACCGCAAGACCGCGGAAGCGATCGCCGCGGGTCTGGGGGTCGAGGCGCGCGCTGAGTTGCTGCCGCAGGACAAGCGGCGGATCGTCGGCGAGATGCAGAAGGAAGGCTTCAAAGTCGCAAAGGTCGGCGACGGCGTCAACGACGCTCCGGCGCTCGCCGCGGCCGACATTGGCATCGCCATGGGCGGCGGCACCGCCGTCGCGCTGGAGACCGCGGATGCGGCAATCCTTCACGGGCGTGTCGAAGACGTTTCGCGTATGGTCACCCTGTCGCGGGCCGTAATGGCGAACATCAAGCAGAACATCGCGGTCGCGCTCGGGCTGAAGGCGGTTTTTCTTGTGACGACGGTGATCGGCGTCACTGGCCTCTGGCCCGCCATACTCGCGGACACGGGCGCGACCGTGCTCGTGACGGCGAACGCAATGCGGCTCCTCAGTTGGGGCCGCCAGTGAAAGGACAGGCACAATGACCAGATCCGGCGTTATCTCACAGTGGGTGCGGCGGGTAGCCGCGACGGTCGCCTTTGTCTCCTCCTGGGCTTGGCTTCGGCGACGCAGGCCATCGAAGCCCTGACAACGTCGGGATGTGGCTGCTGCATAGGCTGGGCGCGCCACATGGAGGAGAACGGGTTTGCTGCCGAACTCAAGAACCTGCCCATGGCAGACTTGATGCAGGTGAAGATCGGGGCTGGTCTGAAACCCGGCCAGACCTCCTGCCACACCGGGTAGATCGAGGGCTATGTGATCGAGGGCCATGTTCCCGCGCGGGAGGTGAAGCGCCTTCGGGCGGAACGGCCGGATGCGATTGGGCTGACGGTTCCGGACATGCCCTACGGGTCACCGGGCATGGGCGAGGCGGGGCCGGACGCCGATCCCTGTGACGTCCTTCTCGTGCGACGTGACGGCACGACGGAAGTGTATGCGCGGTACCCCTGACGGAGGCCGGAATGTTCGGCAGCAGGTCCGGACAGTGTTGCCCCATGCCCGTCTGGCCTGCTGTTTGACCAAAGCCCTGGCTTCAGCCGCTGTGCTAGCTGCGCAGGTGCTCACGTTCGGCTATTTGCCGCAACCGATCTCCGCGCCCGCAGTTCACAGGCGACAATCGGGCAGGAGCGACCGGACAAGCTGTCGCCGCGGCAGATCAGACTTTGACGAGCATAGCGGTCACATACATGAACGAAACGCCTGCCGCCAACCCCGCCATCGTGGCTGGCGCCGTGAGCGCCGCAGGGCCTCTCCCGTCCGACCTCATCAGGTACGCAGTGACCTCGACGATGACCTGCAGAATGGCTCCCGCTCCGACCGCGAGAGCCAGCGCCGACCACTGCGGCGCATAGGCCAGGCTTCCGATCCAAAGTCCGATGACGGCGGGACCGCCGGCCAGAAGCGCCAAGCCGACGAAGGTCCACAGAGGCGGGCGCTTCTTCAGCATCGGCGCGGAAATGCCGATGCCTTCGGTGATGTTGTGCAGCATGAAGCCCAACACCAGGAAAGTGCCCAATCCGGCCGCGCCTGCCGCGAACGCAGCGCCGATGGCCAGCCCCTCGCCAAGATTGTGCAGGCCGATTCCAAGCGCGATGAAGGTGGCGAGCGCAAGTCCGGTCGGCACTCCGTCCCGGCGGCCGGCCGCCATCAGCAGGAGGAAACTCGCAACGGCTGCGAGGACGACCATGGCCTGTCCCTGGAATATTGCGGCGGACTCGGCCGCCAGTTCGAAAGCTTCGGCCGCTGCGTCGACTAACAGGAACGCCAGCAGGCCGACAGTCAGGGCGAGCAGGAAATTCATGCCGCTGCGGCCGACTCCGCGCAGCGCTGGATAAAACATCATCCCGATGGCGACCGGAACGAGGCCGACTAAGACACCGAGCAGCGCCTGGGAAGCAAGGTTCCCTGCGTTCCGTGTCGGGGTCGACACAGCGACTGCGATCTCGTGTTCGAACGTCGCCCCGGTATTGGTGACGATGTTGATGGCATGCGCCTCCCCCAGCACCCAGGGGAAGGGCAGATGGATCCATGCGGTAGCGCCGCGGGCGAGCGGTCCTGCGGGTTCCTGCGTGAACTGCCAGTATGCGTCGTCAACCTGGACCTGGGCGATCGTCATCGGCTCCGAGCCGCCGGCGCGGACGAGGACGCGTATGCCGTCCGACGAAAGGACCGTCCGCTCGAAAGTCAGGCTCTCCACAGGCGGAGCGCCGTTCCCGAAGTTTCTGAGCGGGTCAGAGAGCAGCAGCCAGGTGATCGCCAGGGCGAGGGCGGCCAGCGGCAGGATCAGCCACAGCAAAGCGGCGCGCGACTTTCCGGAGCCGACGGGAGCGGTCGGGTCGGCCGCGGCGATGTGCGAGACCTCGTTCATGCGACCGCCTCCACCACGTCGAACATGCCCGTCCAGCCGAGTTCGGTGAACTCCGACTGGTGCGGGTGGAACATGTAGAGCCCGGTCTCGTGATCCTTGTAGGTAAACTCGAGGATTCCGCGCTGCGCCTGCACCTGAGTGATCAAGTCGACCGTCCTCAACGTCGGCGTGAGCGTCGTCCCCTGTTCGAAATAGTCGAAGAAGTTGGCGTGCAAGTGGAACGAGTTGATGGGATCGAACTCGACGACATTGGCCAGATAGATGCGGACTGGGCGGTTGCGGACGATCCTGATCGGCCGCTTCATGTACGCGTGTGCGACGGTATTCACCGCATAGACTTCGTTCCCGTTGTCGAAGTTGGTGTCGAAGCCGTTCATCACCATGGCGAATTCCTGCCATTCGGCGTTCTCGGGCGTGCCGAGCAAGCGGGAACGGGCAACATCGGCAAGCTCCGGATGGCGGGCCGGATCCGGGTCGATGACGAACAATCCGTACATGCCTTTGTGAATGTGCCGCTTCAGGGGCAGCGCGTGGCAGTGATAGAGATGGCAGCCGAACGGCCTGGCATCGAACTCATAGACGAATTCTTCTCCCGGACCGATCAATCCTGCACCGGGGACGCCGTCCATCCTTGCGGCGTGGATGCCGTGGAAGTGCATGGAGTGGGGATGCGAGCCGGAGTTGCGGAAGACGATCCGGAGGTGCTCGCCTTCGGTCGCCCTGAGCGCAGGCCCGGGAACGCGTCCGTTGTAGGTCCAGGCCGGGAACATGATCCCCGGCGCGATTTCGATTTCCTTGTCGACCGCCTCGATCTCGAAAGTCCGAAGGATTCGTCCGTCGGGAAGCGTCGACACCGAGCCCGTTTCCCAGTCCGTCACCATCCGGGAAGGATCGAAGCCGTTGCGCTCGTTGTCCACCTCTCCGACGGTGATCATCGATCCGTGGGCGGCCAAATGCGCTTGAGGCGGTTCAGCGCCCGCGGCCGACGTGGCCCCATGGTCGGAATGGACCGATTGGCCAGCCGCCGTTCCCGCTATCGCCGAGCCTCCGGCCGCCGCCAGGCCGCCCCACAGCAGCCCACGCCTGCTGATCCTTTCGCGGAACCACATGCTGACCTCGGACATAACCGCCACCATAAATGCAAATGCGAATGAGTTGCATTAGCACCAATCGGATTGTTTCGCAATCGGAGCAAAGCCTGAAAAGGGCGGAGCGAAGCGGCATCAGGTGGCAAAAGATAGATCGGAGATGTCGAAAGCAGGAATCCTGTCCCAGCCCCGCTGGCGCGGCGGCTCATGAGCGATCCGTGCGCTGTTTCCGTGTTGTTCCCCAACCAGACAACCTACGAGGGCGTCCGGCGGTAGTGCTGGATCAAGTCAATTGATCACGGCCGATTCACGCTGTTCGTCAGGCCATTGACGTACATGACCAGGTTCAGCGGATCGAACCTGAGGCCGTGGAACTTGGCCGCGAAGCGCCCGCCGCGGTCGATCACGTGCGTCACCAAGCCATGCATCTGCTGGCCGCCTTCGAGCGGATCGAAACGGACGTTGTATTGCTCGGACAGCTTGCGCGTCGCATCCTCCGCCTGCCCTTCGCGGGTGGTCAGGAAGGTCCAGTTGCGCGGGTCGAGCCCGTGCGCTTCGCCGTATCCCTTCATGACCTCGGGCGTGTCTAACTTCGGGTCTGTCGTCACCGTCAGGAACTGCACCAGGTCCTTCATGGGCGTTTCGTTGACCATCGCCTGGACGCGGGCGATCAGGTCGGAGTGCAGCGGGCAGACGTCGGTGCAACTCGCGAACACGAAATTGAGTACAACGACCTTGTCGGCGAAGTCCGAGAGGCGGACCGGATTGCCTTCGTCGTCGGCCAGATCGAATCCCGGCGCTGCGGGAGCGTCGATCGCCTGGAAATACTTCTCCTCGCTGCCCATAAGCCTGTCGAGATCGGCGCCCGGATGATGGGCAAATGCCGGAAGCGCGAGGACAGACGTGACGGCCATCGCGGCGAGAAGTGTTTTTCTGTTCATCTCCGTTCTCCGGTTTGGTCGAGTTCTCGTACGATGATCCCTTCGAAGAAGGAAACCATCTCGGGGGTGTCCCATTCGGCGGGTCCGGCGAGCCGCGCGAGCTCGTTTCCGTCGGGGCCGATCAGAAGCGTGGCTGGCAGGCCGAACAGTCCCAACGCGCGGATCGCAGTCCCGTCCTGGTCGATGAAGACGGGGAGTTTGACCCCGATCTCGTCGAAGAACTTCCGGACTGCGGCGGCTCCCGCTCGGTCCACCGAAAGGGCGACGACATCGAATCCGTCGCCGCCGAGCCGCCCCTGAAGGCGGTTGAGCGTGGGCATTTCGGCCCGGCAGGGCGCACACCAGGTCGCCCAGACGTTGAGCAGCACCATCTTGCCGCGCCAATCTTCGAGAGATTGCGGCTCTCCCGCCTCGTCGGCGAGGATGAGTTCGGGCATGGGCTGCGGCTCCTCGTGCAGCGGCATCACTGTCGGTTCCTGCGCGTGCGCGTTGCCCACGGCCACAACGACGGCAAGTATCAGCGCCGACAGGATCGTCTTCACTGCGTCTTCTCCTGCTCGCGGCGGCTCATCTCCGACTGGTAGGCGCGCTCCCGCTCCGGCCATGTGCTCTTGATGAAGGCGAGAACGGCGCGGATCTCCTCATCGCTCAAAATGTCCTCGAATCCCGGCATGTCGCTAGCGTACCCGTTGCCCACCACGGCGGCTGGACCCTCTTTGGTGATCCGGAACAGCACCCCGTCCGGGTGGTGCCAGGTGTGCCCGGACGCATCGTGCGGCGGGGCGGGCATGCGTCCCGAGGGAAGCTGCCTCTTCCAGTCAGGCTGGCCTTCGAGGCTGGCCCCGTGGCAGGAGGCGCAGTTCGCGGAATAGAGCTGCCTTCCCCGCGCAATTGCCGCGGCCTCGCTTGCTCCGAACGACCAGATCAAGGCGATGGCGGCAACTCCCAAGAGCGCCGCGAAGCCGAGGATAACAGCCTGCCTGCTCATTTGCGGCCGCTGAAGAACAGGTACTTCACCAAGGTCGCGACCGCGAGAACGAGCGCAACTACGAGCAGGAGCCAGCCCACACCCATGCCCAGCATCATGCCGCCCATGCCTTCCATCATTCCGCCGTCCATCGTTGTCGGCTCCTTTTCCGCGTCTCGTTGCAGGCCTATTCCCGCGCGTATACGCCGCCCACGCTGCCAGACTTGGTGATCTCCAGCATCTCGAACGGCGCTTCCTTGGTGCCGCTCATTCCCGGCGAGCCCATTGGCATGCCGGGCAGCGTCACGCCCTTGATGTCGGGCCGCTCCGTGAGCAGCTTCTTGACCGTGCCGACGGGGACGTGGCCGCTGACGACGTAGCCGTCCACGAATGACAGGTGGCAGCCCTGGAATTCGTCCGCGATGCCTGCCTCGCGGCTCATCTCGGCGAGGTCGTGGGTGGCCTTGCTGGTGACGGTGAAGCCGTTCTCCCGCAGGTACTCGGCATAGCCTTCGCAGCAGCCGCACTGCGGGTTCTTGTAGAGGGTGACGTCCTTCTCGCCCGCGAGCGTCGGGACGGCAGCCCAGACGAAGGAAGCGAGGGCGACGGCATTCAGGATAGTACGCATTTTCGGTTCTCCTTTTGAGGGATTGGTCAGGCGACGCGGAAGACGCCCATCATCCCGGCGGCCTGGTGTTCGAGTATGTGGCAATGGAGCATCCAGTCGCCCGGATTGTCGGCAACGAGGGCGATCTCCACCCGCTCGCGCGGAGACATGAGCACCGTGTCCTGCCACTCGCGGTGCTTGCTCGGCTTGCCGTTCCGGGAGATCACCCGGAAGGAATGGCCGTGCAGGTGGATCGGATGATGCCAGGCCGTCGCGTTGGTCATCGCGATGGCATGGCTCTTGTCCCGCGCAAGCGTCAGCATCGGGTCCATGACGTGCCCTTCCGCCGCGATGCCGTTGATGAACCAGATGCCGCCGGAGTGCATCATGTTCATCATGCCGCCCATGCTGCCCATCATGCCGCCAACGGCGCCGGGGGAATGCTTGCGCGTGTCGCCCATGCTGCCGCCCATCTCCTGCATGACCATGGCTCCCATCATGCCGCCGTTGAAGGTGACCTCGTGCCGGACGGCCGATGCAAGGTCCGGCTCCGGCAGCGGGTTGGGCGGGAGGGCGACAGGCCAGTCGGGAGCCGCCTGCCTGAGCGGATTACCGGCATAGGCTAGGTCGACCAGGCGGTATTCGAGGCCCTCGTAGAAGCGGTCGATCACGGAAACCCGGCTTCCGGCGTCAGCCGTCATGTCGAGGATGAGGTCGGCGCGCATCGCGGGCCCCAGCACGACCAGCCCGCCTTCCGGCGCATGCGGCTCCACTGGCTGCCCGTCCAGCGCAATGATAGCAGGCTGATGGTTCCCGAAGTCGAGGCCGAAAATGCGGGCGTTGGCGGCGTTGATCAGCCGCAGCCGGATGCGTTCTCCCTTTCGCACCTGAAAGACATCCGGCACGCGGCCATTGATCGTGACCGTGTTTCCGACCCGGCCGTTGTGCATCATGTCATGGCGGTTGCCGAAGTCTTCCCGCATCTCGGCGGTTTTGGTCAGCCGCCAGTCGGACAGCACCCATGTGACTTCGCGGTCGACCCGGATGGGATCGGCTTCCTCCACGATCAGCGGGCCGTAGAGGCCTCTGCCGACCTGCTCGAAACTGCGATGGTGCGGATGGTACCAGAAGGTGCCTGCGTCGACGGCATCGAACTCGTAGGCAAAGGTCTCGCCGGGCGAGATCGGCGCCTGCGTGAGGTGCGGCACGCCGTCCATCGCGTTCGGGACCCGCAAACCGTGCCAGTGCACCGTCGTCTCTTCGTTGAGTTTGTTCTCGACCGCCACCCGCAGGCGTTCTCCCTGGCGGATGCGAATTTCCGGACCGGGCAGGCTGCCGTCATAGCACCAGATGGGGGTATCGCCATGCGGCTCTGGCGCGATCTGGGCGCGTCCCGGTCCGGCGCGGATCCGGAACTCGCGAAGGCCTGCGGCGTCGGATCGCGGTGGAAGCACCACGCCCGCCGAAACGGCGGCGGCCGATGCGAGGAAGGTTCGACGCGTCAGCGCCGGCACACGTGGATAGGGCATTGGATCAACCATTCCGGAATAGGCTTTTTTTGACGCGCGGACGTAGCCGGGCGCGTCGACGGGTCGGTCGCGAGCGGATGCCGCGGCCGCGTCAGCTCAGGAAGGTGGTTCGGGGAGGATAGGGCTCAGGCGGACCGGTGCGGCCGTCGGACGGTTCTCCGGGAGGCAAGGATACGATACCGGCGAAATGCGGCAGCTCGGCCGCGGCAGGCGTGCAGATCGCGACAAGCGAGGTAACGCAGAACTGGTCGCATGCCGACGTCTGGCCGTCATCGCCGGGACAGTCCTGGCAGTCGGGCATGTCGCCGTCCATCTCAGCCATCGACATCTTCAGGGACATGTCCGTCAAAGCCGCGGCATGCGCCGCCGTGCCCGTGGCGAAGGCCGCGAGGAAGACGACTGCGAGGATGCGAACCAGCTTGCTCATTAGAGTGGACAGTAGTGCTACCTATGCAATGTGTCCATATTCGGTGGCCACCGCCGAACGTGCTGCCTATCCGGGCGACCAGCGGATCATCGCGTTGGCCAACTTCATGGCGCCGGAGTCAGCGGGGATGCGTAAGGCGATTAATGGGCGGTAGTCGGCTTCGACGCCTAAACCACTGCGTGTACGGAACGATGACGGCCCGCGGCAGCCGCTCGCCGCTATTCATGCCGACTTGACGATCGACAATGTGCGTTTGTAGGTGGCCGGTTTGGTGCGGAAATTCGCGGCGGGAGCAGGGCGGCCGACGTGAAAGCCCTGGATCTTATCGATGTCGAATTCGCGGATAAGGGCCAGCTGCTCGTCGGTTTCCACCCCCTCGATCAGGATTTTATGGCCGCGATTTCGCACCAGGGCAATAATGTCCTGCAGCATCGCCTTGCCCCTTGGGGTGCCGCAGTCATGCAGGAACGAGCGGTCGATCTTCACCGTATCGAAATCGATGAGGCGAAGCCATGAGAGGCCCGCGAAGCCCGTCCCGAAGTCGTCAAGCCATACCCTGACCCCCAGCAGCTTCAGGTCGCTGATGCAGCGCAGAATGTCGGAGTGCATCTCCATCTCCAGCCCTTCGGTGATTTCGAGGGCCAGCCTGCTGCCGGCGACGCCGGTCTCGCTCAAAATCGTCGCAACCGAAGCTGCGAAGCCGGGCGTCTTGAGCTGAATTGGAGAGACGTTGACGCTGACGACACGGACGTGATCGTCCGCCAGGAGTTCAGTGCACACTGTCCTTATGGCCCAGCGCCCGAGTTCCAGGACCGCGCCGGTTCGTTCCGCAACAGGAATGAACAGACTCGGCGGAACCGATGTGCCGTCCAGCATTTTGAGGCGCATCAGAGCCTCGACGGCTTCAACCCGGCCAGACGCCACATTCTGGATCGGCTGATAGACGAGTGAAACGAGATCCTGGCCGATCGCGATCTTCAGCAAAGCCGCAATATTCTCGCTCTCGTCGCTGCTCTGGGGATCGTTTGGATCGAACAGCCAGGTACAATTGCGACCGCCTGCTTTTGCCAGATAGAGCGCACGATCGGCCTCGTGGATGATCTTCTCCAGCTTGGCGCCGGTCTGCGGCCTGGTGAAGGCAGCACCAACGCTCACCGTCACCACCGAGGTGCCGTCCCTGCGCTGCTGGTGGGGAAGCGCGAGGTTCTCCACCGTGCTTCGAATGGCTTCCGCGAGACCTGCAACCTGTTCCTTTTTCTCCATGCGAGCCAGGACGATGAATTCTTCCCCGCCGTAGCGGCCGATTGAGCCATTGTGGTGCTTGATCATTTCGGCAAGGGCATTGGCGACAAGTATCAGGCAGCGGTCGCCTTCCTGATGTCCGTAGTAGTCGTTGAACCTTTTGAAGAAGTCCACGTCGATGAGTATCGCCACAAAACCGCTGCCATGCCTTTGCCAGTCGCTCCAGTAGTCGCGCAGCTTCTCGTCAATCGCCCGCCGGTTCTCCAGACCCGTAAGCGGATCGGTTCTCGACAGACTCAACAGCGCCTGTCCGCGCTCGGTGGCTTCCTTGTGCTGGATTTTGGCTTCGAGGGCGTTGAGGAAGACGTTGTAACGTTCCTCGTTCAGCTTCCAGTTTACGTAAGATGTAAATGTGAAGCATGATATGTAGAAAGTTCCAAATACCATCTTGTATGCTAATGCGGAAGGCACAAAGTAGTTTACAATATACAGTATTATTAGAATTATACTTGAAGTCACGATAGACAGGCTGAATTTAAACGTAAAAAATAGATTTGCGCTCATCATAAAGATGGTGCCGAAGACCATGTAATAAGAGACGCTTTCCTTGTCCGCGCCCATAACCGCTGGGGACAACCAACCAACATAGCCAAAGATGATGGCAGCGGCGCAAGTCACGTCAATCCATTCCGTGGCGACCCCCCGGCGAAGTTGTGCTTCCAGGGTTAACAGCGCCGTCACTCCGACCGCGAAGCGGGCCGTGATCGTATAGAGTGCGACATCCGGTATCAGCAGCAGATCCGTTGCCGAAAACAGCAGGTAGATGGTAACGGCGATCCAAAGCCCCGGCCTGGCGTCCATTCTTCGCTTCGCCTGGCCTTCCTCTCGGTAGAGTTTGCGGAGCTCGTCGGACCGCGGCTCGTAGCGCCGCTCAAGCGGTTCCGCATGGGCCATATCGGCCAATGCGGATGACGCATATTCGTTCGTCACCCTAAGCCCCATTTGAACCGGGCTTTGCATGCCGAACTCATTTCTAGCTTCTGCCCCCACGCCGGCCGACTCCTCAGGCGCGACAGCGAATTGCGGCGCCTCGCAAGCAATATGCAGTCGCGCATATAGGTTTGCGTTAACTCGTATCGGGAATCTGACCCGCAAGGCGTCCAAAAAATCAGCATGGTTGGCGGGAATTTAACGACACCGCTAAAATGCCGGAGATGTGTCTTGGCAAAGATAAAATTTTAGGCAATATCTAACTATATCTAGTTAAATGTAATTATGGAGTTCTGCGGTGGCAACCATCCTCGATGGCAAAAGTCTGATTACTGCCGAGATGATCGCCGCCAGTCTCCCTCGAAGAAAGCTCGAGCCTCATAGCGAAGCGTTCGAAACCGCCCGCGTCGAGCTTGCACTCATTCTCCACATCACGCACCAGCAGATCGAGCAGCAGAAGGACCCCGCGGAGGTCATTCGCCGTCTGATGTCGCATCTCGAAGCAATGCGTATCAAGGTTCATCCGGACGTTTGGCAAGCATTGATACCGGTGGTGCGGAACCACCCGGTCCTGGAGTACTTTCTTGAAGATCCGCTCACGCGGTGGTCCCACGACAAGCCCAGAGGTTATTCCGGCGACGCACAGTTGCTCGACTACATCTATTGTGATCCGCACGTGGCGGAGAGCGTGGCAAACGCCTCGGAGGTCGGCAAGGCGCTCTACAGGCATACCAAGGATGTGCCGTCGTGCGTCGCGGCGCGCGAACGACGCGATCTTTTGACCCGATATGTCGATGAGATTGCGACCAGGAATGGGCCTCAAACCGAGGTCCTGGCGATTGCGGCCGGCCATTTAAGGGAGGCCAATCGCTCGGCCGCCTTACAGGAGGGCCGTCTCAAGCGCTGGGTTGCGCTCGATCAGGATCCTCAGAGCGTTGGATTGATCACGCGCGACTTTCAGGGCACTGCGGTAGAGGCCATCGACGGCTCGGTGCGAACCATGCTCACGAGAGGCCACAAGCTTGGCAAGTTCGATTTCATCTATGCCTCCGGCCTTTACGACTACCTTGCGCACAACGTCGCCGTGAAGCTCACGAAAACCTGCCTGCAGATGTTGAAGCCGAACGGGACATTCCTCTTCGCGAACTACGCCGAGGGCAACCCTGACGCCGGCTACCGGGAGACGTTCATGAACTGGGTGTTGCTGCTGCGGTCGGAGGCCGATATGTGGAACATCATCAATGCCAGCGTCGACCGAAACACCGTCGAGGCGCAGGTGTTCTTTGGCGAGAACCGCAACGTCCTCTACGGCGTCATCGAAAAGCGCGGATAACGACCGCCTTGGGCTGCAAGCTTGTCGGCGGTTGGCGGCAGCCAGTCCGATTGCGTTTAATCTTCGAACGCCGCCCTTAACGTCTCGAATGGCGCCAGCGCGCCGCGCACCTGGACGACGGCGGCGGCGACGCGATGCGCGCGCAGCACCGCCTCGGTCGGGACATGGCCGGCAAGCCGGGCGGCGAGATAGGCGCCATTGAAGGAGTCGCCGGCGCCAGTGGTGTCGACCGGGGCGGCGACATGCACGGCCGGAACGGGTTGCAGGGTCCCGCTTGCGGCGATCAGCGCCGGCTCCTCGCCGTTCTTGACGACGACTTCGCTGACCAGCTTTCGCAGCCGTTCCGCGGTTTTCTGCGGCGCTGCGTCGCCGAACAGCATCTGCTCGTCGGGAAAGGTCGGCAGCGCGATGTCGGTGACTGCCAGCGCATCGAGGATCGCGGTCTGTGCATCCTCGCGCCGGCGCCACAGCCGCGGCCGATAATTGGGATCGAAGGCGACAAGCGAGCCGGCGGCGCGCGCCTTGGCCACCGCCGCCAAAAGTGTCTTGCGCGCGGCGTCGTCCAGGATTGCCAAAGTGATTCCAGAAAAGTAAACAAGCGCCTGATTTTCAAGGCTTTTCGCCAAAGCGACCGCGTCGGAGGCAAGCTGCCTCGCGGCGGCGTCGCCGCGCCAGTAGGTGAAGGAGCGTTCGGCGCCGGTCAGCGTGATTGCATAAAGGCCGGGGCGGGCGCCTGGTATAATCGGGCTGGCGCCGATGCCGATGCCGTTTTGCGCGAAGAAATCGATCTGGTCGCGCGAGAACGGGTCGTCGCCGAAGGCCGACACATAGGTCGCCGGCCGGTCACCGCTCAGCGCATGCAGCGCCCACAGCATATTGAATGTGTCGCCGGCAAAGCCCATGCGCCAGTTCGGCCCGGCCTGGCCTGAAAGCTCGAGCATGCATTCACCGATCGAGGCGACGCCGTTTCCTGCCATGTATCTCTCTCCCGGTGCATGTCGCCCACAGCTTGCGCAGCGGTTTTGGGATAACGACATGCACAAAACCAAAGACCGGTGCTGTAGCTTTTTGCGGGCGCCAGCGCCATGCTTGGCGGCAGCGGATTTTTCCGCCGGCGGCGTTTTCTCAGCTGCGCGGCGGGACGCGATCCGCTCAGTGAGACGTTATTTCTGGAAGAGGAACCGGTTTGGCATCGTTATGGCGCTACGTTCTGGCAGGTCTTGGCCTGGCTGCCTTGCTGGCCGGCATTCTCACCGCCGTCTATGTGACCGCGCCGCAAGCGCCTCGGCTTGCCGGTTCCGAGATGGCCGGCTCCGAGATTGCCCGTTCGAAAGAGACGGCGAACGGCCTGTTCGTAGCCAGTTTCGAGCCGGAGCGGGGCGTTGTCCGTCAAGGCGAGCTGCAATCCTGGCTGCTGACCCTGAAGACAAATGCGGGCACCCCGGTGGAGGGCGCTGCGATCTCGATATCCGGCGGCATGCCGCAGCACAGGCACGGTCTGCCGACCAGCCCGCATGCGACCGATTATCTGGGCGACGGCCGCTATCGCATCGGCGGGGTGAAATTCACAATGAGCGGATTGTGGCAACTGCATTTCGCCATTTCCGCGGCGGCCGGATCCGACACGGTGGTCTTCAATGTGCTGCTCTGAGCGCTGGAGCAAGATGAACCGCTTTTCGCGATTTTTCGCGCTGCTGGCGATGGCAGTGCTTGCCGGCTGCGGCAAGCCTGAGTTTTCCGATGCCGAAAAGAAGACCATCGCCTCGCTGGCGCTGTCAGCCCTGCCGCCGCTGAAAACCGACACCACCAACCGCTTCGCCGACGTGCCGGCCGCCGCCGCGCTCGGCGCGACGCTGTTTTTCGATGCCGGGATGAGCGGCGACGGCAAGGTTTCCTGCTCGACCTGCCACAAGATCGACCGGCAGTTCCAGGACGATCTGCCGCGAGCGGTCGGTGTCGGCCGCACCAACCGGCGCACCATGCCGCTGGCCGGCGTTGCGCATGACGCATGGTTCTTCTGGGACGGGCGGCGCGACAGTCTCTGGGCGCAGGCGCTGGCGCCGCTGGAAAATCCGCTGGAGCAGGCCGGCAACCGCGCCGCCTACGCGCATTACATCAAGGCGCGATTCGGCGAGCGCTACGAGCACATCTTCGGGCCGCTGCCCGACCTTTCAAATGTGCCGGCCAATGCCAGTCCGCTCGGCAGCGATGCCGAGAAGGCTGCCTGGAATGCCATGTCCGGTGCGCAAGCCGAGGACGTCAACCGCGTCTTCGCCAATATCGGCAAGGCGATCGCCGCCTTCGAGCGATCCATCGCGCCACCGCAGACGCGCTTCGACCGGTTCGCTGCCGCTTTGGATACCGGTATACAGGCACTGCCAGGCGACGATGCCTTGTCGCCCGAAGAAATCCTCGGGCTAAAGCTGTTCATCGGCAAGGCCAATTGCGTGACCTGCCATAACGGGCCGCGTTTTACGGACGGCGGTTTTCACAACACCGGCGTGCCGTCGGTGGCGAACCTGCCGCCGGATCGCGGCCGCATAGATGCGGCACGCCAAGTCGAGGCCGATCCGTTCAACTGTTTCGGCGTGTTTCGCGATGGCGGCGCCAGCGCCTGCGGCGAGCTGCGCTTCATGGTCAAGGCCGGGCCGGAACTCGTGCGCGCCTACAAGACGCCGTCGCTGCGCGGCGCCGCCACCCGTGCGCCCTACATGCATGCCGGGCAGTTTTCCTCGCTCGAGGAGGTTGTGGCGCATTATTCGAAGGCGCCTGCCAGCGTCGAGGGTGTATCCGAGATCCACCCGCTGCAGCTTTCGGACCGCGAGCGCGCGGCGCTGGTGGCGTTCTTGAAGACGCTGGCGGAGTGAAGGGACTCAGCTGCTCGGTAGCGATCCTTCGCGCCCCCCTCTGTCCTGCCGGACATCTCCCCCACGAGTGGGGAGATTGGCTGTCCCCTCGGCTTTCGCCAATTTTCAACATTGAAGAAAAAGGGCACTGTCGCCGAAGCCGCCGATCTCCCCCCAAGTGGGGGAGATGTCCGGCAGGACAGAGGGGGGCGCTGTCCCGCCGGCATCGAAGGTTCTTACCGCACCGCAGCGCCTACCGGTCCTTGACCGTCTCCATCGCCACGAAGGTCGAGGTCTGGGCGACGTGGGGCAGGGCGGAGATGCGCTCGCCGAGCACGCGGCGGTAGGCGGCGATGTCGGTGGTGCGGACTTTCAGCAGATAATCGAAGCTCGACGCCATCATGTGGCATTGCTCGATCTCCGGCACCGCCTGCACTGCGCGGTTGAAGGCGTCGAGCGCGGCCGAGCGGGTGTCCGACAGTTTCACCTGGACGAAGGCGACATGGCCTTCGCCCATCCGCTCACGGTCGACGATCGCCTGGTAGCCTCGGATGATGCCGTCCTTTTCCAGCCGCTTGACCCGCGCCTGCACCGGCGTCTTCGACAGGCCGACCTTTGCCGCGAGTTCCGACATCGAAAGCCGGCCGTCGCTGCCCAGCGCCGACAGGATGTTCCTGTCGATGCGGTCCAATTGGTCTTCTGTCATCAAATATCTGGTCAAATTGGAGGAAATTGGGCCGAATGATAGATCAATCGATCTCTCCTGTCGATTTCTTTGGACCGATCGGAACTACGCTTTGTGCTAGCTTGCGTCATTCGGTCCGGTGACCGCCGGACCGCTCACTGATGCTCGCTCCACAGGACCGTCATGCCAGCGCTCGAAGCCATCCGCCAGCAGATCCGTGCCAATTACTTGCCTGACGAAGACGAGGCCGTGAAGCGGCTGGCCGAGGCGACAGGGCTTTCGACGAAAGAGCGCAAGGCAATCTCGGCCCGCGCCGCCGATCTGGTGCGGGCGGTGCGCGGCTCGTCCGATCCGCGGCTGATGGAAGTTTTTCTGTCCGCTTACGGCCTGTCCACCAAGGAGGGCGTCGCGCTGATGTGCCTGGCCGAAGCGCTGCTGCGGGTGCCGGACACCGAGACGATGGACGACCTCATCGCCGACAAGATCGCGCCGCATGACTGGTCGGCGCATTCTGGCGGCTCGAGCTCGATCTTCGTCAATGCGTCGACCTGGGCGCTGATGCTGACCGGCCGGGTGCTCGACGAAGGCGAGGACGGCATCGAAGGCACGCTGCGCGCCATGGTGCGCCGTCTGGGCGAGCCGGTCATCCGCAGGGCGGTCGCCGCCGCCATGCGCGAAATGGGTGAGCAGTTCGTGCTCGGCCGCACCATTGCCGAGGCCGTCAAGCGCGGCCGGCCGATGACCCAGAAAGGCTATCTCTATTCCTTCGACATGCTGGGCGAAGCGGCCCGCACCGAGGCCGACGCACTGCGCTATCTCAAGGCCTATGCCGACGCCATCTCGTCGCTCGATGCCGGCGCCAACGGCCCCGACATCCGCCAGAATCACGGCATCTCGGTCAAGCTGTCGGCGCTGCATCCGCGCTACGAGGCGACGCAGAAGGAAAAGATGCTGCCTGTGATGGCCGAGCGGCTTTTGTCGCTGGCGCTGGCGGCGCGCCATTCGCGCATGGGCCTCAACATCGACGCCGAGGAGGCCGACCGCCTCGACCTGTCGCTCGAAATCATCGAGCGGGTGCTGGCCGAGCCGGAGCTTGCCGGCTGGAACGGCTTTGGCGTCGTCGTCCAGGCCTACGGTCCGCGCGCCGCCTTCGTCATCGACTGGCTCTATGCGCTGGCGAAGAAGCACGACCGCACCATCATGGTGCGGCTGGTTAAGGGCGCTTATTGGGACACCGAGATCAAGCGGGCGCAGGCGCTCGGGCTCGACGGCTATCCGGTCTTCACCCGCAAGGCCAACACCGATGTGTCCTATCTGGCCTGCGCGAAAAAGCTGCTGTCGATGACCGACCGCATCTATCCGCAATTCGCCACCCACAACGCCCACACCGTCGCCGCCGTCCTGTCGATGGCCGGCGATCGCGACTCCTTCGAGTTCCAGCGCCTGCACGGCATGGGCGAGGCACTGCACGAGACGGTGCGGCGGACCGAGGGCACGCGCTGCCGCATCTATGCCCCGGTCGGCGCGCATTCCGACTTGCTTGCCTATCTGGTCCGCCGGCTGCTCGAAAACGGCGCCAACTCCTCCTTCGTCCACCAACTCACCGACGAGGAGGTCGAGCCGGAGGATATTGCCCGCGACCCGCTCGAAACCGTCGAGAAACAGGGGCCGGTCGCCAATCCGGCGATTCCAAGCCCGTCGGCGATCTTCGGTGCGGCCCGCCGCAATTCGAAGGGGTTCGACATCACCGATCCGGTGACGCTGGCCGCGATCGACAAGTCCAGGGCTGAATTCGCCGGGCCGGACCGCTGGCACGCCAGGCCGATCACCCGTGCCGCCGGCTACGGCAATCAGCGTCCGGTGGTCAATCCGGCAAAGCCCGAGGAAGTGGTCGGCACGGTCAGCGAGGCTACCGCCAAACAGGTTGCGACCGCCATGCGCATCGCGGTGGAGGCGCAACCGGCCTGGGCGAAGCGCGCCGTCGCCGAGCGCGCCGCCATCCTCAACCGCGCGGCCGACCTCTATGAGGCCAACGCCATCGAATTCTTCGCGCTCGCCACACGCGAGGCCGGCAAATCCTTGGCCGACGGCGTTGCTGAGGTGCGCGAGGCGGTCGATTTCCTGCGCTATTACGCGACCGAGGCGGCCAATGCCGAAACGGGAACCGAGGCGCGCGGCGTGATCGCGTGCATCTCGCCATGGAATTTTCCGCTCGCCATCTTCACCGGCCAGATTGCGGCAGCACTCGTCACCGGCAATTCGGTCATCGCCAAGCCGGCCGAGCAAACGCCGCTGATTGCCTTCCGCGCCGTCGAATTGCTGCGCGAAGCCGGTGTGCCGGAAGACGTCATCCAGCTTCTGCCCGGCGACGGTCCCTCGGTCGGCGGCCCGCTGACCGCCGACCCGCGCATTGCCGGCGTCTGCTTCACCGGCTCGACCGAGGTCGCCAAGCTGATCGAAAAGCAGCTGGCCCAGACCGCCGCGCCCGACGCCATGCTGATCGCCGAGACCGGCGGGTTGAATGCGATGATCGTCGATTCCACCGCGCTGCCCGAGCAGGCGGTGCGCGACATCCTGGCCTCGGCCTTCCAGAGCGCCGGCCAGCGCTGCTCGGCGCTGCGCGTCCTCTACGTGCAGAAGGACGTCGAGAAGAAGATGCTGGAGATGCTGAAGGGCGCGATGGAAGCGCTCAGCCTCGGCGATCCCTGGCGGATATCGACCGATGTCGGCCCGGTCATCGACGACGAGGCACAAAAATCGATCCGCGACTATTGCTCTGAGATGGGCCTGCAGGGCCGGCTGATCGCCAAGCTCGAAGCGCCGAAGGATGGCCGCTTCGTGGCGCCGCATGTGTTTCGGGTCAAGGGCATCGAGGACATCGAGCGCGAGGTGTTCGGGCCGGTGCTGCATGTCGCCAGCTTCGACGCCGACGATATCGACGGGGTCATCGCCGCGATCAACCGCAAGGGTTATGGCCTGACCTTCGGCCTGCACACCCGCATCGAAGGCCGCGCCCAGCATTTCGTCGACGGCATCCATGCCGGCAACATCTATGTCAACCGCAACCAGATCGGCGCCGTGGTCGGCTCGCAGCCGTTCGGCGGCGAAGGACTTTCCGGCACCGGGCCGAAGGCCGGCGGGCCGCACTATCTCAGGCGGTTCCGCAAGGGGCCGCAGGCGGGCACGCCTGTTCTTGACGGCCGCAAGGTGACGGCGACCGAACTCGCCGACAATCTGCCGGACCCGACGCTTGGCGGCTGGTCGACGCGGGCGGACCGCGTTGCCGTGCTGAGGAAGCATTTGCGCGGCAAGGGTGCCGCGGCCATCGGTGCTGCCGCAAGCATCGATTTCGGCCAGGTCGATTTGCCCGGGCCGACCGGCGAGGCCAACACGCTGTCGCTGTCGCCGCGCGGCCGCGTGCTCTGCCTCGGACCGGACGCCGACACGCTGCTTGCCCAGACCATCCAGGCGCTCGCCGCCGGCAATGCGGTGCTCGCCGTCGCGCCGGGTGCGCCGGCAGCACTGTCATCACTGACCGGCAAGGGCCTGCCGCTGGCGGCCATTGACGGCCGGCCCGACCCGGTCGAGGCACGCGCGCTGCGTGTCGACGTCGTTGCCTTTTCCGGCACGCCCGAGGCCGCTCGCATCGTGCGCAAGGTGATCGCCGATCGCGCCGGCCCGATCGTGCCGCTGGTCAGCGAAGTGCTCAACCCGGCCGCCTATGCGCATGAGCGCGCCGTCTGCGTCGACACCACGGCAGCCGGCGGCAATGCCAGCCTGCTGGCCGCGGCGTAAGGGAAGGCCGGGTGCGCTCATCTCGGGCAGGGCAATCACTTCAGGTTTGCGCTGCCGGCGAAGCTGCCGATCTCCCCCCTTGCGGGGGAGATGTCCGGTAGGACAGAGGGGGGTGTGAAGGATCGCCAACTTTCGACTTTAGCCACTCCCAACCGGAAATTCGCCTGAGGGCGTGGCTGTGACAGTTTGATAGGTCGGCGGGACAGCACCCCCCTCTGCCCTGCCGGGCATCTCCCCCGCAAGGGGGGAGATCGGCAGCTTCGCCGGCGGCGACCTGCTTACGCGCCCTCGACGACCGAAAAGCCCTCGAACTGCGGATGGCCGAGATAGTACACCTTGGTGGAGCCGGCGTTGCGGTGCGCGGCGCGGAAATTTTCGGATTTGGTCCAGGCAACGAAATCCTCATGGCTCGCCCACACCGTGTGCGAAGCGAACAGCGTGTAGCCTTCGGCCTCGTTGACCGGACCGCGCAGCAGATGAAATTCCTTGAAACCTTTCATTTCGGACAGGCTGGAATCACGGTTCTTCCAGATGTCCTCGAAAGCGGCTTCCGAGCCATTCTGGACCTTGAAGCGATTCATGGCGAGGTACATTGGCCGTCCTTTCGTGACTGCAGTTTATGATGTGTGTTGGAATGCCTGAAGCGATGAGGCGCCGGCTGTTAAAATGGACCGATCCGCGCTTTAAACACCCAACTTGACTTGCCGGTTTCGCTTGGAATGGGAGGGAACGGCGCCTGCTTGCGCACCAGTGTCAAAGCGAATTGATCAAGCTCCGCAGAACCTGAGCTCTCGGCTAGCTGTATGTCGCTGATGCTGCCGTCGGCCATGACAACGAAAACGACCCTGGCATTGTTGCGAGCGCTCGCCTGTATCGCTTTCGAAACATGACGGTTGGCGCGGGCAAGCTTCTTCTGGACTTCACCGCTGTAGCCGGATTCGATCGCATTGCCTGCCGCTGCCTGCTCCTTGCCCTTGCTGGACGTCACCGCTTCGCGTTCTTCGCCATCCGCGGCGCCGCGGGGATCGTTCGTTTCGCCGGCCCTGCCAGGACCTGGTGTCACGCTCGGCCTTGGCGTCGGGATCGGCGGCTGTCCGATATCGGCAGGAGGCGCCTCGATGCTTTGCGCCGGAGCAGCCGGCTCTGCCGGCGTTTCGATCTTCGGAGCCACGCTCTGCTCGTCCAGCCGTGGGGTTTCGGCCATCAGCACGTCTGGCGTGGCAGTGGGTTGCTCGACAATCTGCGGCAAGGGCGCGGGCGGCTGCGTGGCCATTTCCCTGATCGGCCGGTCACCGGTGGGCCGGTCGGCAGGCGGCTCTGGCTTGATCTGGGGCTTGACCTCAGGCTTGGCTGGCCGCGGGTCGGGCACCAGGGTGACGTTCAACGCACCCTGACTATCCAAGGCGCTGCCGACCACGTTGGCGCCGGTTTGATCGGCGCCTTCCACCTCGATTGCGTCCCCGGCATCAAACGTGCCGGCAGGTGCGACGAGAAAAGCGGCCGCCACCGCCGCATGAAACAGGCAGGAGGCGACGATCGCCGCCGTCCATTTGCGGCTCATGGCTGACGGTCGGGCCGGCGCAAGCGATCCGGTCGGCACAATCGCCAGTTCGCCATCGGCGTCGGGGAGGGGACTGATGTTCTGCATGGCTCGCGGCGAGACCTGCCGCAACCGGCGCGGACTTGTCAAATCAACATCATTTGCCCTGGCGGCAACAGGCGGCCAGCGCGGTCTGCCTTCTCAGACCCCGAAGGCGATGCCGGTCTTGGTCTCGGTCTTCAGTCCACGCATGCAAGCGTCCGGCTGGATGCCGGTGCCGGCGCATTCGGTCGAGCTGTTGATCAGCACGCGGCTGACCTTGGCGCAGTCGGCGCCGGCAAGATCAAAACGCGTTACCTTGGTCTTGCCCGCCGGCAGGTCCTTGAAGTCGAGCACCGTCAGCCGGTCGACGACGCCGGCCTCGTTGAACAGCGCGATCTCGAACGCTGCTTTCGAGAGATCGGCGCCGAGCGTGTTGTTGACCACGAAGGTCAGACGGCAGCCTTTTTCGGAGGCCTGCGCGCCATTGAGTTCAAGCGTGAGAGCAGGGGCCGGCGCAGACTGTTGCGCCCACGCCGGACCCATCGCAAGCGGCATGGCCAGCACCGAGGTCAGCAGGCGAAGCGATGCCGTCAAGCTTGTCATTGTCGTCAGCCTCCAAATCGCATTGTCGCCGCCAGCTTCAGCGTGACGCCGGGCTCGTAAACTACAACAGTGGCTGGTGCATTCAACGGGTTGGTGTATTTGACGTCGAACAAATTGTCAGCGCGAAAATCGACCTTGAGATTGTCGGTCGCCTGGTAGCTGGCGAAGACGTTGACCAGCGTGTAGTCCCTGGCCACCGGATTGCCCTTCGGCCTGCCATTATACTGCACCTCGCCGCCGACGGTCAGCTTGTCCTCCAGAAAGCGGAAGCCGAGTTGCCCGGTGACCTGCGATGAGGGGACGGTGACAAGGTCTGCCCGCTCGCCGTCGTAGGAAATCGTGTGACCATCGATGATCGACGCGGAAAGCCCGACGAAACCCCAGCCGGCGTCATAGACGCCTTCCATTTCAAAGCCGCGGATCCTGGCTTCTGCAAAGTTCTGGTATTGGACGCAGATCGGGATGCCGGGGCCGAACGGGCAGCCGCTGGTCGGGTCGAATGCCGATAGCGTTACATCTGCTATGTAGTCTTCGACGTCGTTGTTGAAGTAGGCGGCCTTGAAACGAAACGCGTCGCCGGCCTCAACGATGTCGTCGCGCTTGTAGTTGACACCGAATTCGACGGTCTTGCCGGTTTCAGGCTTCAGATCGGGATTGGGGAGGAAGGGAAAGCTGACGCCTGCCGGATGGTTGCCGCTGATGAGGGTTTCCGACAGCGACGGAGAGCGATATCCCTCGGCATAGGTGCCGTAGAATTGCAGTCCCGCAAGGCCGGCGGTTTCGAACGGCGAGACGCCGACGGTGATGCGCGGCGACAGCCGGTCGCCTGAGGTTTCGCCGACATCGCTTTCGAGCTTGTAGTTGTCGTAACGCAGCCCGGCGATGATTTCGAGCCAGTCCCAGGTGAGCCTGTCCTGGATGTAGGCGCCGGAAACATTTCGCTTGCCCGAAGGGGTATAGAAACTGGCGCCGCCTGCGTCGCCACCCGTCTCGACGTCGTCGCCAACCCAGTCACCGCCATAGGTCAGTTCGTGCGCAATGCCGGCGGTCTCGAACCGCGAGGTGTTCCAGATGTCGATGCCCGAAGTTCCGACATCGAAAGTCGACATCGAGCCCGCCGGCAGGACGATGGGAAGACCGGTGACCGGATCAAAGCGGTTTTGCGCAACCAGGCTCGTCATCTCCATGTTGGTCTTGTTGTAGGAGGCGTTGACGTGGAGATCGAGCCAGCTCTTGTCCTCATCGGTGATGTTGTAGCGCGCCGTGAAGGTATTCGCCTCGAGGTCGACGTCATTCACCGGCGTGCCGCCGCTGACCTCGTTCCAGCCGTCGCTCGTGCCATTCCAGCCCAGCTTCAGTTCGCTGTTTTCGTTGGGGCGGATGGTTGTCTTCAGCAAGCCGCTCAAAACGTCGAAGCCGGTGCCGTCGACCGTATCGCCGCCGCCATCCTTGTAGTCGTCGTAGTCGCGATAGACGATGTTGCCGAGGACATCCCAATTTTCGTTGAAACGGTAGGCGCCGGCAGCGCTGGTCGTCCAGCCTTCGCCATTGCTCTCATAGCGCCCGGTCGCGGACGCCGCCCATGTCTCGCCGTCGCGAAGATAGTCGTCCGCGTCCTTGGTCTCGAACAGGACGACGCCGCCAATGGCGCCCGAGCCGTAGGTGTTGGCGACCGGGCCGCGAATGACGTCGACGGATTTGATGAGTTCCGGGTCGATATAGAAGGTCGATTGCGGGCCGTGGTCGGAGCGCTGGAAATTCTGCCGCGCACCGTCGACGATCACCGCGACGCGGCCGAAATCCTGCAAGCCACGGATGTTGATGCTGGAGGAGACGCGCCTCGCGTCGGCCTGGACCGCTACACCCGGCACACCCAACAGCATGTCGTTGGGCGTCGTCGCCATGCGGCGTTGCAATTGCTCCTGATCGACATGGCTGACCGAAGCCAGGGAATCGATCGCCGTCTCGCCGGTGCGGCTGACGACCAGGATCTGGTCGAGCAGCGTTGCGCCTGCCGCGGCCGGCTGTTCAGGCGCCTGCGCCTGTTCGGCCTGCTGCCGATCTGTTGCAGTTTGGCCGGCCTGTTGAGCATTGGCCGACTGAGCATGGGCCGACGGGGTGAGCAGCGCGATCGCCGCAGCGCTCGCCAGCAATGCTGCCATGCCCTTTGCCATTGATCGATGTCCCGGATCTGGGCTGCTATTCGCCAGACCCAGCCGTCCCCAAGTCCCCAACCCCATGCCCCAACTCCAAAAATCCTGGTTCGATGCTGGCTGGCTTGACGCCGCCGGCATTTTTCGTCGTGTCCGGCTCTTAAATCTTGACTCATCTACTCCGGTATTGCACTGACTAGTAAACATGAGTATTCAAGTCAAGAAATGAATCGGCATTTCACGCACCGCCGCCAGCCGAACCAGGCCCGGCCCAGGAAAGGGATCGAACCAGATGAACACGCACAATCCCAAGGACTTTCGGCCCAGTGACTTTCGCGATCGCGTTCGCCGTTCCGACGACAATTCGGCTCGTTTCGATCGGGTCCCGTTGACGGTGAGGACCCTGTCCAGCAACGCGCTGTTCCAGGGCGAGCACGAGATCAGCATCGAGCATCACGGAGCGCTCTACCGGCTAAAAATCACCCGCCAGGGCAAGCTCATCCTCAACAAGTAGGTAATAAAAATATGGACCAGCGCGTAAGGCCCGCGCCGCACGAGATCCGGCGGGCACGGGCTGACAATCCGAAGACGCGCGAGCGCGATCTCGCCGCCCAGCTTGGCATTTCGGAGGCCGAGTTGTTCGCCGCGCATTGCGGCGACGGCGTCCTCCGCGTCGAGCCGCGCGTCAACGATCTTTTGACCGGCCTCGAGGCCGTCGGCGAGGTCATGGCGCTCACGCGCAATGAAAGCGCCGTGCACGAGAAGATCGGCGTCTACGACAAGGTCGTGACCGGCAACCACAATGCCATGGTGCTCGGCGAGAACATCGACCTGCGCATCTTTCCGAAAGCCTGGGCGCACGGCTTTGCCGTCGAAAAGCGCGTCGGCGGCGATATCAGGCGCAGCCTGCAGTTCTTCGATGCGGCAGGCGAGGCGGTGCACAAGGTGCATCTGCGGCCGGCGTCGAACCTCTATGCCTATCAGAAGCTGGTGGCCGAGCTGGAATCGCCGAACCAGGAGTCGAGCGTCGCGATTTCAGAGGAAGGGTCGGTCTCAGAAGCCGGGCCTGAAAGCGAGGCCGAGGCTTCCGCCGCTTCCGCTGACGTCGACGATCTGCGCGACCGCTGGAGCCGTCTGACCGACGTGCATCAGTTCTTCGGCATGCTGAAGACGCTGAAGCTCGACCGCCGCCAGGCGCTGCGCATGGTTGGCCAGGATTACGCCTGGCTGCTCGACCACGATGCCGTCAGCGCCATGTTCCATCATGCCGCCGAGGGCGAGATGCCGATCATGTGCTTTGTCGGCAATCGCGGCTGCATCCAGATCCATTCGGGCCCCATCAAGTCGATCAAGCCGATGGGGCCGTGGATCAACGTGCTGGACGAGACCTTCCACCTGCATCTGCGGACCGACCACATCCAAGAGGTCTGGGGCGTGCGCAAGCCGACCAAGGATGGCCATGTCACGTCTCTCGAAGCCTATGGCGCCGACGGCAAGATGATCATCCAGTTCTTCGGCAAGCGCCACGAAGGCGAAAGCGAGCGCGAGGACTGGCGGTTTCTGGCAGAGAACCTGCCGCGCATTCCAAGCCCGACCGCAGCCTGAGGACAACGACAATGGCTGCTTTGCTTGAACGGGCGCGTGTTTTTGGAATGGCGCTTGGGGCCACGATGTGCCTTGCCGTGGCCTTCGCGCTGCCGGCCCGCGCTGCCGAAGGCACGGAGGTCTTTGCGGACCCGTCGAAGATAGCGGCGATTGGCGGTTCGATCACCGAGATCGCCTTTGCGCTCGGCGAGCAGGACCGGCTGGTCGCTCGCGATTCGACCAGCCGATATCCCGAGGCGGCGCTCAAGCTGCCTGACGTCGGTTACATGCGCCAGCTGTCGCCGGAAGGCGTGCTGTCGGTCAATCCGTCGGGCATCCTGGCGCTGCACGGCAGCGGGCCGAAGGAAACCGTCGACGTGCTGAAGAAGACGAGCATCCCGTTCATCGAGGTGCCCGAGCGCTACGACCACGAAGGCATTCTCGAAAAGATCCGCATCGTTGGCAAGGCGCTTGGCGCCGACGCCAAGGCCGCTGCGCTGGCAGCCGAGATCGGTGTCAAGCTGAAGGCCGCCGAAAAGCAGACCGCCTCGATCAAGGACCGCAAACGCGTCCTGTTCGTGCTGTCGATGCGGGGCGGCAAGATCCTCGCTTCCGGCGGCGACACCGCGGCCGACGGCATCATCAGACTTTCGGGCGGCGTCAATGCGATCGACGGCTTCTCCGGCTACAAGCAACTGTCCGACGAGGCTGTCATCACCGCCAGGCCCGACGTGATCCTGATGATGAACAATGCCGGCCCCGGCGTATCGGACGACGAATTGTTCGCGAACCCGTCCATCCGGTCGACACCGGCGGGCGCGGCGCGCAAGGTGGTCCGCATGGATGGCGGTTATCTGCTCGGCTTCGGGCCGCGCACCGCCGACGTCATCCACGACCTTGCCGCCTCGCTCTACGGCGGGCAGGCCGCGGACTGAGCGGGCGCCCGATGGTGGATCAATCGATCGCGGGCACTATGGCTACAGCATCCGACGGCGACCGCTCGGGGCGCGCGCGCATCGTCATCCTGGCTTTGTGCCTCGGACTTGCCGTTGCCGTCCTGTTTTCGCTGACCTCAGGCGCATCGGATGCCTCGGCCGTGAGCGTCGTCGGCGACTGGCTGTTGGGTGCAGCACCCGGCAATGAGGCGCTGAGCGCGCGCGACCGCCTGATCGTCTACGACATCCGCCTGCCGCGCGTCACGCTCGGTGTGCTGATCGGCGCAGCACTGGCCGTCTCCGGCGCGGTGATGCAGGGGCTGTTCCGCAACCCGCTGGCAGACCCCGGTCTCATCGGCGTTTCGGCCGGAGCGAGCCTCGGCGCGGTGTCCGTCATCGTGCTTGGCGCCACAGTGCTGGCGCCGATGACTTTGATGCTGGGCACACTCGCTCTGCCGCTGGCGGCGTTCTGCGGCGGGCTGGCGACGACATTGGTGCTTTATCAGGTGGCCACCCGGCGCGGCCAAACCTCGGTCGCCACCATGCTGCTCGCCGGCATCGCGCTGGCGGCCCTTGCCATGGCACTGACCGGTATCCTGATCTTCATGGCCGACGACCGGCAGTTGCGCGACCTGACTTTCTGGCAGCTCGGCTCGATCGCCGGCGCGACCTGGCAAAAAATCGGCTCCGTTGGGCCTGTGATCGTGCTGGCGTTGGCGGCGATGCCGTTCCTGGCGCGCGGCCTCAACGCGCTGGCGCTGGGCGAAGCCACCGCCGGCCATCTCGGCATTCCAGTTCAGCGGCTGAAATACACGGCCATCATCGGCGTCTCGGCGGCGGTCGGGGCGTCTGTCGCCGTCAGCGGCGGCATCGGGTTTGTCGGCATCGTCGTGCCGCATCTGCTGCGCCTGGCCATCGGCCCGGACAATCGTTATCTGCTGCCGGCCTCGGCCCTGCTTGGCGCTTGCCTGCTGCTGCTGGCCGACGCCGTCGCCCGCACCATCGTGGCGCCGGCCGAGCTGCCGATCGGCATCGTCACCGCGATCGCCGGCGCCCCGTTCTTCCTCTGGATCCTGCTGCGTAAGCGTGGCGTCATCGACCTATGACAGACCATTTGGAAACTCTACTCTGGCGGCCATCCGATGGCGTTTTCTGCGCTTCCGGTACTCACGTACCCGCGCATGACCCCGGGAACCGATTTCGGTGTCCCGGAAAGGATCATGCGCAAATGCAAAGTGTTAGAGCGTCCTTTGCGCGTCCAATTGGACGCGCGGCGCTCTAATGTACGCTGCGTTCCGGTTCTCGAAACCACCACCATATGACTCGCCAGAGCGAATTTCGAAACGGTCTGTGAGAGGGGTTTGCATGATCGAAGCGCGGGATGTCTCGGTAGCGATCGGCGGCAAGGGCATCGTCGCCAATGTCGATTTCGACATGCGGCCCGGTGAGATCGCGGCCATCGTCGGTCCCAACGGTTCGGGCAAGACGACCTTCCTGAGGGCGCTGTCCCGCGATCTTGCCTATTCGGGAGAGGTCACCATCAACGGTCGCGACCTGTCGGTGATGAAGCCGGTCGAGGCCGCCATGCTGCGCGCCGTGCTGCCGCAGGCGACGACGCTGTCGTTTCCGTTCACGGTGCGCGAGATCGTCAAGCTTGGCCTGCTCGGCGGGCGCTCGGGCGCGCCGCCCGGCGAGGACGCGCGCCTGCCCGAACGGGCGCTGGCGCGCGTCGATCTCGACGGCTTTGCCGGCCGTTTCTACCAGGAGCTTTCGGGCGGCGAGCAGCAGCGCGTGCAGTTGGCCCGTGTGCTTTGCCAGGTCTGGGCGCCGGTCCTCGACGGCAAACCGCGCTACCTCTTCCTCGACGAGCCGGTTTCCAGCCTCGACATCAAGCACCAATTGATCATCATGAACATCGCCCGCGATTTCACTAGGCGGGGCGGCGGCGTTGTCGCGATCCTGCATGACCTCAATTTGACGGCGATGTATGCCGACCGGATCTTCGTCATGCACCGCGGCAGGCTTGCCGCCACCGGCTCACCGCAGGACGTGCTGAGCGACGATCTGATCGAAAAAGTGTTCGATTGCCGGCTGAGGGTCGGCGTGCTGCCGGCTGGAGACATGCCGTTCGTCCTGCCGCAGTCAGCGGCGTAAGTTCCAGCTGGCAAGATCGGCGCCGCCCCTTCTTCCTTCTCCCCTTGTGGGAGAAGGAAGATTGGCGCGCAGCGCCAAGACGGTTGAGGGGTGTTGGACGGGACGCTGTTGGTGCCAAGCTGGAACACCCCTCATCCGACCTCGCTTCGCGAGGCCACCTTCTCCCACAAGGGGAGAAGGGAGAGTTGCAAGCGCTGTTCGGCTATGGCTCGACCCGGATCAGGCGGCCGGCGCCCTTTGCACCAGCATGTCGATGCCGAGCAGGTGGCGCACGTTCGGGCGCGCTGCCACCATGTCGGCGATCGTATAGCGCTCGAGCACGGCGAAGAAGGCGTTCAGCGCCTCGCGCAGCGACGAATTCAGTGCGCAACTGTCGACCAGCGGACATTCGGCGGCGTCGTTCTCGAAGCATTCGGCCATGGCGAAGCTCTCTTCGGTCACGCGCACGACGTCGAATAGGGTGATCGATTCGGCCGGCCGGCCGAGCCTGACGCCGCCGTTCCTGCCGCGCACCGTCTCGACCAGACCATGCTCGACCAAAGGCTGCAGGATCTTGAAGAGAAAGAGCTCGGACACCGAGTAGGCGGCAGCGATCTCCGGGATACGGCTCAGCCGGTCGGTATTCGCGGCGCAATACATCAGGATGCGCATGGCGTAGTTGGTCTGGCGTGTCAGCCGCATTGTGTCCTCACGAAGCAGTAGCTCAACCCTAATATGGCCTATACCTTGGAATAATTCCAGACAAGCATCGCATGATAGTTGAATATTTCTGTCAGCTTTGTGTGGGCGGTCGTGCGGACCATGACCCTGATATGGCGCGCATTCGGGTGGGCGGATCACTAAGTTAACTCCGCGACATCGACCAGGAGCAGTTCATCCATGTCACAATCAGCACCGACTTTGGCATCCGCCCGGTTCGATGCCGACGCGGAGGCCAAGCTTTCGGCGCTTCGGCGCACAAAGTTCGTCGCCACCGCAACGCTCGCGCTCTGCGTCCTCATCTTTGCGGTGGCCAAGTCGTTCGAGGGCCACTATCCGTGGCTGGGTTTCGTCGCTGCTTTCGCCGAGGCGGCGACGATTGGCGGGCTGGCCGACTGGTATGCGGTGGTGGCGCTGTTCAGGCGACCGCTCGGCCTGCCGATCCCGCACACCGCAATCATCCCGGAGAACCAGAACCGCATCGCCGACAATCTCGGCCGCTTCATCGAGGTCAATTTCCTGGCGCCCGAGCCGGTGCGCGAAAAGCTTGCCGAGGTCGATTTTTCCGCACTCGTCGCTGACTGGCTGGCCGACCCCAACCGCGCCGCCGATCTGTCGCATTTCGTCGGCAGGCTGGTGCCGCAGACACTGGCGGCGATCGAGCAATCCGGCCTGCGCGGCTTCGTCACCAGCCGCATGCTGGAGCAGATCGAAAAGGTGCCGCTGGCACCGCTCGCCGCCGAGTTGCTGTCGGCGCTGACCGACGACCGCCGCCACCAACGACTGTTCGACGAATTCACCAAGGTCGTCGGCCGCTTCCTGAGCGACGAGCAGGCGCTGGCGACGATGCGCGAGAAGATCCGCGAGGAACTGCCGTCGCTGTTCAACCTGTTTCGCGCCGACGCCTATCTGCTGAAGAAGATCGTCGCCTCGGCTGGATCGCTGCTCGACGAGGTGCGGGCCGATCCCGATCACCCGATGCGCGCCGAATTCGACCGTTTTGTCCTGAGCTTCGTCGAGCGGCTGAGGACATCCAAGCAATACGCCAAGCGCGCCGAGAAACTGAAGCGCGATTTCCTCGCCCGGCCGGAGCTGAAGGCGCTGGCCGGCGACATGTGGGAAAGCCTGAGTGTGTTCATCGAGCAGGACGCCAAGGCGCCGAGTTCGATGATCCGCGCCCATCTCGCCAGCATGTTCGTCGAGGTCGGCCGCCATCTTGCCGGCGACGCCCAGATCAGGGCCGACATGAACCAGGGGTTTATCGTTGCGCTGTCGTCGTTCGTCGAAAGCCAGAAGAGCGGCGTCTCGAAATTCATCGCCGATCAGGTCAAGCGCTGGGACCTTGCGCAACTGACCAGGCTGATCGAAATGAACATCGGCAGGGACCTGCAATATATCCGCTTCAACGGCATGGTCATCGGCGGCCTGGCCGGCGTCGTGCTCCACACTTTGGAACGGCTGTTCCTCGTCGGCTGAGGCGCGATGTGTGCGCGGCCGAATGGACCGCGAAGCTCCGCTGTTCTATTGTTTCTCTTCAGCTGCCGAATTCGCAGCAACAGAGGAAAACCACCATGGCAAAGCGACCGGAATCCGACACCTTCATCGACATGTTCGGCAGGTTCGGCCGCGACCTGAAGCTGCCGAACGTCGATGTCGAGGCGATCCTCAGCCATCATCGCAAGAACCTCGAGGCACTCGAAAAGTCGGCCAGGGCAAGTGCTGCCGGAGCGTCGTCGATGCTCTCCAGGCAACGCGAGATGCTGCAAGACACGCTGCACGAGATCGCCGACATGGCGCAGGACTACAGGGCGCCGGGCGATCCTCGGGAGCTGATGGCCAAGCAAACGGCGTTCGCCAGGAAATCCTTCGAAACCGCATTGAAGAATGCCGGCGAGGTGGCCGAGCTGGCCAGGAAATCCGGCACCGAATCGGTCGAGATCCTGCGCGAGCGCATCAAGGAGGCGATGGAGGAAATCCGCAGCGGCTACGACAAGGAGTAGGCTGTTTCCCAAGCCGCTGGACTTTTCTGTCGTCATCCCGGCTGGCGAAAGCCTTGGTGTTGGTCCCGCCGAGGCGCACAAAGTTCCTCTTGCTCGATAATTCAGCTCTACACCGCCACTGGCGCGATCCGGCCGAGGATATCGCGGCGGAACACACTGAGCGAATTGACAGAGGCGGCCGGTTCGTGGTCCGGAGGCAAGGCAAGCGATCGGGAAAGCAGGAATGACGCAAATACGGCTGAGGCCGCCGCCGACCTACGAACAGCTCAGGACGATGACAGGGCAGGAGCTTGGCGTGTCGGACTGGACGACGGTCGACCAGAGCCGCATCGACCAGTTCGCCGAATGCACCGGCGACCGCCAATGGATCCATGTCGATCCAGAGCGGGCGAAGCGGCAGAGCCCGTTCCGCGCCACCATCGCGCATGGCTATTTGACGCTGTCGATCATCGGCGCGCTGGCGCTCGACATGGGCATCGTGCCGGAAAACACGCAAGCCGTCTTCAATTATGGTTTTGACAAGGTGCGGTTCCTGGCGCCGGTCAGGGCCGGCGCGCGCATCAGGCTGCGGATCACGCTGTTGTCCATGGAGGACAAGGGCCCCGGCCAGTATCTGATGAAGGCCGCCAACATCATCGAGATCGAAGGTGAGAAGAAGCCTGCGCTGACCGCCGAAACGCTGGTCATGCTCTATGAGCGGCGGCGCAGGCGGGCAGGGCCGTGAGGGGCGAAGCGCCGCGAAAAATCAACGCGACATCGCCTCTTCGAGCGTCCTGAAAATTCTCTCGTCCGCCGACTGCGCGACGTTGAAGCGCAGGAAACGGCTGGCGGTTTGGGACAGGCTGAACGCATTGCCGGGCGCCAGAACGACATTGGCCGGCAAGGCGCGGCGGGCTATATCAGCTGCATCGACGCCTTCCGGCAGTCTGCACCACAAGAACATGCCGGTCGGCTGGTCGATCCACGGCACGATGCCGATCGCCTTCAGGCGGGTGCTTGTCTCAGCCATGGCGCGGGAAAGCCGCGTGCGCAGCAGATCGACGTGCTTGCGATAGCTGCCGTCCTTCAGCAGCGTCAGCACCAGTTGGCAGGCAAGCCTGCCGCTGCCGAATGACGTGGCGATCTTGAGATCGGTCAGTCCTTCCATCCAGTCGCGCGGAGCCGCGATGAAGCCGCAGCGCACCGACGCCGAAAGCGTCTTGGAGAAGCTTCCGATATGGACGACGCGACCAAGACCGTCGAACGCCGCCAGCCTGGGTGCCGGGGTGTGTTCGAAGTCGGCAAAGATATCGTCTTCGATGATCGTCAGATCCGATTGGTCGGCGAGCTTGAGCAATCGGTGGGCGACGACCGGCGACAGAATTGCACCCGTTGGATTGTGAAGCGCGGAATTGGTGATGTAGAGGCGCGGCCGGTGCTCGAGCAGCGCCTGCGCGAACAGCTCGATATCCGGTCCCGACGGCGTATAGGCAACGCCGACCACCTTGGCCCGATGAGCGCGCAACAGGGCATGGAAGTTGAAATAGCAGGGGTCGTCCACCAGCACCGTGTCGCCCGGTTCGAGCAGGAACCGGCACAGGAGGTCGATGGCCTGAGTGCCCGATTCCGTCAGCATGATCTGGTCGGGAGACGCCTCGATGCCGTGCTCTGCCATGCGCCGGGCGAGCAGATGCCGCAGCGGCGGCAGCCCGAGCGGAGTGCCGTAATCGGTCAGCGTGACATCATCGCCGCGTGCCATTGTCCGCAGCGCCCGGCGCAATCCGGCCTCCGGCATCCACGCGGCCGGCAGCCAGCCGCAACCGGGTTTGAGCACGCCGTCGCCGGCTTCCAGCGACTGGCGCGAAACCCAGAGCGGATCGACGGCACGGTCAAGCGTGGGGCCGATCTCGGCCAGCGACAAGGGAGCCAACGGTCCGGCGGCATAAAAGCCCGAACCTGGACGCGAGCGGATGACGCCTTCTGCGGCAAGACGCTCATAGGCTTCGACCACTGTGGATTTCGAAACCTGCATGGTTTTCGCGAAAGCCCGGATCGAAGGCAATCGTGTTCCGGGTGTCAGGCTGCGCGCGGCGATCCTGTGCCTGATCGTCGCCATCACGCTTTCGACAAGCGTCCCGCTGCCCACATTTGCCGTCGTCTGCTCGTCCATCCGTACTGCTCAATTTGCCATGACAGTTTCATCAAACTGTACCTCATTGTCTCTGGCGGCGCCATAGGTCCGGCCCGATAGAGGGCGAGAACATCAGGGGCATGCGATGGACAAGACGGCGGGCGGTTGGATCAACGGATTCGTAGGAGTACTGATTTTCAGCGGATCGCTTCCGGCAACGCGGGTTGCGGTGATGGATTTCGATCCGGCCTTCCTGACCGTCGCCCGCGCTGCCACGGCAGGCATCCTCGGCCTGGCGCTTCTGCTCGTCTTTCGCCAGAAGCGTCCGGAACGGCAGGATCTGTTGTCGCTGACCATCGTCGCGCTCGGCGTCGTGGTCGGCTTTCCGCTGCTGACCGCGCTGGCGCTCAAGCACGTCACCTCGGCCCATTCCATCATCTTCATCGGCCTGTTGCCGCTGGCGACCGCGATCTTCGGCGTCATTCGCGGCGGCGATCGCCCCAAACCGGCCTTCTGGCTGTTTTCATGCCTTGGCAGCGCCCTGGTTGCCGGATTTGCGGTGACCCAAAGTGTCTCGGTGTCGCCGCTTGGCGACATGCTGATGCTGGCGGCAATCATCGTATGCGGACTGGGCTATGCGGAAGGCGCCACGCTGTCGCGCAAGCTTGGCGGCTGGCAGGTGATCTCATGGGCGCTGGTGTTGTCGCTGCCGGTCATGCTGGCGCTGACGCTCGTCACCATGCCACCGTCGCTCGAAAACGTAGGCAAGGCCGCCTGGATCGGCCTGGCCTATGTCTCGCTGTTCAGCATGCTGATCGGTTTCGTGTTCTGGTATCGCGGGCTGGCGCAAGGCGGCATCGCCGCGGTCGGGCAGTTGCAGCTTCTGCAGCCTTTCTTCGGCCTCGGGCTGGCGGCAATGCTGCTGCACGAGCAAGTCAGCCCCGCCATGATCGCGGTCACCGCCGCCGTCGTGCTCTGCGTGGTCGGTGCGAAGAAATATGCGCGGTAGGCGGCGGCCTTTCTTCCTTCTCCCCTTGTGGGAGAAGGTGGATTGGCGCGCAGCGCCAAGACGGAAGAGGGGTGCTGGCCGGAGTGCTGTTGGTGCCAAGCTGGAGCACCCCTCATCCGGCCGCGGAGCCTGTCCTCGGGCTTGCCGGAGGCAAGACCCGTGGGCGGCCCCCTTCTCCCACAAGGAGGCCTTTGCACAGAATCGGATTGATGATTCCGGGGGTAAGGAAGAGAGGGAGATGATTCGGATGGTCGATCGTGT